>JADZBA010000050.1 GCA_020852355.1 Alphaproteobacteria bacterium
GGCTGGCCGGCCATGCCGCCGCCCGCGTCGGCGCCGGACTGGTGACCCTGGCGGCCCCGGCGGATGCCCTGCCGCTCTATGCGACGGCCCCCGCCGCAGTGCTGATGGCATCGCTGGAGGACCTCCCGATCCTGCTCGCCGACCGTCGCCGCAACGCCTGGCTGCTCGGCCCGGGCGGCGGCGTCGGCGGGTCGCTGCGCCGGCAGGTACTGGCGGTCCTGGAGGCGGAGCGGGCGGCGGTCCTCGACGCCGACGCGCTGACCTCGTTCGCGGACGACCCGGCGACGCTGTTCTCCGCCATCGCGGCGCCGACGATCCTGACCCCGCACGAGGGCGAGTTCGCCCGGCTGTTCGCGACCGACGGCGACAAGCCGGCACGGGCCCGCGCGGCGGCACGGCGCAGCGGCGCCGTGGTCGTGCTGAAGGGGGCGGACACGGTCATCGCCGCGCCGGACGGGCGGCTGGCGATCAACGCCAACGGCCCGCCGACCCTGGCCACCGCCGGCACCGGCGACGTGCTCGCGGGTCTCTGCGTCGGCCTGCTCGCGCAGGGCATGCCGGCCTTCGAGGCGGCGGCCGCGGCGGTCTGGCTGCATGGCGCGGCGGCCGCGCGCCTGGGGCCCGGCCTGATCGCCGACGATCTCCCGCTGTCCGTCGCCGCGGTTCTCGCCGCCCTCGTCCCCTAGCCGCGGGACGGCGCTTGCGTCGCTGTCCGTCGGGCGATAACTTACCGGCCAGTCAGTAAGTGACAGCCCATGACCGACCTGCCGCCGCGCTGGCGCCGCCGCAAGGATGCGCGACCCGCGGAGATCGTCGCCGCAGCACTGGACGCCTTCGCCGAGCGCGGCTTCGCCGCGACGCGGCTCGAGGACGTCGCGGCGCGGGCGGGCATCAGCAAGGGCACGCTCTACCTGTACTTCCCGAGCAAGGAAGAGCTGTTCAAGGCGGTCGTGCGCCAGACGCTGCTGCCGAACCTCGCCGAGGCGGAGCGCCGGCTGGCGACGTCGGACATGCCGACGCCGGAGATGCTGTCGGAGATCGTCGGCGCGCTGGTCGCCGCCGCCGCGGGACGTATGGGCGTCATCCCCAAGCTGCTGATCGCCGAGGCCGGCAACTTTCCCGATCTCGCCCGCTTCTACGCCGAGGAGGTGGTCGCCCGCGGCATGAGGCTGTTCGCGCGCGTCATCCAGCGCGGCATCGCGCGCGGCGAGTTCCGCGCTGTCGACGCGGTCCGCGCCGCGCCGGCCTTGGCGGCACCGATCCTGCTGATGGCCCTGTGGAAGAACGCGCTGGAGCCGCATGCGGTGCACCCGATCGATCCGGCGGGCTTCTTCGCCGCGTTCATCGACATCGTGCTGCACGGTCTCGCTGCCGAGACCGGAAGGAAGGGCTGAGCCATGGATTGGCTGCGTGCCGCGCTCGCCGGGCTGATCGGACTCTTCGCACCGGCACCGGCACCCGACGGGGTCTTCTACGGCTATGTCGAGGGCGAGTACGCCCATCTCGGGCCGCGCGACGGCGGCATCCTGCGCAGCCTGGCGGTGGCACGCGGCGACACCGTGCGCAGCGGCACCGTCGTCGCCACGCTGGATGCCGTGGCCGAGGCGGCCGCCGTGGACGAGGCGCGCGCCCGTCTCGCCCAGGCCGAAGCGCAGCTCGACAACCTGCGCAAGGGACGGCGGACGCCCGAGATCGACGCGCTGGTCGCGCAGAAGGACCAGGCCGAGGCGGCACTGCATCTGAGCCAGGCGCAGTATCGCCGGCAGACGCAGCTTCCGGCCGGGCAGGTGGTGTCGGTCGACCGTGTCGACCAGGCCCGTGCCGCCTTCGAGCGCGACCGCGGCCGCGTCGCCGAGCTGACCGCCCAGATCGCGGTCGCGCGCCTCGCCGCCCGCGACGACGAGATCGAGGCGGCCGAAGCCGCGGTCGCCATGGCCGCCGCCGCGGTGCGCCAGGCGGATTGGCGCCTGGCACAGCGCAGCCTCGCCGCCCCGGCCGACGGCCTCGTCGCCGACACGCTCTTCGTGCCGGGGGAGTTCGTCGCCGCCGGCACCCCGATCGTCTCGCTGCTGCCGCCGGGCAACATCCGCCTGCGGATCTTCGTGCCGGAGGCATGGCTGTCCCGGGTCGCGGTCGGCCGCACGATCTCGGTCGGCTGCGACGGCTGCGCGCAGGGGATGACGGCGCGCATCAGCTACCTGTCGCCGCGGGCGGAGTTCACGCCGCCGGTTATCTACAGCCGCGAGACGCGGGCCAAGCTCGTCTTCATGGCCGAGGCGAAGCCGGTCGCTCCCACGGTCCTCAATCCCGGGCAGCCGGTGGAAGCGAGGCTGCTGCCATGAGCACCGCCCTCGCGATCGACGTGACCGGCCTCAGCAAGAGCTTCGGCGGGCCGCCCGTCGTGCAGGACCTGTCGATCCAGGTTCCGGTCGGGCAGATCTGCGGCTTCCTCGGCCCCAACGGCAGCGGCAAGACGACGACCATCCGCATGCTCTGCGGACTGCTCACCCCCGACGCCGGCAGCGGCACCTGCCTCGGCTACGACGTTCGGCGCGAGGCCGCGGCGATCAAGCGCCAGGTCGGCTACATGACCCAGCGCTTCAGCTTCTACGAGGACCTCAGCATCCGCGAGAACCTGGATTTCGTCGCGCGCATGTACGGGGTGCCGCGCCGCCACGAGGTCGTCGGCGCGACGCTGGAGCGGCTCGGCCTGACCGGCCGCCAGCGCCAGCTCGCGGGCGCCCTCTCCGGCGGCTGGAAGCAGCGCCTGGCGCTCGCCGCCTGCATCCTCCACCAGCCGCGCCTGCTGCTCCTCGACGAGCCGACGGCCGGCGTCGACCCCAAGGCGCGGCGCGAGTTCTGGGAGGAGATCCACCACCTCGCGGCCGACGGCATGACGGTCCTCGTCAGCACCCACTACATGGACGAGGCCGAGCGCTGCCACGCCATCGTCTACATCGCCTACGGCCGCGTCCTCGCCCGCGGCACCACCGAATCGGTGATCCGCGAATCCGGCCTCGCGACGCGGCGCGCGACGACGCCCGACCCCGAGGCGCTCGCCCGGGCGCTGCGCGACCGGCCGGGCGTCGAGATGGTCGTGCGCTTCGGCAACTCACTCCATGTCAGCGGCCACGACGCCGCGGCGCTGGACGCCGCCATCGCCGCCGTGCGCGCCGATCCGGCCACCGTCTGGGCGGCCGACGACCCGACGCTGGAGGACGTGTTCATCGCCCTGATGGGGCAGACCAGGGACACGCTGCAATGACCGCCAGCCTGCGCCGCTTCTGGGCGATCCTGATCAAGGAGTTCGTCCAGATGCGGCGCGATCGCCTGACCTTCGCGATGATGATCGGCATCCCGGTGCTGCAGCTCCTGCTGTTCGGCTACGCGATCAACGCCGACCCCCGGTCCCTGCCGACGGCGGTGATGGCGGGCGAGGCCAGCACGTTCTCTCGCTCGCTGGTGGCCGCCATGGGCAACTCCGCCTATTTCCGCATCGTCGGCACCGCGGCGAACGAGGCGGAGGCGACGGCACTGCTCGCCCGCGGCGACGTGCAGTTCGTCGTGTCGATCCCGCCCGACTTCGCGCGGCGCCTGCTGCGGGGCGACCGGCCGGCGCTCCTGGTCGAGGCGGATGCGACCGATCCGGCCGCTACCAGCAACGCGCTCGGCGCCCTCTCCCAGATCGTCGACAGCGCGCTCGCCCGCGATCTGGTGGGCCCGCTCGCCCATCTCGCGGCCCGGCCGGCCGGCTACGAGCTGCGCCTGCACCGCCGCTACAATCCGGAGGGGGTCACGTCCTACAACGTCGTGCCCGGCCTCATGGGCACCATCCTGACCATGACCATGGTCATCATGACCTCGCTCGGCATGACCCGCGAGCGCGAGCGCGGGACCATGGAGAACCTGCTGGCCATGCCGGTCCGGCCGTTCGAGGTCATGCTCGGCAAGATCATTCCCTACATCCTCGTCGGCTACATCCAGGTGACGGTGATCCTGCTGGCGGCGCGGTTCCTCTTCCAGGTGCCCATGGTCGGCGGCCTCGGGCTGCTGTCGCTCGTCCTCGTCGTCTTCATCGCCGCCAACCTGTCGATCGGCTTCACCTTCTCCACGGTCGCGGCCAACCAGCTCCAGGCGATGCAGATGGCGTTCTTCTTCTTCCTGCCGTCGATCCTGCTCTCCGGCTTTATGTTTCCCTACCGCGGCATGCCGGAGTGGGCCCAGACTCTGGGCGAGGTGCTGCCGCTCACCCACTTCCTGCGCATCGTCCGCGGCATCCTGCTGAAGGGCAACGGCTGGGCGGAGATCGCACCCGACGTCGGGCCGCTCCTGCTCTTCATGCTGGCGGCGATGGGCATCGCCCTGCTGCGCTATCGCCGCACCCTCGACTGAGTCGGCCGCGTCACCCACCGATGCGCTCGCCGCACGGCACCGCCAGCGTCACGGTCGAGGGCGCGGCGGCGCGCGGGAAGCGCAGCGCCTGCAGGAAGCCGCCGACGGCGGCCACCGCGGTCGCGGGATCGCCGGCGTCGCGGCCGGTCGGCATCAGGCGGTCGTAGAGGATCTCGACCTTGGCGACGGCGCCGTCGAGGCCGACCTCGAGGCGGGCGCCGACGAGGCCGGTCAGGCCGGTGGCGCTCTGCGTCACATGGGCACGCAGCGCCGCCTCGCCCGCCGCCAGCACCGCCGCGACGGCACCGCCGGGCAAGCCCCCCTCGACCAGGGGCGGTCCCTCGGAGATATGGCCGTGGAGAACGACGCGGCCTTCCTGCGGCACCATGCTCCCTTCGAGGCGGGGGACGGCGTGGGGCAGGCGGTCGTCGAACAGAAGCAGCTGGTTGAAGCGGGCGGGGACCAGCTCGTAAAAGCCCGAGCTCGCCATCGGGCGGGTGATGGCGCCCGAGCCGAAATAGTCGCCCTCGCGGAAGATCAGCGTCTCGCCGCCGAGGAAGCGCCGCTCGTCCCAGCGCGTCAGCGAGTAGACGTAGCCCATGCGGCCGTTGCGCGCGTCGTTGTGCAGGACCTGCTGGCAGCCCGCGACGTACAGGCTGAGATAGGGCCAGGTGACGTGCGTCAGCCCGTAGCGCGCCGCGGCGAGCGCGCGGATTTCCTCGAACAGCGCCAGCAGCGGCTCGCGCGGCAGGACCTTCTCGGGCGTCGTGCGCAGGTAGGTATAGCTGCCCGGGACGTGCCAGTAGTTCCAGACCTGGTGGCGATCGGCGGTGTGGCTCATCGGGTCGGCGAAATGCGCCTCGAACGCGGCGCGCAGTGCCTCGGCCTGGGCCGAGAAGTTCTCGTGGGCCATGTACGCCGGCAGCATCGTGTCCTGTCCGCGTCGCGTCGACCGGAGCAGCATCCGGGGAGTCGATGCGCGACGCAACGGCGGTCGCGCCTTGCCCTCGTCGGCTCGCTCCGTGTAAGCGAAAGGGGATGGCTGAACGCACCTCGACCGGGTTCCTCGACAGCGTCCTGGACCGTACCCTGGGCAATCTCCGCGCGGCCTGGCGGGACCTTTCGGCGACCGCCCGCGTCGCCGTCGGCGCCCCGCCGCGGCCGGACCTGCCCGAGGAGGACGCGCAGCGGCTGCACGGGCAGATGCGCGACTGCCTCGACGGCAAGGGCGGCGAAGTGTCGGCGCGACTGCGGGCGGCGGAGCTCGGCCGCGCCTATCTCGCCCTCAGCGCGGTCGGCCGCGAGCGCTTCCTGCGCATGCTGGCGACGGAGTTCGACCGCGATCCCGACGCGGTGCGCAACGCCGCCGCCGCGCTGGTGGCCGCCGATCCCGCGGACTACGCCAAGGCCGAGCGGGCCCTGGCGCGCTCCCTCGACGCCCCGCGGCTGAAGCTGCTGCGCCAGTTCAACGGCCTGGACCAGGGCGTCAAGTTCCTGGTGGACCTGCGGGCGGAGCTGCTGCCGCTGGCGCGGCGCGACGGCGACCTGGCCGCGCTCGACGCCGACCTGCACGGGCTGCTGGCGTCGTGGTTCGACGTCGGCTTCCTCGATCTGCGCCGCATCACCTGGGAGGCGCCGGCGGCGCTGCTGGAGAAGCTGATCGCCTACGAGGCGGTGCATGCGATCCGCGGCTGGGACGACCTGAAGAACCGCCTGGAGGCGGACCGGCGCTGCTTCGCCTTCTTCCATCCGCGCATGCCCGACGAGCCGCTGATCTTCGTCGAGGTGGCGCTGGTGAACGGCATCTCCGACCGCATCGCCCCGCTGCTCGACGAGACTGCGCCGGTCGCCGACCCGAAGAGTGCCGACACCGCGATCTTCTATTCGATCTCCAATTGCCAGCGCGGGCTCGACGGCATCAGCTTCGGCAACTTCCTGATCAAGCAGGTCGTCGACCTGCTGGCGTCCGAGCTGCGCAATCTCAAGACTTTCGCGACCCTGTCGCCGGTTCCCGGGTTCCGTGCGTGGCTCGAGGCGCGCACCGCCGAACACGACCTCGCCTCGATGCTGAAGCCAGCCGAGGCCGCGGCGCTGGCGGCAGCGACGCACGGGCTGGCCGGCCGCCTGCCCGAGCTCCTGGAGGCCGACGACTGGATCGAGCGGCCGGCGCTGGCCGATGCGCTGCGCGCGCCGCTGGAGCGGCTGTGCGCCGGCTACCTCGCGACCCTGCGGCCGCAGCGCCGCCGGGCGCTCGACCCCGTCGCCCATTTCCACCTGACCAACGGCGCCCGCATCGAGCGCCTGGACTGGCTCGCCGACCCGACCGCGAAGGGGCTGCGCCAGTCCTATGGCATGATGGTCAACTACCTCTACCGTCTCGACAGCATCGACGCGAACCACGAGGCCTATCGCGGCGAGGGCAGGATCTCCATGTCCTCCACCATCCGGGCGCTCGCCAAGGGCTGAGGCGGGCGGCAGTCGCCAAGGAGGCACGATGAGCGCACTTCCCCTCGACATCGCTCCCGCGGCCGGCCCGGAACGCCTCGCCCTGCTGCACGAGCTCGAGCGCAAGGTGCTCTGGCTGTCGAGCTGGATGATCCACAACGCCAACCACGAGCGGCCGAGCCGCGACGGGCTCAAGGTCGGCGGGCACCAGGCGTCGAGCGCATCGGTGGCGACCCTGATGACGGCGCTCTACTTCGCGGTCCTCAGGCCGCAGGACCGCGTCGCGGTGAAGCCGCACGCCAGCCCGATCTATCACGCGATCCAGTACCTGCTCGGCCGCCAGGACCGCGAGAAGCTGCAGCGCTTCCGGGCGCTGGGCGGTGCCCAGTCGTACCCCTCGCGGACCAAGGACGCCGACGACGTCGACTTCTCGACCGGCTCCGTCGGGCTCGGGGTGGCGGTGACGACCTTCGCCTCGATCGTCCAGGACTATCTGCGCATGAAACAGATGGTGCCGACCCACACGCCGCCGGGGCGGATGGTCGCCATCGTCGGCGATGCCGAGCTCGACGAGGGCAATGTCTTCGAGGCGATGCTGGAGGGTTGGAAGCACGACGTCCGCAATCTCTGGTGGGTCATCGACTACAACCGGCAGAGCCTCGACAGCGTCGTCTCCGACCGCCTGTTCATGCGCATCGACGGCATCTTCCAGAGCATGGGCTGGCGTGTCGTGACGTTGAAGTACGGCAAGCGGTTGCAGGTGGCCTTCGCGCGCCCCGATGGCGAGGCCCTGCGCGAATGGATCGACGCCTGCCCGAACTCGCTGTACTCGGCGCTCGTCTTCAAGGGCGGCGAGGGGTGGCGGGCCCATCTCCAACGCGACCTCGGCTACCTGCCGGGCATCCAGGCGATCCTGGCCGAGCACGACGACGCGGCGCTGTCCGCCCTGATGACGAACCTCGCCGGACACGACATGGAGAGCGTGCTGGAGGCGTTCGAGGCGATCCAGGACGACCTGCCGACCTGCTTCATCGCCTACACCGTGAAGGGCTTCGGCCTGCCGTTCGCCGGCCACAAGGACAACCATGCCGGCCTGATGAACCGCGACCAGATGACGGTCTTCAAGACGGCCAACCGCATCGCCGACGGCAAGGAGTGGGAGCCCTTCGAGGGCCTCGACCTGCCGGTTCCGGCGCTGTCGGACTTCCTCGCCCGCGTGCCCTTCGTGGCGGCCGGGGAGCGCCGGCATCACGACCAGGGCATCCCCGTCCCGGACGACCTGCCGACGCCGGCGGGGGAGCGGATGTCGACCCAGGAGGGCTTCGGGCGGATCCTGTCCGACCTCGCCGCCGGCGACAGCCGCCTCGCCGAGCGCATCGTCACGACGTCCCCCGACGTCACCGTCTCGACCAACCTCGGCGGCTGGGTCAACCGGCGCGGCATCTTCGACCGGCATGAGCGCCACGACGTGTTCCGCGACGAGAAGGTGGTCTCGGCGCAGCGCTGGATGATGTCGCCCCAGGGTCAGCACGTGGAGCTCGGCATCGCCGAGCACAACCTGTTCCTGACACTGGCGGCATTCGGGCTGTCCGACAGCCTGTTCGGCTGCCGCCTGCTGCCGATCGGCACGCTCTACGATCCGTTCATCAAGCGCGGCCTCGATGCGCTGAACTATGCCTGCTACCAGGACGCGCGCTTCATGGTCGTGGCCACGCCGTCGGGCCTGACGCTGGCGCCCGAAGGCGGCGCCCACCAGTCGATCATTACCCCGCTGATCGGTCTCGGGCAGCCGGGGCTCACCGCCTTCGAGCCGGCCTTCGTCGACGAGCTGACGGCGATCATGGGCTGGGCCTTCCGGCACATGCAGGCCGAGGACGGCGGCTCGGTCTATCTGCGCCTGTCGACCCGCCCGCTGGCGCAGCCGCGGCGCCCGCTCGACGCGGCGCGCAAGGCCGACATCCTGTCGGGCGGCTACTGGGCGGTGGCGCCGGCGAACGGCGCCGAGCTGGCGATCGTCTATGTCGGCGCGGTAGCGCCGGAGGCCGCCGAGGCCCATCGCGCCATCCTGGAGGACGTTCCGGGGGCCGGTCTGCTGGCGCTGACGTCGCCCGACGTGCTGTTCGCCGAGTGGCGCGCCGCGGCACGCGAGGGCAGGGGAAGCCGCATCGCCGATCTGCTGGCGCCGCTGGCGCCCGGCGCGGCCCTGGTGACCGTGCTCGACGGCCATCCGGCGTCCCTGGCATGGCTGGGCGGCATCGCCGGCCACCGCGTCTACCCCCTCGGGGTCGACCGCTTCGGGCAGTCCGGCGACCTGCCGGACCTCTACCGCGTCCACGGCATCGACGCCGATGCGATCGTCGACGCTGCCGCCCGCGCCGTCCTCGACGCGTAACCAAGTTGTCGAAAGGTCGCCATCTGCGCTAGAACGCGTTCGCGCGGGGGAGACCGGGGCGCGCCGGGTTCGCGCGGGGCGGGCGTGGCGGAACTGGTAGACGCGCCGGATTTAGGTTCCGGTGACGCAAGTCGTGGGGGTTCGAGTCCCTTCGCCCGCACCATCGCCCCCTCTCCGTCATTCGGGTCGGCATCGCCGACCGTCTCAAGTGGGAATCATCCGTCGATGAACGTTGTCGAAACCGCCAGCCAGGGCCTGAAGCGCGAATACAAGGTGACCGTCCCGGCGTCGGAGCTGAGCGCCAAGGTCGATGGCCGGTTGAGCGAGATGGCCAAGGAGGCGCGGCTGCCGGGCTTCCGTCCGGGCAAGGTGCCGCTGCCGGTGCTGCGCCGGCGCTATGGCCAGGCGCTGCTGGGCGAGGTGCTGCAGGAGACGCTGGAGAAGACCGCGCAGCAGACCATGGAGGAGCGCGGCCTGCGCCCGGCGTTGCAGCCCAAGGTCGAGATCCAGTCCTTCAACGAGGGCGCCGACCTCGAATACACCATGGCGATCGAGGTGCTGCCGGAGATCCGGGCGCAGGATTTCGCCACCATCGAGCTGGAGCGGCTGAAGGCCCAGGTCGACGAGAGCGAGGTCGACAAGGCGCTGCAGCGGGTGGCCGACCAGCACAAGCGCACCGAGCCGGTCGCCGAGGCCCGCCCCGCGGCCAAGGGCGACGTCGCGGTGGTCGACTTCCAGGGCTTCGTCGACGGCAAGCCGTTCGCGGGCGGCAGTGCCGAGGATTTCCACCTGGAGATCGGCAGCGGGATGTTCATCCCCGGCTTCGAGGACCAGGTCGTCGGGCACGGGCCGGGCGAGAGCTTCGACGTCGAGGTGACCTTCCCGGCGGAGTACGGCAACCGCCAGCTCGCCGGCAAGCCGGCCCGCTTCCAGGTCACGATCAAGGAGCTGCGGGCGCCGGTGCCGGCCGCCGTCGACGACGAGCTGGCCAAGCAGATCGGCTTCCCCTCGCTCGTCGAGCTGCGCGGCGCGGCGCGGCAGGAGATGGAGAAGGACTTCTCGACCTTCTCGCGGGGGCGGCTGAAGCGCACGCTCCTCGACAAGCTCGCCGCGGGCCACGACTTTCCGGTGCCCGAGGGCATGGTCGACCTCGAGTTCCAGGGCATCTGGAGCCGCGTCGAGGAGCAGCGCAAGGCGGCCGCCGCCGGGGCCGACTCGGCGGCCGGCGGCGAGGCCTCCGCGCCCGACCCGGACGCCGGCAAGGACGACGAGACGCTGAAGGCCGAGTATCGCGCGATCGCCGAGCGCCGCGTGCGCCTCGGGCTGCTCCTTGCGGAAATCGGTCGCGTCAACAACATCAGGGTGTCCGAGGAGGAGCTCAACCGGGCGATCTCCGAGGAGGCGCGCCGCTATCCGGGGCAGGAGCGGCGGGTCGTCGAGTTCTACGAGAAGAATCCCCAGGCCGTAGCCGCACTGCGCGCGCCGATCTTCGAGGACAAGGTGGTCGACCTCATCGTCGACATGGCCAAGGTGAGCGAACGCACCGTCCCCGTGGAGGAGCTGCTGAAGGACCCCGATGCCGCGGGCGGGGCCGGCGGCGCGGCGGTCGGGGGCTGACCGGACATCTTTGGCGGCGGCGTCGGCCGCCGGCCGCGGAGTGAGGACGATGCGCGATCCCTACGAGTTCACGATGAACACCCTGGTCCCGATGGTGGTCGAGCAGACCAACCGCGGGGAGCGGGCGTACGACATCTATTCCCGCCTCCTGAAGGAGCGGATCATCTTCCTCGTCGGCCCCGTGAACGACGCCGTGGCCAGCCTCGTCTGCGCCCAGCTGCTGTTCCTGGAATCCGAAAATCCCAACAAGGACATAGCGTTGTACATCAACTCGCCGGGCGGGGTCGTGACCTCGGGCCTGGCGATGTACGACACGATCCAGTACATCCGGCCGGAGGTGTCGACACTGTGCATCGGCCAGGCGGCCTCGATGGGATCGCTGCTGATGACGGCCGGCGCCAAGGGCAAGCGGTTCGCGCTGCCGAACGCGCGCATCATGATCCACCAGCCCTCCGGCGGCGCCCAGGGGCAGGCCACCGACATCGAGATCCATGCCCGGGAGATCCTGGCGATCCGGGCGCGGCTCAACGACATCTACGTCCGCCACACCGGCCAGCCGCTCGACGTCATCGAGCGGGCGATGGAGCGCGACAAGTTCCTCAATCCGACCGAGGCCAAGGAGTTCGGCCTGATCGACGAGGTCATCGCCAGCCGTCCTCCGCGCGAGGACGAGGCGCGGCCGAGCTGATCACGGGGCGGTGTCCGAACTGGGGAGGTCTTGACGGCCTCCCCATATTACTGATGCGTTCGAGAGGCGCCCGACGGCCCCGCGGTGGCGGCCGGAAGCGCCGCTCGGGCCGCGGCGCGGGTCTTGCAGGCCGATTGGCATTGTCCGTCGACCGAGCCAGGGTCTAACATCCCCGCGGCCCCCGATGTGTTTGGAGCGGCTATGAACAAGTCCAGCGGCGGCGACTCGAAGAACACCCTGTACTGCTCCTTCTGCGGAAAGAGCCAGCACGAGGTCCGCAAGCTCATCGCCGGCCCCACCGTCTTCATCTGCGACGAGTGCGTCGAGCTCTGCATGGACATCATCCGTGAGGAGCACAAGACGACGCTGGTCAAGTCGCGCGACGGGGTGCCGACCCCGCAGGACATCTGCAAGGTCCTCGACGACTACGTGATCGGCCAGTTCCATGCCAAGCGCGTGCTCTCGGTCGCGGTGCACAATCACTACAAGCGCCTGGCGCACGGCGCGAAGAACAACGACGTCGAGCTGGCGAAGTCGAACATCCTGCTGATCGGCCCGACCGGCTGCGGCAAGACGCTGCTCGCCCAGACGCTGGCCCGCATCATCGACGTGCCCTTCACCATGGCCGACGCCACGACGCTGACCGAGGCCGGCTATGTCGGCGAGGATGTCGAGAACATCATCCTGAAGCTGCTCCAGGCGGCCGACTACAACGTCGAGCGGGCGCAGCGCGGCATCGTCTACATCGACGAGGTCGACAAGATCAGCCGCAAGTCCGACAACCCGTCGATCACCCGCGACGTCTCGGGCGAGGGCGTGCAGCAGGCGCTGCTCAAGATCATGGAGGGGACGATCGCCTCCGTGCCGCCGCAGGGCGGCCGCAAGCATCCCCAGCAGGTGTTCCTCCAGGTCGACACGACCAACCTCCTGTTCATCTGCGGCGGCGCCTTCTCGGGCCTGGAGAAGATCATCGCGCAGCGCCGCCAGGGCACCTCGATCGGCTTCGGCGCCGAGGTGCGCGGCCCCGACGAGCGCCAGACTGGCGAGATCCTGAAGGAGGTCGAGCCCGAGGACCTGCTGAAGTTCGGCCTGATCCCGGAGTTCGTCGGGCGGCTGCCGGTGGTGGCGACCCTGACGGACCTCGACGAGGGCGCGCTGGTCGACATCCTGACCAAGCCCAAGAACGCCCTGGTCAAGCAGTACCAGCGGCTGTTCGAGATGGAGGACGTGCGCCTGGCGCTCGCCGAGGACGCGCTGCGTGCCGTCGCCACCAAGGCGATCCAGCGCAAGACCGGCGCGCGCGGGCTGCGCTCGATCATGGAAGGCGTCCTGCTGGACACGATGTACGACCTGCCCACCCTCGACGGGGTCGAGGAGGTGGTGATCAACCGCGAGGTCATCGAGGGTCGTGCGCGGCCACTCTACATCTACGGCGAGCGGCGCGCGGAGGCAGGGCGGGCAACCGACCGGTCCTCTTGAACGGGGAGCGGGCGGGCGCCATTTTTCCGATACCGGTCCAGCGGGGCCGGCATCGCCGGCCCCGCGCCGCCACCTGAGGCAGAATGCAAGAATCCCCCAGACTTCAGCTCTATCCGGTCCTGCCGCTTCGGGACATCGTCGTCTTCCCCTACATGGTCGTTCCCCTCTTCGTCGGGCGCGAGAAGTCGGTGCGCGCGCTCGAGGACGTCATGAAGGACGACAAGCAGATCCTGCTCGTCACCCAGAAGGACGCGACCGAGAACGACCCCTCGCCGGAGAACATCTACACCGTCGGCACCGTCGGCACGGTGCTGCAGCTCCTGAAGCTGCCCGACGGGACCGTGAAGGTGCTGGTGGAGGGCGGCCAGCGCGTGCGCATCGCGCGCTACGCCGAGAACCCCGCGTTCTTCCAGGCCCATGCGGAGCCCTATGGCGACGAGGAAGGCGACCCGCGCGAGCTCGAGGCGCTGAGCCGCACCGCGGTGTCACAGTTCGAGGAATACATCAAGCTCAACAAGAAGATCCCGCCGGAGGTGCTGGTCACCGTCAGCCAGATCGACGACGTGGCGAAGCTGGCGGACACCATCGCCCAGCATCTCGCCCTGAAGATCTCCGACAAGCAGGAACTGCTGGAGATCCGCTCCGTCGGCGGCCGGCTGGAGAAGATCTGCGGCTTCATGGAGGGCGAGATCGGCGTCCTCCAGGTCGAGCGGCGCATCCGCAACCGCGTCAAGCGGCAGATGGAGAAGACGCAGCGCGAGTACTATCTCAACGAGCAGCTCAAGGCGATCCAGAAGGAGCTGGGCGAGAACGAGGAAGGCCGCGACGAGGCTTCCGAGCTCGAGGACCGCATCAAGAAGACCAAGCTCTCGAAGGAGGCGCGCGAGAAGGCGCTCCTCGAGGTGAAGAAGCTGCGGACGATGAGCCCGATGTCGGCCGAGGCGACGGTGGTGCGCAACTACCTCGACTGGCTGCTCAACATTCCGTGGAAGAAGCCGACCAAGGTCAAGAAGGACATCAAGCTCGCCGAGAAGATCCTCAACGAGGATCACTACGGGCTCGACAAGGTCAAGGAGCGGATCCTCGAATATCTCGCCGTCCAGCAGCGGATGCGCAAGATGAAGGGGCCGATTCTGTGCCTGGTCGGTCCGCCCGGCGTCGGCAAGACCTCGCTCGGCAAGTCGATCGCGCGGGCCACGGGCCGCAACTTCATCCGCATGTCGCTGGGCGGCGTGCGCGACGAGGCGGAGATCCGCGGCCATCGCCGGACCTACATCGGCTCGATGCCCGGCAAGGTCATCCAGGGCATGAAGAAGGCGAAGGCGTCGAACCCACTCTTCCTGCTGGATGAGGTCGACAAGCTCGGTGCCGACTGGCGCGGCGACCCCTCGGCCGCCCTGCTGGAGGTGCTCGACCCCGAGCAGAACGGCACGTTCAACGACCACTACCTGGAGGTCGACTACGACCTCTCGGACGTGATGTTCGTGACGACGGCCAATACGCTGAGGATGCCGCAGCCGCTGCTCGACCGCATGGAGATCATCCGGCTCGCCGGCTATACCGAGGACGAGAAGGTCGAGATCGCCAAGCGCCACCTCATCCCCAAGCAGGTCGAGGCGCACGGGCTGAAGAAGAAGGAGTGGTCGATCACCGACGACGCGGTGCGCGATCTCATCCGCTACTACACCCGCGAGGCCGGCGTCCGGAACCTCGAGCGCGAGCTGGCGAACCTCGCCCGCAAGGCGACCAAGGAGATCGTCTCGGGCGACACCGAGAAGGTCGCGGTCACCCGGCGCAACCTCGAGAAGTATGCCGGCGTCCGCCGCTTCCGCGCGAGCGAGGCGGAGGAGGAGGATCTGGTCGGCACCACGACCGGCCTCGCCTGGACCGAGGTCGGCGGCGAGCTGCTCTACATCGAGGCGGTGACCGTGCCCGGTAAGGGCAAGGTGACCAGCACCGGCAAGCTCGGCGACGTCATGCGCGAGTCCGTGCAGGCGGCCGAGAGCTATGTCCGGTCGCGCGCCGCGACCTTCGGCATCCGGCCGACGCTGTTCGACCGCAAGGACATCCACGTCCACGTGCCCGAGGGCGCGACGCCCAAGGACGGCCCGTCGGCCGGCGTGGCGATGATCACCTCGATCGTCTCCGTGCTGACCGGGATCGCCGTGCACAAGGACGTCGCGATGACCGGCGAGATCTCGCTGCGCGGCCGCGTGCTGCCGATCGGCGGGCTCAAGGAGAAGTTGCTCGCGGCCCTGCGCGGCGGCATCAAGACGGTGCTCATCCCGAAGGACAACGAGAAGGATCTCGCCGAGATTCCCGACAACGTGAAGAAGGCGCTGAAGATCGTGCCGGTCACGACCGTCGACGACGTGCTGAAGCGGGCGCTCGTCAGCCCGCTGACGCCGATCGAATGGCACGACGTGGATACCGAGAAGCCGGTGGCCGCCGACGGCGGCTCCGGCGAACGGCCCAGCGTCGTCACGCACTGACGGTCCGGCCGGCGGGATCCGGCGAGCCGCGGGACGCGGCCTCCGATTGACCCTTTCGGAGGCCGCGTTCTAGACTTCCGGCGACACTCGCATGAGGTTCGTCGGCCACGGCCGGGGATTTGGTCAGGAGGGGAGGCCTAACGGTGAACAAGAACGATCTCGTGGCCGCGGTGGCTGCGGACACGGACCTGTCGAAGGCCGATGCCGGGAAGGCGGTCGACAGCGTCCTGGCGGTGATCACGCAAGCGTTGAAGAAGGAGGATGAGGTCCGGCTCGTGGGATTCGGCACGTTCAGCGTGACGAGGCGGGCCGCGTCCGAAGGACGCAACCCCCAGACCGGGGAGAAGATCAAGATCGCGGCGGCCAAGCAGCCCAAGTTTCGCGCCGGCAAGGGCCTGAAGGACGCCATCAACTGACTTGCGACGATGCGAGAGACGAAAGCGGCCGGACGCGCGAGCGCCCGGCCGCTGGCGTTTCGGCGGCGGCGTTCGTGCGGACGGGCGATTAGCTCAGCGGTAGAGCATCTCGCTTACACCGAGAGGGTCGGCGGTTCGAATCCGTCATCGCCCACCGCCGCCGGCCGTCACCGTGTCGAACCTCCGAAGCGCACTTGCGCTCCTTGACTCGACCGGGCTCGCGCAGTAGATCGTGCGGCCTCGTTGCGGCGCCCTCCAGCGTCGAAGCGCGGGGGTGTAGCTCAGTTGGTTAGAGCGCCGGCCTGTCACGCCGGAGGTCGCGGGTTCGAGCCCCGTCACTCCCGCCATCGCCGCCTCGGCGGCCCTTTCGGACCCTCGACGAAGCGATGGAAAAGCTCGACGGATTCGCCTCGACCGCGGCGGGTCGTCACATCGGTTGCATTGCGATGCGGGACTTTGCTGGTGCAGCAAATCGGACTATGTTCGCGCGCATCCGCACCGCCCCGCCGGGGTCGGTAGGACCGTCGCGGGTCAGCCGGCGGCCGGGATCGTAAGCAGCGCGAACGCGAAGGACAGACCGTGCAGGACATGCTCCGGGAATACCTGCCGATTCTGCTGTTCATTGGCGTGGCGTTCGGCCTCGCCATCGTCATGGTCGCCGCCTCGTACCTGGCGGCCCGGCAGCATCCCGATTCGGAGAAGGTGTCGGCCTACGAGTGCGGCTTCGAGCCGTTCAGCGACGCGCGCGGCCGCTTCGACGTGCGCTTCTACCTGGTCGCCATCCTCTTCATCATCTTCGACCTGGAAGTGGCGTTCCTGTTCCCCTGGGCGGTGGCGCTGGGCGACATCGGCCTGTTCGGCTTCTGGTCGATGGTGGTGTTCCTCGGCGTGCTGACCATCGGCTTCGTCTACGAATGGAAGAAGGGAGCCCTCGAATGGGATTGACGGCCTCTCCGGCGGTCGCCGGGGCGCTCGGCCCCGGTCCCGACCAGGACGCCCTGCTGCGCCGGGTCTCCACCGAGATCCAGGAGAAGGGGTTCGTCGTAGCCCAGCTCGACAAGGTGCTGAACTGGGCCCGCACGGGCTCGATGTGGCCGATGACGTTCGGGCTCGCCTGCTGTGCCGTCGAGATGATGCACACGGCCGCCGCGCGCTACGACCTCGACCGCTTCGGCATTTTCTTCCGCCCGAGCCCGCGCCAGTCCGACGTGATGATCGTCGCCGGCACGCTGACCAACAAGATGGCCCCGGCCCTGCGCAAGGTGTACGACCAGATGGCCGAGCCGCGCTGGGTCATCTCCATGGGCTCGTGCGCCAACGGCGGCGGCTACTATCACTACTCCTACGCGGTCGTGCGCGGCTGCGACCGGATCGTTCCGGTAGACGTCTACGTGCCGGGTTGTCCGCCGACGGCGGAGGCGCTGCTCTACGGCATCCTGCAGCTCCAGAAGAAGATCCGGCGCTCCAGCAACTTCGCGCGTTGAGGCCGTCCCTGCGATGAACCCTGCTCTCACCGAGCTCGGCGGCCATGTCGAGGCCGCGCTTCCCGATCACGTGGTCGCCGTCGAGCAGGCGCTGGGCGAGCTCGCCGTGCATGTCCGCCGCGAGTCGGTGGTCCGCGTGCTGACCTTTCTGCGCGATGATCCGAACTGCCTCTTCAAGGTCCTGGTGGACGTGTGCGGCGTCGACCATCCCGACCGGCCGGCGCGCTTCGACGTCGTCTACAACCTGCTCAGCCTGACGCAGAACCTGCGCATCCGCGTGAAGACCACGACCGACGAGGACAACCCGGTGCCGTCGGCCGTGCCGGTATTCAGCGCCGCCGGTTGGTGGGAGCGCGAGGCCTGGGACCTCTTCGGCATCCTGTTCTCCGACCACCCCGATCTTCGGCGCATCCTCACCGACTACGGGTTCGAGGGCCATCCGCTGCGCAAGGACTTCCCGCTGACCGGCTATGTCGAGGTCCGCTACGACGAGGAAGAGAAGCGCGTCGTGTACGAGCCGGTGAAGCTGGTGCAGGAGTTCCGCACCTTCGACTTCGTCAGCCCGTGGGAGAAGATGACGCCGGAGCTGCCGGGCGACGAGAAGGCGACCCGCGACGCCTTTCCGGACCGCCCTGTGGGCGCCCGGCCGGCGGGGAGGGCGTGATGGCGGACCCGCAGCTCAAGTCCTACGCCATGAATTTCGGGCCGCAGCATCCGGCGGCCCACGGGGTGCTGCGCCTCGTGCTGGAGATGGACGGCGAGGTCGTCGAGCGCGCCGACCCGCATATCGGCCTGCTCCATCGCGGCACCGAGAAGCTGATCGAATACAAGACCTACCTGCAGGCCGTGCCGTACTTCGACCGGCTCGACTACGTCGCGCCGATGTCGCAGGAGCACGCCTTCGCGCTCGCCGTGGAGAAGCTGCTCGGCCTCAAGGCGCCGCCGCGCGCGCAGTACATCCGCGTGCTCTATGCCGAGATCAGCCGCATCCTGAACCATCTGCTGAACATCACCTCGATGGCGCTCGACGTCGGCGCGCTCACCCCGTTCCTGTGGGGCTTCGAGGAACGCGAGAAGCTGATGGAGTTCTATGAGCGGGTGTCGGGCGCGCGCCTGCACGCGGCCTATTTCCGTCCGGGCGGCGTCGCCATCGACATGCCGGCGGGGCTCGCCGAGGACATCCATGCCTACTGCGACCGGATCGCCAAGGTCATCGAGGATCTCGACGGCCTGCTGACCGAGAACCGCATCTTCAAGCAGCGCACCGTCGACATCGGCACCGTCACCGAGGAGCAGGCCTACGACTGGGGCTTCTCGGGCCCGATGCTGCGCGGCTCCGGCGTCGCCTGGGACCTGCGCAAGGCGCAGCCCTACGACGCCTACGACCAGATGGATTTCGACATTCCCGTCGGCCGCCACGGCGACTCGTACGACCGCTATCTCGTGCGCATGGAGGAAATGCGCCAGAGCGTGCGCATCATGCGCCAGGCGATCGAGAAGATGCCCTCGGGCCCGGTCAAGGTCGACGACCGCAAGGTGGCGCCGCCGCCGCGCGCCGACATGAAGCGCTCGATGGAGGCCCTCATCCATCACTTCAAGCTGTACACCGAGGGCTACCACGTGCCCGCCGGCGAGACCTACACGGCGGTCGAGGCGCCCAAGGGCGAGTTCGGCGTCTATCTCGTCTCCGACGGGACGAACAAGCCCTACCGCTGCAAGATCCGGGCGCCGGGCTTCGCCTTCCTCCAGGCGCTGGAATTCATGTCGAAGGGACACATGCTGGCCGACGTCGTGGCGATCATCGGCTCGATGGACATCGTCTTCGGCGAGATCGACCGATGAGCGCCGCCATCGTGGAGCCCGCGGTCTTCGCCTTCACGCCGGAGAATGCGGCCAGGGCCGACGCGATCATCGCGCGCTATCCGGCCGGCCGGCAGCAGAGCGCGGTGCTGCCGCTCCTCGACCTCGCCCAGCGCCAGCACGGCTGGCTGCCGCGCGCGGCGATGGATCATGTCGCGGCCAAGCTGAAGATGGCGCCGATCCGCGTGTACGAGGTCGCGACCTTCTACACGATGTTCAACCTGCGGCCGGTCGGGAAGCACTTCCTGCAGGCCTGCACGACGACGCCGTGCTGGCTGCGCGGCTCCGACGAGGTGGTGAAGGCCTGCCGCACGGTGCTCGGCATCGGCGTCGGCGAGTCCACCGCGGACGGTCAGTTCTCCCTCGTCGAGGTCGAGTGCCTGGGCGCTTGCGTCAACGCGCCGATCCTGCAGGTCAACGACGACTTCTACGAGGACCTCGACGGCCCGGCGACCGAGCGGCTGCTGCGGGCCCTGCAGAACGGCGAGACGCCGCCGCACGGCTCCGTCACCGGCCGGCAGACCTCGGCGCCGGCGGGCGGCCCCAAGACCCTGACGACCCTCACGTTCGACGCGGCCCCGGCCGCCGAAGGCGGCGAATGATGCTGAGCGACAAGGACCGCATCTTCACCAATCTCTACGGCGTGCACGACTGGCGCCTGGCCGCCGCGCGGCGCCGGGGCGACTGGGACGGCACCCGCGAGCTCATCCTCAAGGGGCGCGACTGGATCGTCGCGGAGATGAAGGCGTCGGGGCTGCGCGGGCGCGGCGGGGCGGGCTTCCCGACCGGCCTCAAATGGTCGTTCATGCCGAAATCGTCGCCCGACGGCCGGCCGAGCTACCTCGTGGTCAACGCCGACGAGAGCGAGCCCGGCACCTGCAAGGATCGCGACATCCTGCGCCACGACCCGCAGAAGCTCGTCGAGGGCTGCCTGCTGGCCGGCGTCGGGATGGGGGCGTCGGCCGGCTACATCTACGTGCGCGGCGAGTTCTACAACGAGGCGCAGCGCCTGCAGGCCGCCGTCGACGAGGCCTATGCGGCGGGGCTGCTCGGCAGGGACGCCTGCGGCTCGGGCTACGATTTCGAGCTCTACGTGCATCGCGGCGCCGGCGCCTACATCTGCGGCGAGGAAACGGCGCTGCTGGAGAGCCTGGAGGGCAACAAGGGCCAGCCCCGCCTGAAGCCGCCGTTCCCGGCGCAGTGCGGCCTCTACGGCTGCCCGACCACCGTCAACAACGTCGAGTCGATCGCTGTCGCGCCGACGATCCTGCGCCGCGGCGGCGCCTGGTTCGCCGGCATCGGCCGGCCGAACAACACCGGCACCAAGGTCTTCTGCATCTCCGGGCACGTCGAGCGGCCGTGCAACGTCGAGGAGACCATGGGCATCCCGCTGCGCGAGCTGATCGAGGCCCATTGCGGCGGCGTCCGTGGCGGCTGGGACAACCTGCTCGCGGTCATCCCCGGCGGCGCCTCGGTGCCGGTCATGCCGAAGGCGACCTGCGACACGGTCCTGATGGACTTCGACTCGCTCCGCGAGGTCGGCTCCGGCCTCGGCACGGCCGCCGTCATCGTGATGGACAAGTCGACCGACATCATCAAGGCCATCGCCCGGCTGTCGAAGTTCTACAAGCACGAGAGCTGCGGCCAGTGCACCCCCTGCCGCGAAGGCACCGGCTGGATGTGGCGCGTCATGGAGCGGATGGTGAAGGGGCAGGCCGAGGTCGACGAGATCGACATGCTGCTCGACGTCTCCAAGGAGATCGAGGGCCACACGATCTGCGCGCTGGGTGACGCGGCGGCGTGGCCGGTGCAGGGCCTCATCCGCCATTTCCGGCCGGAGATGGAGCAGCGGATCCTGGCCTACAAGTCCGCGCTCCGGGCGCGCGCGGCCTGAGGGCGGGGGCAGGGGACCGATGCCGAAGCTGAAGATCGACGGGATCGACATCGAGGTGCCGCCCGGCACCACGGTGCTGCAGGCGTGCGAGATGCTGGGCGTGGAGGTGCCGCGCTTCTGCTTCCACGAGCGCCTGGAGATCGCCGGCAACTGCCGCATGTGCCTGGTCGAGCAGGAGAAGGCGCCCAAGCCGATCGCGTCCTGTGCGATGCCGGCCGCAGACAACATGGTGATCCACACCAACTCGCCGCGCGCCCGCAAGGCGCGCCAGGGGGTGATGGAGTTCCTGCTGATCAACCATCCGCTCGACTGCCCGATCTGCGACCAGGGCGGCGAATGCGACCTGCAGGACCAGGCGATGGCCTACGGCTTCGACCGCGGCCGCTATCGCGAGAACAAGCGCGCGGTGAAGGACAAGGAGCTGGGGCCGCTCGTCAAGACGATCATGACGCGCTGCATCCATTGCACCCGCTGCATCCGTTTCGCGACCGAGATCGCCGGCGTCGAGGAACTGGGGGCGACGGGCCGCGGCGAGAACATGGAGGTCGGCACCTACGTCGAGAAGGCGCTGACCTCGGAGCTGTCGGGCAACATCATCGACCTCTGCCCGGTCGGCGCCCTGACCTCCAAGCCCTACGCCTTCACCGCCCGCTCGTGGGAGCTGCGCAAGACCGAGTCGGTCGACGTGCTCGACGCTGTCGGCTGCAGCATCCGCGTCGACTCGCGCGGGCCGCAGGTGATGCGCGTGCTGCCGCGCCTCAACGAGGCGGTCAACGAGGAGTGGATCTCCGACAAGACGCGCTTCGCCTATGACGGGCTGACCCGCCAGCGCCTCGACCGGCCCTACGTGCGGCGCGACGGCAAGCTCGCGCCGGCGACCTGGGCCGAAGCGTTCGGCGAGATCGCCCGGCGCATGGAGGGCCTCGCCGGCACGCAGATGGCGGCGATCGCCGGCGATCTCGCGGACGCGGAATCGATGTACGCGCTGCGCGCCCTGATGGACGCGCTCGGCTCGCCCAACCGGGACTGCCGGCAGGACGGCGCGGCGATCGATCCCGCGGTTCGCGCTTCCTACCTCTTCAACACGACCATCGCGGGCATCGAGGCGGCGGATGTCTGCCTGCTCGTCGGCACCAACCCGCGCTGGGAGGCGCCGCTGGTCAACGCACGCCTGCGCAAGCGCTGGCGGCGCGGCGGCTTCGAGGCGCTGCGGCTGGGTCCGGAGATGCCGCTCACCTACGACGTCACCGAGCTCGGCAACGACCCGGCGGCGCTGGGCGCCATCGCCGACGGCAGCCATGCCGCGGCCGAGCGCCTGAAGGCGGCCAAGGCGCCGATGCTGATCGTCGGCATGGGCGCGCTCGCCCGGCCCGACGGCGCCGCGGTGCTGGCGGCGGCGCGCCGCGTCGCCGAGGCCTGCGGCATGGTGCGCGACGGCTGGAACGGCTTCAACGTGCTGCACACCGCGGCCGCCCGCGTCGGCGGGCTGGAGGCGGGCTTCGTGCCGGGTGCGGGTGGTCGCGACGTCGCCGGTATCCTCGGCGGCGCCGCGTCGGGCGAGATCGGTCTGGTCTGGCTGCTCGGCGCCGACGAGATCGACATGCAGCGGCTCGGCCGCGCCTTCGTGGTCTACCAGGGCCATCACGGCGACGCCGGCGCCCATCGCGCCGACGTCATCCTGCCGGGGGCCGCCTACACCGAGAAGGACGGCCTCTACGTCAACATGGAAGGTCGGGTTCAGGAGGGACGGCGCGCCGTCTTCCCGCCGGGCGAGGCCCGCGAGGACTGGAAGATCATCCGTGCCTTCTCCGCGGTGATCGGCCGGCCTCTGCCGTTCGACGACCTCGCCGCGGTGCGTGCGGCGCTCGCCGCCGCGGCACCGCTCTTCGCGACGCGCGAGACGCCGGCCGCGGCCGGGTGGGCCGCATTCGGTGCCCCCGGCCCGATCGCCGCGCACCCGTTCCGCTCGCCGGTCGACGACTTCTACATGACCGACGCGATCTGCCGCGCCTCGATCACCATGGCGGAGTGCAGCGAGCTCTATGTCCGCGGCGGCGTTGCCGCGCACACCGGCACGCACGGGTGACCCGGCGATGATGGGGGAACTCTGGCAGGGCTACGCATGGCCCGCGATCATCATCCTGGCGCAGATCCTGGCGGTGGTGGTCGTCGTCTTGGTCTGCGTCGCCTACCTGACGCTGGCCGAGCGCAAGGTCCTGGCGATGGCGCAGCTCCGCAAGGGGCCCAACGTCGTCGGGCCGTTCGGCCTGCTGCAGCCCTTCGCCGACGGGCTGAAGCTGCTGACCAAGGAGACGATCATCCCGGCGGGCGCCAATCCCGTCGTGTTCCTCGCCGCCCCGATCCTGACCTTCGGCCTGGCGCTGGTCGCCTGGGCGGTGATCCCCTTCGGCGAGGGCTGGGTGATCGCCGACATCAATGTCGGCGTGCTCTACCTCTTCGCGATCTCCTCGCTCGGCGTCTACGGCGTCATCATGGCGGGCTGGGCCAGCAACTCGCGCTACGCCTTCCTCGGCGCCCTGCGCTCGGCGGCCCAGATGGTCTCCTACGAGGTCTCCATCGGCTTCGTGATCATCACGGTCCTGCTCTGCGTCGGCTCGCTGAACCTGACGGCCATCGTCAAGGCGCAGGAGACGGTGTGGTTCGCCGTCCCGCTGTTCCCGATGTTCGTGGTGTTCTTCATCTCGGCCCTGGCCGAGACCAACCGCTCGCCCTTCGACCTGCCCGAGGGCGAGTCGGAGCTGGTGGCCGGATACTTCGTCGAGTACTCCTCGATGTCGTTCGCGCTCTTCTATCTCGGCGAATACGCCCAGATGATCCTGATGAGCGCGATGACCTCGATCCTGTTCCTCGGCGGCTGGCTGCCGCCGGCCCAGATCGCGCCGTTCACCTGGATCCCCGGGCTGGTCTGGTTCGCCGCCAAGATCTCGCTCTGCCTGTTCGTCTTCCTGTGGGTCCGCGCCACCCTGCCGCGCTATCGCTACGACCAGCTGATGCGCCTGGGCTGGAAGGTGTTCCTGCCGCTGTCGCTGTTCTGGGTGGTGGCGACGGCGGGCGTGCTGGTCGCCTTCGGCTGGCTGCCGAAGTGACCGCGAGCGCGCTTGTCATGGGGTCGATTGGCTATATGGTACGCGCCGCCCGTGGGCGCCGACACGGGACGAGAGGCTGATATGTCGTTGCTGGACCGCGGAGCGCGGGCCTTCTTCCTGTCGGACCTGGTCTCCGGCATGGGCCTGACGCTGCGCTACATGTTCAAGACGCCGGTCACCATCAACTACCCCTACGAGAAGGGGCCGATCTCCCCGCGCTTCCGCGGCGAGCACGCGCTGCGCCGCTATCCCAGCGGCGAGGAGCGGTGCATCGCCTGCAAGCTGTGCGAGGCGATCTGCCCGGCGCTCGCCATCACCATCGAGGCGGAGCCGCGCGACGACGGCAGCCGGCGCACCACGCGCTACGACATCGACATGACGAAGTGCATCTATTGCGGCTTCTGCCAGGAAGCCTGCCCGGTCGATGCCATCGTCGAGGGACCGAACTTCGAGTTCTCGACCGAGACGCGCGAGGAGCTCTTCTACAACAAGGACAAGCTGCTCGCGAACGGCGACCGCTGGGAGGCGGAGATCGCGGCGAACCTCGCCGCCGACGCTCCCTACCGCTGACGACGATGCAGAGCCCGAGGGGGACGGCGTGATCGTCCAGACGCTCGCCTTTTACCTGTTCGCCGGCATCATGGTGGCCTCCGCCCTCATGGTGATCGCGGCGCGCAATCCCGTGCACTCCGTGCTGTTCCTCATCCTCGCCTTCGTGAACGCGTCCGGCCTGTTCGTGCTGCTGGGGGCGGAGTTCCTGGCGATGATGCTGGTCGTCGTCTATGTCGGCGCCGTCGCCGTGCTGTTCCTCTTCGTCGTGATGATGCTCGACATCAACTTCAGCGAGCTGCGCCGCGGCGTGCTGCAGTATCTGCCGATCGGCGCGATCGTCGGCCTCATCCTGCTGGTCGAGCTGGTGCTCGTCGTCGGGACCTGGGTGTCTTCGACCGGGATGGTGCGGCCGCTGGCGCCGACGCCGGACCCGGGGCAGGTGTCGAACACGGCGGCGCTCGGGC
This sequence comes from Alphaproteobacteria bacterium, assembly GCA_020852355.1. Lineage (GTDB taxonomy): Bacteria > Pseudomonadota > Alphaproteobacteria > ATCC43930 > Allostellaceae > Allostella. Next base: position 25,283 of record JADZBA010000050.1, read on the forward strand.
GGCTGCTGTTCACCAACTACGTCTACTTCTTCCAGGGCGCCGGCCTGATCCTGCTGGTCGCGATGATCGGCGCGATCGTGCTGACGCTGCGCACCCGGGAGGGCGTCCGCCGCCAGACGATCTCCGACCAGGTCGGGCGCCGCCGCAGGGACACGCTGGAGATCCGCAAGGTTCCCAGCGGCACGGGGGTCTGAGATGGATCCGATCGGCCTCGGCCACTACCTGACGGTGGCGGCGATCCTGTTCACGCTGGGGATCTTCGGCGTCTTCCTCAACCGGAAGAACGTCATCGTCATCCTGATGTCCGTCGAGCTGATGCTGCTCGCCGTGAACATCAACTTCGTCGCCTTCTCGGCCTTCCTCGGCGACCTTGTCGGCCAGGTGTTCACGTTGCTGGTGCTGACGGTGGCGGCGGCCGAGGCCGCGATCGGCCTCGCGATCCTGGTCGTCTACTTCCGGAACCGCGGCTCGATCGCGGTCGAGGACATCAACCTGATGAAGGGCTGAGCCGGGCGATGTACGCCGCCGCCATCTTCCTGCCGCTCGTCGCGGCCGTCGTCGCCGGTTTCTTCGGCCGCTGGATCGGCGACCGCGGCGCGCAGATCGTCACCTGCGGAGCCCTGCTGATCAGCATGGTCCTCGGCTGGGTGATCCTCTACGTCGTCGGCTTCCGCGGCGAGACGCGGACGATCGAGCTGTTCACCTGGATCCAGTCGGGTGGCCTGGAGGCCGCGTGGGCGCTGCGCTTCGACACGCTGACCGCCGTCATGGTGTTCGTGGTGACCACGGTCTCGGCGATGGTCCACGTCTATTCCGTGGGCTACATGTCCCACGACCACTCGATCCCGCGCTTCATGGCCTACCTCAGCATCTTTACCTTCTTCATGCTGATGCTGGTGACGGCCGACAACTTCGTGCAGATGTTCTTCGGATGGGAGGGCGTCGGCCTCGCCTCCTACCTGCTGATCGGCTTCTGGTACGACCGGCCCTCGGCCAATGCCGCGGCGATCAAGGCCTTCGTCGTCAATCGCGTCGGCGACTTCGGCTTCGCGCTCGGCATCATGGCCTGCTTCTACCTGTTCGGTGCCGTCGGCTTCGACGCGGTCTTCGCCCAGGCGCCGCAGATGGCGGGCAAGACGTTCGAGTTCCTCGGCATGCAGGTCGATGCGCTGACGACGGCGTGCATCCTGCTGTTCATCGGCGCCATGGGTAAGTCCGCCCAGCTCGGCCTCCACACCTGGCTGCCCGACGCGATGGAGGGGCCGACGCCCGTGTCGGCCCTGATCCACGCCGCGACGATGGTGACGGCCGGCGTCTTCATGGTCTGCCGCCTGTCGCCCCTCTTCGAGCTGGCGCCCGTCGCCCTGACCATGGTGACGGTGGTCGGCGCCTCCACGGCGATCTTCGCCGCCACCGTCGGCATGACGCAGTTCGACATCAAGCGCGTCATCGCCTATTCGACCTGCAGCCAGCTCGGCTACATGTTCTTCGCCGCCGGCGTCTCGGCCTACCAGGCGGCGATGTTCCACCTGATGACGCACGCCTTCTTCAAGGCGCTGCTGTTCCTCGGCGCCGGCTCGGTGATCCACGCCATGTCGGGCGAGCAGGACATGCGCCGCATGGGCGGCATCTGGCGGTTGATCCCCAGCACCTACGTGCTGATGTGGATCGGCAGCCTGGCGCTGGCGGGCCTGCCGTTCTTCGCCGGCTACTATTCCAAGGACATGATCCTCGAGGCGGCGTGGGGCGCCCATACCGGCGTCGGTCGCTACGCCTTCTGGATGGGCCTGCTGGCGGCGCTTCTGACCGCCTTCTACTCCTGGCGCCTGCTGTTCCTCACCTTCCATGGCGCGCCGCGCGCCGAGGAGAAGGTGATGGCGCACGTCCACGAATCGCCGCCGGTGATGATCGTACCGCTGGTCGTCCTGGCGATCGGCGCGGTGCTCGCCGGCGCCCTCGGCTACGGCTGGTTCGTCGGCCACGAGCAGAAGGAGTTCTGGGGCGCGTCGATCGCCGTCGCCGCCCATCACGACCCGCTGGAGGCAGCCCACCACGTGCCGCTCTGGGTCCAGCTCGGCCCGATCGTGGTGGCGCTCCTCGGCATCGCCGCGGCGTGGTGGGCCTATATCCGCGACCCCGCGCTGCCCGGCCGCGTCGCCGAGCGCTTCCGCGCGATCCATCAGTTCTTCTACAACAAGTGGTACTTCGACGAGCTCTACGACCACCTGTTCGTCCGGCCGGCCTTCTTCATCGGCCGCGGGCTGTGGAAGACCGGCGACGGCGCGCTCATCGACGGGGTCGGACCGGACGGGGTCGCCGCGCTGACCCGGATCATGTCGGTCAGGACCAGCCGGCTGCAGACGGGCTACGTCTACCACTACGCATTCGCCATGCTGATCGGCGTCGTCGTGCTGATCAGCTGGTACATCTTCGGCCGGATCTGAGGGGCATCGGATGACCGACCTGCCGATCCTCTCGCTCGTCACCTTCCTGCCGCTGGTGGGGGCGGCGCTCGTCTTCGTGATCCGCGGCGACGCGGAGATGGTGGCGCGCAACGCCCGCAACGTCGCGCTGTGGACGTCGGCGATCACCTTCCTGCTGTCGCTGGTGCTGTGGCTCGACTTCGACCCGGCCGCATCCGGATTCCAGTTCGTCGAGAAGGCGGCGTGGATCCCGGAGTTCGGCATCGGCTACCACATGGGGGTCGACGGCATCTCCGTCTTCTTCGTGCTGCTGTCGACCTTCCTGACGCCGATCTGCGTGCTCGCGAGCTGGCACGCCATCGAGAACCGGGTGAAGGAGTACATGATCTCCTTCCTCGTCCTCGAGACGATGATGGTCGGCATGTTCGCCGCCCTCGACTTCCTGATGTTCTACATCTTCTTCGAGGGCGTGCTGATCCCGATGTTCCTGATCATCGGGGTGTGGGGCGGGCCGCGGCGCGTCTACGCGGCGTTCAAGTTCTTCCTCTACACGCTGCTCGGCTCCGTGCTGATGCTGCTCGCGATTCTCGCCGTCTATCTGCAGGTCGGGTCGACCGACATCCCCACGGCGATGGCGTTCTCCTTCGCGCGCGACGCCCAGATCTGGCTGTGGCTGGCCTTCTTCGCGTCCTTCGCCGTCAAGGTACCGATGTGGCCGGTGCATACCTGGCTGCCGGACGCCCACGTCGAGGCGCCGACCGCCGGCTCCGTGATCCTGGCCGGCGTGCTGCTGAAGATGGGCGCCTACGGCTTCCTGCGCTTCTCGCTGCCGATGTTCCCGGAGGCGTCGCACTACTTCGCGCCGTTCGTCTACACGCTCAGCATCGTGGCCATCGTCTACACCTCGCTGGTGGCGCTGGCGCAGGAGGACATGAAGAAGCTGATCGCCTA
>JADZBA010000051.1 GCA_020852355.1 Alphaproteobacteria bacterium
GAGCCAGACGATGGCGGCAAAGACGATGCCGGCGGGAATGGAGAGCCACAGCCGCCTTTCGCCGAAGCCGCGCGCCACGAGGCCGAACATCAGCCCGGTGGCGATGGAGAAGCCGACGAAGCGGACCAGCAGCAGTTGCACGAGCAGGCCGCCGACGATCCAGAGGACGGGGCGGGCCTCCTGCGGCTCGCGTTCGGGGAACTCGCCGCGCAGGGCTTCGACGATGGTCCACAGGCCGAGGCCGGCGAGGCCGATGGCGATGGCGTAGGGAATGGTCTGCGGACCGATGCGCGCATATTGTGCGGCGCCGCCGATATGGGCGGCGTCCCAGGCGACGATTGCGGCGAGGACCAGGAGGATCGCCGCAATGGCGAGCGCCGCCCGATCAGGGCGACGCTCGGAGTTGCGATGGAGCTCGGGGCTGCTCACTGGACCAGACCGATGTCCTTGAGGATGGCCGTGGTGTTCTCGATCTCGGTGGCGAGCTGGGTCTTGAAGGCGTCGCCGGCGAGCCAGGTGTTGATCCAGCCCTTGGTTTCGAGGGTGGCCTGCCACTGGGCGGAATTCACCATCTTCTCGATATCGGCGGTGATGGCGGCGACCTGCTCGTCGCTGAGGCCGGGGCCGGCGCCGACCATGCGCCAGTTCTGCACCACGAGATCGACGCCGCCTTCCTTGAAGGTCGGGCCGTCGACGACGGCGATGCGCTCGGGCGCCGAGATGCCGAGGACGCGCAGCGCGCCGGCCTCGACCTGGGCCTGGAACTCGCCATAGCCGGAGATGCCGACGGTCACCTGGTTGCCGAGCACGGCCGCGAGGGCTTCGCCGCCGCCCGAGAAGGCGATGTAGTTGACGGCCTTGGGATCGACGCCGACGGTCTTGGCGTAGAGACCGGCGGTGATGTGGTCGGTGCCGCCGGCCGAGCCGCCGGCCCAGGAGACGCTGCCGGGATCGGCCTTGAGCTTGGCGGTGAGGTCGGCGAGGGTCTGCAAGTCGGAGGCGGCGGGGACGACGATCACCTCATACTCGCCGGTGAGGCGGGCGATGGGGGTGATGGCGTCGAGGCCGACCGGCGAATTGTTGGTGAGGATGGCGCCGACCATGACGTAGCCGCCGACGATGAGGCGGCTCGGATCGCCATTGGCTTCCTGCGCGAACTGGGCGAGGCCGATGGTGCCGCCGGCGCCGGGGACGTTGACGACCTGCACATTGCCCGAGATGCCGGCGCCGGTGAGGGCCTCCTGCATCGAGCGGGCGGTCTGGTCCCAGCCGCCGCCGGGGGCGGCAGGGGCCATGATGGTGTAGTCGGCGGCGAGGCCGAGGGTCGGCAGCGCGAGGGCGCCGGCCAGAATGGATGCGGCAACGAAATGCTTCATGTGTTCCTCCACGAGCGGCGTCGAAGGCCGCGTTCAGATTGGGGACGACCCATGGCCGCGCCCGCGTCGCACATGGCGGCGGGCGGGTCGATCCGGTGTCGGTTGGGTCCTCCCAGACTCCTCGTGCCCGCCTCGCGGCGGGCCGAACCTCAATTGAGCATATGAAGCTGACGCCAGCCTGACGCGGGTTACTGCTGGCGCAGCGCGTCGTTCCAACGCTTGATCAGGCGGGCGCGTTTCACCTGATCGAGATAAACCATCAGGCCGGGGCTCACCGGCACCGGGCGCAACTGGTTGCCGAGCGCCAATTGCATGGCGTTGGCGGTGTTGTCGCCGGTGACGGCGGGGTTGAGCGCGGCGATCTGGAGCTTTTCGGCCATGATCGCCTGGCCCTCGGCGGACATGAAGAAATCGAGCAGCAGCCGGCCGAGCGCGGCGTCGGCGGCGGCGGCCGGCACCAGCCCGATGCGCGAGGTGACGATGGTGTAGTCGCGCGGCAGGACGATGCCGAGATCGGGGTGGCGCGCGGCCATCTCGGCGGCGTAGGAGCCGAGGATGTTGTAGCCGAAGACGAACTGGCCGCTGGCGACGCGGTCGACGATGGCGGAGGTGGTGGAATAGAGCTTCACGCCGGCCGCGCCCATGGCGCCGACCAGCGTCCACAGATCGGAATATTGTTCCTGGTCGCGCGAGAAGAACATGAAGCCGACGCCGGAGCGCTCGATGTCGTAGGTGCCGATGCGGCCGAAGACGGCGTCGCGGTTGGCTTCGAGATAGTCGAGCAGCTCGCCGCGCGTGGCCGGCGGGCCGGAGGCGGCGAAGGCGGGCCTGTTGTAGATGAAGACAGCCGGCTCGTAGGTGAGGGCGTAGGCGGTGTCGCGCCAATTGGCCCAGCGCGGCCAGCTCTGCGACAGCGGCACGAGGCTGGGCTGGGCGTAGCCGTCATTGGCCAGCTTCATCTGCAGATCCATCGAGGACGAGAAGGCGAAGTCGGCGGTGGGCTGGCCGGCGTCGGTCTCGCGCACGATGCGCTCGTAGATGTCGGCGGTCTGCATGTCCTCATAGGCCACGGCGACGTCGCGGTTGCGGGCGCGGAAGGCGTCGATCATCGGGCGGGCGAGCGGCTCGTCGAGGGAGGAGTAGACGGTGACCGTGCGGGTGCCGGCGGCGGGGTCGAGCGCCGGATAGACGGTCATCTGCGCCGCCGCCGGGGCGCTCAGCAGGCCGAACAGGAGGATCAGGACGCGGCGCATGGACCAGCATGACTCGGCGGCGCGGCCGCTGACAAGGCTCGCGCGCCGCGCGGGCATGGCTTAGCATCGGGGCGGGAGGAGCGATGCGCATACTCGTGGCCGAGGACAACGAGACGCTGGCTGGCGGGCTCGCGGCGGTGCTGCGCAATGGCGGCTATGCCGTCGACGTGGTGCATGACGGCGCCTCGGCCGACGCGGCGCTCCGGGCGACGGATTTCGACCTCGTGGTGCTCGACCTCAACCTGCCGGAGCTGGACGGGCTCGACGTGCTGCGGGCCCTGCGGGCGCGGCGCAGCGGCACGGCGGTGCTGATCCTCACGGCGCGCGGGGCGATGGACCAGCGGGTGAAGGGGCTCGACCTGGGGGCCGACGACTACATGACGAAGCCCTTCGACGTGCCCGAGCTCGAGGCGCGGGTGCGGGTGCTGCTGCGGCGGCGGTCGGGGCTGCACGATGCGCGCGTCGGCTTCGGCGACATCGCGCTCGACACGGTGTCGCGCACGGTCATGGCGCGCGGCGCGATGCTCGAGGTGCCGCAGCGCGAGCTGCATGTGCTCGAAACGCTGCTGATGAAGGCGGGGCAGGTGGTGGCCAAGCAGGCGATCATCGAGTCGCTGGCGGCGTTCGA
>JADZBA010000052.1 GCA_020852355.1 Alphaproteobacteria bacterium
CGCATCAACCGGATGATCGAACGGGTCCACCACATCGCCGCCGACGTCGTCGTGCCGCTGGACCGCAACAGCTTCAACCCGCGCTTCGCGCAGTTCGCGACCGTCGGCGGCCTGCCTTCGCTGCGCGTCATGTACCAGCCGCTGAAGGGCTCGCTGGGGCTGCTGAAGATGGCCGAGGACTACGTGGTCGCCGCCCTCGGGTTGCTCGTCAGCGCGCCCGTGCTGCTCGTCGCCGCGATCGCCATCAAGCTCGATTCGCGCGGCCCCGTCATCTTCCGGCAGGAGCGCGTCGGCTTCAACAACAAGCCCTTCACCATCTACAAGCTGCGCACCTTCGCGACCGACCCGACGGACGACGGATCGAAGGGCACCATCCGGACCGACCCGCGCATCACCAAGGTCGGCGCGATCCTGCGGCGGCTGTCGATCGACGAGCTGCCGCAACTCGTCAACGTGCTCAAGGGCGACATGTCCGTCGTCGGACCCCGGCCGCATGTGCCGAACATGCAGGTCAGCGGCGCCCAGTACTACGATGTCGTCCGCGAGTACGCGGCGCGCTACCGCATGAAGCCCGGCATCACCGGCTGGGCGCAGATCAACGGCATGCGCGGCGGCATCCATACCGTCGAGAAGGCGGCGCGCGGCGTCGACCTCGACCTCTACTACATCGAGAACTGGTCGCTATGGCTCGACATCAAGATCATGCTGCTGACGCTGACCCGCGGCATGGTCGGGCGAAACGTGTTCTGAGGGCGCTGGCCGCCGCGACTTTGTTCCTGGCGGCCCTGCCGGCGGCGGCACCCGCCGGGGCGGAGGCCATCGCCGCCCATCCGTTCGTCGCCTACCACGCCGGCTGGTTCGAGCCGGCGGCGACGCGCGCCGAGGACACCACGATCGCCCGCATGCCGGGCTACGTGAACGTCCTGATCCTCTCCTTCGCCAAGCCCGATCTCGTCTATCGCGGCGATCTCGACCTCTCCGGCACGGGCCTGCAGTACCGCATCCCGGGGCCGATGCTGCGCGACGCCGTCGCGCTGCTGAAGCGGCGGCAACCGGCGACCCGCGTCCTCCTGGCGGTCGGCGGCTGGGGCTACTGGGGCTGGAGCGCGCTCGACGAGGGCGCCCTCGCGGCGCTGGTCCGCGACCTCGGCGTCGACGGCATCGACGTCGACTACGAGCCGCAGGACCCCGGCTGCGCGCCGACCCGCGACGGCCGCATCCGCTGCCTCAGCGACCGCGTCTGGATCGGCCTGGTCGAGCGGCTGCGCCGCGCCTTCCCGCGACCGATGCTGCTGAGCGTGCCCGGCTGGAGCGTCGGCGCCTACGGCGAGGGCGAGTGGAAGGACGCCGTGCCGCGCAGCCCGTGGACCGGCTCGATGCTGGCGCTGCTGCGCTCACCCGCCGCCGCGCACATCGATCATGTCTCGATCATGAGCTACGACGCCGGGCTGTCCTACGACGCGGCGGAGGCCTTCCGCGCCTATCGCCGCCACTGGCGCGGGCCGCTGACGCTGGGCGTGCAGGTCGCCTTCGACAATGCGCGCGTCCCCCGGCATACGCTGGAGACCGCCCGCCGCTTCGCCGCCATCGCCAGGGCGGACCCGAGGGGCGGCGTCATGCTGTATGCCCTGCAGGTCGTGCCGCCGGGGCGCGTCGGCGCCGACAACCCCGACTACCGGCTGCTCGCCGCCACCATCTGCGATGTCCTGAACCCCGGCCGGTGCGCAGAGCTGCCGCCATGACCGCGCCGGCGCGTCCGGCGACGGAGCTGCTCTCGATCCAGTACCTGCGGGCGATCGCGGCGATGCTGATCGTGCTCTACCACCTGCATCTGCATTTCGCGCGCATGGGCCACGACGGCTACTGGCCGCCCTGGCTGGCGAGCGGCGTCGACATCTTCTTCGTGATCAGCGGCTGCATCATGTGGATCACGACCGACGAAAGGCCGCCGACGCCCGCGCGCTTCTACCTCAAGCGCATCGTGCGCATCGTGCCGCTCTACTGGCTGCTCACCAGCTTCGTGGTGCTGGTCATGCTGGTCAGCCCGGCCAGCCTGCAGAGCCTGCGCTTCGAGCTGCCGCACGTGCTGGCATCCTACGCGTTCCTGCCCTGGACGCATCCGGTCACCGGGCTTCCCGAGCCGGCGCTCATCCCGGGCTGGACGCTGAACTACGAGATGTTCTTCTACGCGGTGTTCGGGGCGGCGCTGCCGCTGCCGCCGGCGCGGCGGCTCGCGGTCGTCGCAACCCTGCTCACCGGCCTCGTCGCCCTGGGCGCCGTGCTGCCCGCCGGCCCGACCGCCTGGTCCTTCTACAGCGCCGGAATCATGATGGAGTTCGCGCTGGGCATGGGCATCGGCCGCCTCGCGGTGCTGGGCCGCCTGCCGTCGCCGCCGCTCGCCTGGACGGCGCTCGTCGCGGGGCTGCTCGCGATCCCGCTGGCGACCGCCTGGGGCCCCGGACTGCCACGGCTCGCCGTCTGGGGACTGCCGGCGGCGGCGATCGTGCTGGGCGCCCTGTCGCTGGATCGCGCAGGCGGCATCCCGTCGCTGGCGCTGCCGCGCATCCTGGGCGACGCGTCCTATTCGATCTACCTGTCGCATGGGATCGTCCTGGCGGCGATCGCCCGCTTCTGGACGCAGCTCGCGCCGTCCGGGTCGACGGCCGGGGTGGTGATGTTCGGCGTCGTGGCGACCGCCGCCGCCACGGCGGCCGGCGTCTTGCTGTTCCTGGCGGTGGAGCGGCCGCTGGTCCGCCGATTGCGCCCGTCCGCCGCCAGCCGTTAGGCCCCGGCCGAATCCCGGCGCTCGTGCCGGGCGATCAGGTTGCCGAACGCCTCGGGCATGCGGTCAAGCGGCCGCAGCGCCCCCTGCTCCAGCCGGAAGAAGCGGTAGCCGTAGCCGGCGAGCAGGTTCCAGGCCACGTCCGTCGGATCGCCGCGGCGCAGCAGCGTCGGGCAGTTGACCTCGAAGATCACGGTCGGCCGCCAGCGCCGCAGCGTCTCGCGGGCACCCGCCAGCACCATGCCCTCGGCGCCCTCCACGTCGATCTTGACGCAGTCGACCCGCGGCAGGCCGAGATCGGCCACCATCGCGTCGAAGGTCGTCGTCTCCACCGTCTCGCCGTCGGCGGAGCCGTCGGCCAGCAGCGAGAACGCCTGCGGGTCGTCGCCGAGCGGGATGTGATGCAGCGTCGCCTGCCCGACCTTGTCGGCGAGCGCCTTGCGGACGATGTCGACCTGCTGGAAGTACGGATTCAGCTTCAGGTTCGCGGCCAGCATCTCACTCGCCACGGCGCCCGGCTCGACCGCGACGACGCGGCCCGTGGGACCGACGATACGCGCGCCCTTCAGCGCGTAGAGGCCGATGTTGGCGCCGACGTCGACCAGCACCTCGCCCGCCCCGACGAACCGTTCCAGCGCGCGCAGCTCGGGCTCGACCCAGTCGCGCAGCAGGAAGGCCGTGACCGAGGTGAAGCGCATGTCCGGGGGCACGCGCAGGCGCTCGCCGCCGGCGGTCAGCGTGAACACCGGGCTGCGGCCCAAGGCGACGCAGGAGGCCCACAGCGCACCGCGCCA
>JADZBA010000053.1 GCA_020852355.1 Alphaproteobacteria bacterium
CGGGGTGGCCGGCGACCTGGTAGGCGCTGACGATGTCCAGCGCCTCGCCCGTGTCCGGGTCCCGGCCGGGATGGATCGGGCCGTCCGACATGATGATCGCCGGCTGGTTGTGCTCGAGCAGGGCGGCAAGCGTGCCGACGGGGGGCTTGTCGCAGGCCACCACCGCGATGGTGCCGGCGAGGCCGGTGGCCTCGAGATGCTCGCACAGCGCGTCGTGCGTCACCTCGCGGCCGATCAGCGAATAGCGCATCTCGCGCGTGCCGTTCCGGATCCCGTCGGAGGTGGCGATCGTGTACTCGGGCTGGACGAGGCGCAGCGCGAGCTGGTCCGGACCCTTGCCGATGCGCGCCCTGAGACGCCCGTGGATGGCCTCCACCTTCGCCATGACGCCGAGATAGCACTGGCTGTCGCCCTTCGTGCCGACGACGCCGACGGACGGCTCGTGGATCAGGCTCGGATCGGTGCCGAGTTCGCGCGCCAGCCCGATCGACTGGGTCGAGCGGCCCGGATGGCGGTCGATGAGTACAATCTTCGAGCTCGTCACGGGGGAGTTCCTCAGACGGTGCGAGACGTTCGGTCGGCGGCGAGCGGGACCGGTCGACGTCGTCCACGTCCGCCAGAGCGCCTTATCGCCGAGAACGTCGGCCGGCTGCAAGTCGCGCACCGCACTTTGCTCAAGGGCGATGGACCGGCGACCGGTCCGGCCGTGAGATGCGCACGGTTGCCCGATGCCGCTTTCGAGCCGGAAGCGGGTCGAGGACCCGGCCGCGTCTGCATCGCCGGCTCCGCCAGGTCTGGCCGTCATGTTCCCCGGGGGCATCCGCCCGCCGGGCGGGATTGCGACCGTCGTGGCGGACGGAGCGCCGGGCGGCGACCAGGTCACCCTTCGGGCGGGACGCCGGACCCCTTCGACCGCCTCGCTCCCCGCGCTCGACCGGAACGCCCCGGGGCGGCGGCTGTTGTCCACCTACGGCGACACATCCGACGGGAAGGGCGATGACCGAGGATCGTATGGACCGAGGCCCGGCCGAACGGGCACGGATCGGCTTCGGCGGACACCCATTCCCCAGGGTGGCGGCGCAATCCGGGAAGGGGCCGCTGCGAATGGACAATGGGCGGCTGTGGCGTGACAACGGCCTGACGATCGTCCTGCTAGCCGTCTTCGCACTGTCCATAATCGGCCAGCTCGTGACCGGGTGGCGCGCGGCGAGCACGGACGCGGGCCGGCACGGCGAAGCTGCGCCCGGCCTGGCCGGCTACCTGGTCAGCGGCGACTTCCTCTCCGCCGTGTTCGAGAACTGGGAAAGCGAGTTTCTCCAGATGGCCGCCTACGTGATCCTGACGGCGGTCCTGTTCCAGCGCGGCTCGGCGGAGTCGCGGGACCCGGACGAGACCACCGCGGAAGCCGAGGAGCGCGAGCGCCCGCGAGCAGACTCCCCGTGGCCGACGCGCCGTGGCCCGCTGCTTCGCCTCCTCTATGCCAATTCCCTGGGGATCGCGCTGGCCGCCCTCTTCATCGCCTCGTTCGCGCTGCATTGGTGGGGAAGCTGGCGCGCCGCGGTGGACGACGCGATGCGCCATGGCGGGCAGCCGCCGCCGGCCCTCGACTACGTCGCCGACGCCCGGTTCTGGTTCGAATCGCTGCAGAACTGGCAGAGCGAGTTCCTTTCCACCGCGGCGCTCGTGGTGCTGACGATCTTCCTGCGTCAGCGCAACTCGCCGGAATCGAAGCCCGTCCATGCCCCGACCGCCCAGACGGGCGGATGAAGCTGCACGGCGCATTCGACTTCAGCGATTCCACGCGGACAGGATGGTCTCGCAATCGACCGTCTCGATCTGCTGGCCGAAGCGTCGGCGATACATCGCCAGGATCGCGTCGTGCCCGGTGTCCGACGAGCTGCACAGGGCATCGGTCACGAGGATGACGCGGTGGCCTCGATCGACCGCTCCCAGGACCGTCGCCAGCACGCAGATGTCGGTCTCGGCGCCGGTCACTACGAGAGCGTCCGCGCCACGTCCGGCGAGGCAGGCCCGCAGCCGGCCACCCCCGAAGGCCGAGTACGTCGCGCGGTCGACGACCTCCGCCGGCGGCACCAGCTCGCGCAGGCCCGGCAGCAGCTCCAGGTACATGGGATCCAGTCGCTCGCCGGTCACGCAGGGCCAGCGGTCGTAGAAGCGCCGCCAGGTCCCCGGCATGTCCGCGCCGCGCAGCGGCGGGACGAAGCGGGTGAAGACCGTGCGCTCGGGAAAGCGCTGCGCGATGGTCGCCACGCGCGGCAGGACGCGCTCCATCCACGGCGCCGCCCAGACCGCGCCGGGCGCGAACAGCATCTGCATGTCGATGCAGAGATGCACGCTGCGTGCGGTCAGCGGCCCGAATTGCAGGAGATCGCGCGACATGGCCTTTCCTGGTGAAAGGGAACCGCCGTCGGGTCGCCGTGGTTCCCCGCGGCGACGCCCGGCACCGGGCCGCGCGCGCCATGGCTCGCGATCCGGCGGCGCTCCCGCGCCGCTCCTCCGGCGGCCGATCAGGGGCCGCCGCGGCCGCCCGTCGCGGCGAAGACCTGACCGGTGGAGTAGCCGGATTCCGGCGACGCCAGCAGGACATAGATGCCGGCGAGCTCTGCCGGCTGGCCGGGGCGGCCCATCGGCGAAGCGGCACCGAACTCGGGAAGCCTGTCGGGCAGCTGGCCGCCGCTGACCTGCAGTGCCGTCCAGAAGGGCCCCGGCGCAACGGCGTTCACCCGTATGCCCTTCCCGGCGAGCTGCTTCGCCAGACCCTTGGTGAAGATCTTGATGGCGCCCTTCGTGGCGGCGTAGTCGATCATGGTCTCGTTCGGCTCGTACGCGTTGACCGAAGCGGTGTTGATGATCGAGGCGCCCGCCTTCATGTGCGGCAGCGCCGCCTTGGTGATCCAGAACATAGCGTAGACGTTCGTCTTGAACGTCTCGTCGAACTGGGCGGTCGTGATCTCGGCGATCGATCTCCGCGCGATCTGCCGGGCGGCGTTGTTGACGAGAATGTCGAGGCCGCCGAGCTCGCGAACCGCCTCCTCGACGAGCCTGCTGCAGAAGGCTTCGTCCTTGATGTCGCCCGGAATGGCGACCGCCTTGCGACCCGCGGCGCGGATCAGCTCCACCACCTCGGCGGCGTCGGGTTCCTCCGCGGCCAGATAGTTGATCGCGACGTCCGCGCCTTCCCTTGCGTAGGCGATCGCCGCGGCACGGCCGATACCGGAATCGCCGCCGGTGATCAGGGCCCTGCGTCCCGTCAGGCGGCCTGCTCCCCTGTAGCTCGTCTCGCCGTGGTCCGGCCGCGGGTCCATCTTGCCGGCGAGGCCGGGCCAGGGCTGCTGCTGCTTCGGGAAGGGAGGCTCGGGGTACGTCGCGGGCGCGGCCATGGCAGCCACGTCCCTGCGTCGCGAAGGATCGTTCTGGTCGTCTCGCATCGGTGTCCGTCCTCGCCCTGCCATCGACGGCGGCCGTCCGGCGTCGCGCCCGGGCACTGCATGCAGGAGAAGACGGTTCGGTGCCCCGCGGTTCCGCGCCGCGCCGCGGGACGACCAACGGCTACAGCAGCTCCGCGTGCTGCCACTCGCCGTGCTTCACCAGGTCGCGGACGAGGTCGGGAAGCAATGCCACCATGGCCTGGGCGGCGCGGGAGAGCGCCTTGCCGCGATAGGTGATCAGCGAGAACGGCCAGAACACCGCCGGATGGCGGATCGGCACCGCGCACAGCGTGCCGTCGAGCACGTCGGAGCGGAACGGGTTCGGCGGCATGATGGTGTAGCCGAGGCGACGGCGGAGAAGGCCGCGCAGGACGCCCATTCCATCGACCTCGATATCGACATCGAGCGGGATTCTCTCCTGCCGGGCGAGCTGGTCGATCACCGCCCGCACGCTGTGCGGTTGGCCGGGCAGGATCAGCGGCAGTCCCGCCACCAGCTTCAGGTCGCACTCCGTCAGGCCCTCGAGCGGGGGCCGCCGCGGCCCGATGACGCAGAGATTCTGCTTCAGCAGGGGCTGGATGTTGACGTTGAGGCGATCGAGATCGAGGGAGGGCAGGACCGCGAGATCGACGAGGTGGTCGCGCAGCCATGTTTCCACGGCCCCGCTGAAGCCCTGGCGGATGCGGATGCGCACCGCCGGATGCTGCACGCGATAGCGCTCCATCAGCGGCGGGATGATCGTCTCGCCGGCGCCGGTCGAGATGCCGACGACGACGGTCCCGGTGACCGGTTCCACCTCCGAGCGCGCCTGCTCCTTGAGCAGGTCGAAGCGGTCGAGAACGGCCTGCGCGTGCTCGAGAAGTTTCGCGCCCGCGTCGGTAACCGTCGTTCCCCGGGCTTCGCGGGCGAAGAGGGTGACGCCCAGCTCATCCTCCAGGCACTGGATCTGACGGCTCAGCGCGGGCTGCGTGACGCGGAGCTGGTGGGCGGCCGCGGTCATGCTCGCCGCGCGTGCCGTGCCGACGAAGTACCGGAGCTGCCGGATGTCCATGGCCATGCCCTGAGGTAATGCCTCACATAATCAGAATGCCTTGGCCGAATGGTTGTCGCCAAGCACACATTTCTGCCGCGCAATGAACGGCGGAACGCACGCAGTGCTCACGGTGGGTATTGACGTCGGCGGAACCTTCACCGACCTGGTCGTGGTCGACCACGCGCAGGGACGCGTCGTCACCGCGAAGCACCCGTCGCAGGCCGGCGATCCCTCCGCCGCGATCCTCGCCGGGATCGCGGAGATGGCGCTCGACAGCCGCGCCATCGAGCGGGTGGTGCACGGAACCACGATCGCCACCAATGCACTGCTGGAGCGCCGGGGTGCCACGACCGGCCTTGTCACGACCGCGGGCTGCCGCGACGTCATCGAGATCGGGCGGGGGCGGCGCCTCGTCGAGGGCGGCATGTTCGATATCGGCTTCCGCAGGCCGGAGCCGCTGGTTCCGCGCAGCCGCCGCATCGAGGTGGGTGAGCGCATGCGCGCCGACGGCGAGGAGCTGGCACCGCTCGCCGCCGCCGACCTCGCGGCGGCGGCCGCCCGGCTGCAGGACGTGGAATCCGTGGTCGTCTGCTTCCTGCATTCCTACCGGTTTCCGGCGCACGAGCGCGAGGCGGAGCGCGCGCTGCGGGCCCTGCTCGGTCCCGAGGTGTTCATCACGCTGTCGAGCACCGTCAATCCGCAGTTCCGCGAGTTCGAGCGCTTCTCCACGGCCGTGGCCAACGGCTATGTCGGCCCCA
>JADZBA010000054.1 GCA_020852355.1 Alphaproteobacteria bacterium
ATCAGCTCCCGCAGGAAGACGTCGCGGTTGGAGTAGAGGGAGTGGGCGACGATGTCGAGAAGTCGGCCCACCTCGGCCTGGAAGGAGAGCTTTTCCTCGCTCATGTCGGCGTGACCCGGTCGTGGCGCTGGTTGTTCCGCGGCGCGATATGGGCCGGAAGCCATGGCTGCGCAAGGGTATTTCGCATCGTCGGGTCACGCTCCGCGCGTCTCGCCCCTTGCCACGGGCGGGGCGAAGGGCGACCTTTCGGGGCATGTCGTCGCGTGCCCATCCCCGTGTCGTCGCCGTGCTCGGCCCGACCAACACGGGCAAGACGCACCTCGCCATCGAGCGCATGCTCGGCCACGCCAGCGGCATGATCGGGTTCCCCCTGCGGCTGCTGGCGCGCGAGAACTACGACCGCATCGTCCGCCTGCGCGGGGCCGCCGCCGTGGCGCTGGTCACCGGCGAGGAGAAGATCGTCCCGGCGAACCCGCGCTACTTCGTCTGCACCGTCGAATCGATGCCGCTCGACCGCATGGTCGACTTCCTGGCGATCGACGAGGTCCAGCTCGCCGCCGATGCCGAGCGCGGCCACATCTTCACCTCGCGCCTGCTGCACGCCCGCGGCCGCGACGAGACCATGCTGCTGGGCTCCGACACGATGCGTCCGCTGGTGCGCCGGCTGGTGCCGGAGGCGGAGTTCGTCGAGCGGCCGCGCTTCTCCACCCTGTCCTGCATCGGCGAGCGCAAGGTGACCCGGCTGCCGCCGCGCAGCGCGGTCGTCGCCTTCTCCGTCTCCGACGTCTTCGAGATCGCCGAGCTGGTGCGCCGCCAGCGCGGCGGCACCGCCGTCGTCCTCGGCGCGCTCAGCCCGCGCGCCCGCAATGCCCAGGTCGCCATGTACCAGGCGGGCGAGGTCGACTACCTGGTCGCGACCGACGCCATCGGCATGGGCCTCAACATGGACGTCGACCACGTCGCCTTCGCCCGGCTGGCGAAGTTCGACGGCCGCGGCATCCGCCGGCTGGCGGCACCCGAGATCGGGCAGATCGCCGGCCGCGCCGGACGCCATATGAGCGACGGCACCTTCGGCACCACGGCCGACGCCGGCGCGCTCGAGCCGGAGGTCGTCGAGGCGGTCGAGAACCACCGCTTCGACCCGGTCGTGGCTGCGTTCTGGCGCAACAGCCGGCTCGACATGCGCAGCCTCGAGCGCCTCGTCGCCAGCCTGGAGGAGCGCGCGCCCGCCGCCTGCCTGACGCGGGCGCGCGAGGCCGACGACGAGCGGGTGCTGGCCGCGCTGCGCCGCCTGCCCGACGTCGTCGCCAGGGCCCGCACGCCCGACGGGGTCCGCCGCCTGTGGGAGGTCTGCCAGGTGCCGGACTTCCGCAAGACGATGAGCGACGGCCACACCCGCCTTCTCGCCCAGATCTTCCGCCACCTCCAGGGGCCGGCCGGGCGCCTGCCCGAGGACTGGGTGGCCGGCCATCTCGCCCGCCTCGACCGCGGCGACGGCGACATCGACACGCTGGTCGCGCGCATCGCCCATGTCCGCACCTGGACCTACGTCGCCCACCGCGCCGAATGGGTGACCGACGCCGCGCACTGGCAGGAGAGGGCGCGGGCCATCGAGGACAAGCTCTCGGATGCGCTGCACGACCGGCTGACCCAGCGCTTCGTCGATCGCCGCGCCGCGCTGCTGGTCAAGCGGCTGAAGGGCGACGGCGAGCTGCTGGCGGCGGTGACGCGCGAGGGCGAGGTGGTGGTCGAGGGCCACCATGTCGGCCGTATCGAGGGTTTCCGCTTCCGTGCCGACGCGCTCGGCGCCGATGAGGCGCGCCCGCTGCTGGCGGCCGCCCGGCGGGTGCTGCCGGCCGAGGTCTCGCGTCGCGTGCGGCACTGCGTCGCGGACCCGGACGTGGCGTTCGCCTTGGCGCCGGACGCGACGCTGCTGTGGCAGGGCGTCGCCGTGGCGCGGCTCGCGCCCGGCGGCGCCATGCTGTCCCCCGCGGTGCAGCCCTTCGACAGCGAGTTCCTGTCGCCGCCGGCGCGCGACGCGCTGCGGCGGCGCCTCGCCGCCTGGGTCGACGCCCATGTCGACGCCGTCCTCGGGCCGCTGCTGCGCCTGCGCGGGCTGAAGCTGGACGGGCCCGGCCGCGGCCTCGCCTTCCAGCTCGTCGAGGCCGGCGGTTGCCTCGCCCGGGCCGGCGCGGGGCCGCAGGTGGGCGCGCTCTCGGCCGACGACCGCAAGACCCTGACGCGGGCCGGCGTGCGCTTCGGCACGGGCTGGATCTATGCCGCGGCCATGACGCGGCCGGCGCCGGTGGCGTTGCGCGCCCTGCTGTGGTCGCTCGCCCACGAGGGGCGGCTGCCGGCCCCTGTGCCGCCGCCGGGACGCCTCGGCATCGATCGCGATCCGCTGGTGGCACCAGGCTTCTATCGCGCCATCGGCTATCCGCCGGTCGGTGCGCGGGCGCTGCGCGTCGACCGGCTGGAGGCATTGGCCGCCGCCGCCCGCCGCCTGGCCCAGGCCGGGCCCTTCGTGGCGACGCCGGCGCTCGCCGGCCTCGCCGACTCCCGGCTGGCCGACCTCCCCGGGATGCTGGCCGATCTCGGCTATCGCGCCGTCGTCGAGGGCGAGACGACGACCTTCGTGGCCGCCTCGCGCCGCCGGCCCGGCCGCCGCGAGCGGCCGGCGCGGCCCGCCCTCGGTCCGGCCTTCGCCGCCCTCGGCGCGCTCCGGAAGGACCGCGCCGGCTGAGGCGCCATGGCCGAGGGGACGGTCCGGATCGATCTGTGGCTGTTCTTCGCGCGGCTGTGCAAGAGCCGGTCGCTGGCTGCCCGAATGTGCGCCGAGGGACTGGTGACGATCGACGGGGAGCCGGCGCTGCGCGCCAGCCGCAGCGTCGGGCCGGGCGCGGTGGTGGCCGTGGAGCTCGGCCGCCTCGTCCGGCGGGTGCGGGTGACCGCGCCCGGCCGCCGCCGCGGGCCGGCGCCGGAGGCCCGCCTGCTCTACGAGGATCTCGGGACGGTGCCGCGGGACGACGACGCCCCGCTGTCCTGAGATCGGGGAAAGCCGAGGGGATATGCACGAGGGCCGCGGCGAAGTGCCCGAAAGTCCCGGCTTCCAGCGGGGTTGAAGCTTCTCTGCCGCACATGTTAGGCAACAATCGTTCGCCGCCGCCCTGCCCTTCGCCCGCGGAATCCGGAGACCGCCAGCATGACCTACGTCGTCACCGAAGCCTGCATCCGGTGCAAGTACATGGACTGCGTGGAGGTCTGCCCGGTCGATTGCTTCTACGAGGGCGAGAACATGCTCGTCATCCACCCCGACGAGTGCATCGACTGCGGCGTGTGCGAACCGGAATGCCCCGCCGAGGCCATCATCCCGGACAGCGATTCCGCCGCCGAGAAATGGCTGCAGCTCAATCGAGACTATTCGGGCCAGTGGCCGAACATCACGCGCAAGGGAGAGGCGCCGGGCGACGCCGATTCCTTCAAGGGCGTTCCCGATAAGTTCACGAAGTTCTTCAGCCAGTCCCCTGGAAGACGCTGAAGGGGCCTGGACTGGGTCCGAATCGGCCCTGTATTCCGTGACGGTTTTCTGATATTATCGCTGCGGGTTCTAGGGGCGGTCATGCGGCCGCGCCGGACCGTCTGCGTAGCATCGATCGTCGGACCACCGAAGGCTGTAGCGGGTTTGAGTGGCGCCGTTATCGCGCGTCCGCGCGTCCGTTGCCGTGCCGTTCGATCCTGACGCTGGATGTCGCGGCGACCCGTCGCGCCGTTGCTCGGCCGCCTGCATTTCATCCCGGCAGGTCCGAAGGCACGATGAAGAAGTCCGCCCGCAGATCGACGAAGTCCGCGCCGAAGGCAAAGGCGACGAAGCGTCCTGCGCCCAAGGCGAAGTCGAAGGGAAATTCCGTGGTCAAGGCGAAGGCGCCAGCGAAGCCCGTGTCCAAGTCGTCCGCAGCGAAGTCTCCGGCAGCAAAGCCGGCCACGGCGAAATCGGCCGGCCCGAAGTCGAAGGCACCGGCCAAGGCCAGGCCGAAAGCGGCAGCCAAGCCGGCCAGGAAGCCGGCCGCCGCACCCAAGGCGACGGCGAAGCCGGCGAAGAAGCCGGCCGCGGCGCCGAAGCCGGCGGTCGCCAGGACGCCGGCCGGGAAGCCGCCGGCCAAGCCGAAAGCCAGGCCGCCCGCGCCGGCG
>JADZBA010000055.1 GCA_020852355.1 Alphaproteobacteria bacterium
CCCGAGGCCACGCGTGGACAGTTGGTCGAGAGCTAACACCAGCAGCGCCCGCAGCAAGAGGGTCGGCGTGGCGACCTTGCGCACCCGCTGAAAGGCGCCCAGCGCGCGGGCCTGCTCCGCGAGCGCGGCCGGCAACAGCGGCACGATCTCCGTCTGCCAGGATTCTCCCAGCAGCGCCTCCAGTTGCGCGGGCGTGCCTGGGTCGGTAGGCTTGGGTGGAACCGGCACGGAACCCTCCTTCTGGTGTGGTTGGTCATGACAGCCGACCCCTACCAGATGTGGCCCGTGCCGGTTCTTCTTCCTTAAGTTCGCGCCTATGGTCCATGCTCCTCCTCCGGCGAGAACTTGCCCCGTCGGCACGGGGCCGAGGAGGTGTAGCGCGGGGCGAGTGGGGTGGGAAGGGTGCCTGCACGCAATGTGGGCCTCAACCGTTTCACCCTGGCGTTGACACCACTCCCCGCCGCCAACGATTGACACCTGGGCACGCCGCGTTTGCGTGCCCCACGGAGGCATCGATGCTGCCCACGCTCATCGCTCGCCGGCCAGCCGCCACCAACCGCCTGCTCGGCCTGCGCGCCGTCGCCGGCGACCACCTCGTGCTGGCCGACGGCACGCCCGTCGCCGTGTTGGCCGCCGCCGCCCCGGCGCTGGCCCTGCGCGTCCCGACGAGGCCGACCGCCTGATCGAGACACTGCGCCTGGCGCTGGCATCGCTGGCCTTTCCGCTCCAGGTCGTCGTCGCGCTCGGCCCGCTCGATGTCGAGGCCACCGTCGCCGCGCCGGGCGCACCCGGCCCGGCCGCCGTCCCGCGCGGCCTGGCGCGCCAGATCAGCCGCGCGCCGTCGGCGCCGCGCCCCGCGCCGGCCGAGGCGTTGCGCGAGCTGACCGCCCGCTGCGCCGAGCTCGATCGTCGCCTGCGGCCGTGCCAGGTCGCCATCCGGCGGCTGGCCGGCGCCGAGCTGGCCGGCCTCCTCTACCGCCTGGTCCAGCCTGGCCTGGCGCACCGCCAACCGCTGCCTGCCGACCTGATCGACCTGGCCGCCGGCTCGGTGGGACGAGCCGGCGAGCGATCCGCGACCGGCGGCGCGGCGACCGGCCCGGGGCCGGCGTGGGGGCGTCGCCTGGCTGACCACCTGACCCCCGGCGCGGTCGAGGAGCGCCCCGACTGGCTGCGCGTCGACGAGCGCTACGCCGCCACGCTAGCGGTGATCGGCTACCGGCGCGAGGTCGGCGCCGACTGGCTCGCCCCGCTGTGGCGCTGCGGCCTGCCGCTGCGCGTTGCCCTCCACCTTGAACCGCTCGACGCGCGCGCCGCCCTCGGTCGCCTCGAGCGGCGCACGACGCGCCTGGAGGCGACCGCCGCCGTCGACGAGCGGCAGGGCCGCACCCACAGAGCCGCGGCGGTGGTCGCGCTCGAGGACGTGCTGGTGCTGGAGGAGGCGGTCGAGCGCGGCGCCGAGCGGCTGCTGACGCTTGGCCTCTACCTGACCGTCGAGACCGACGCACCGGCTCGACTCGCGGAGGCCGTCCGCCACCTCGAGTCGGTCCTGGGCGGGCTGGGGCTGCGCAGCGTGCGGCTGACCTTCGACCAGTCAGCCGGCTACCGGGCCACGCTGCCGCTCGGCCGCGACGAGCCCGGGCGCGGCCACGCCATGACGGCGGCGGCCGTGGCGGCGGCCTGCCCGCTGGCCGGCGGCGCCGATGCCGGCGCGGGCGTGCTGCTCGGCGTCGACCTGCACGGCGGCGGCCTCGTCGAGCTGCCGGCGCCCGACGCCGGACCGAACCGCAATCTGGTCGTGCTCGGCCCCTCCGGTGGCGGCAAGAGCTACGCTGTCAAGGCCGCCCTCCTCCAGGCGCTGCTGCTCGGCGCGACGGTGTGGGTCGTCGATCGCGAGGGTGAGTACGCTGCGCTGACCGCTGCCGTTGGCGGCGCGACTGTCCGGTTGGCGCCGGGGACGGGCGGCGCTGGACTCAACCCGCTGACGCTGCCGCCGGCCTCCACGCCCGACAACGAGGGCGATGATGACCCCGGCCCCGACCCGCTGGCCGAGCGGGCCGCCACGGTCATCGCGCTGCTCGGCGTGCTGATCGGTGAGGGGTGCGGCCTGACCGCGCGGGAGGCGGCCGCCGTCGACGCGGCCGTGCAAGCGACCTTCGCCGCTGCCGGCATCACCGACGACCCGGCCACCTGGGCGCGCCCGCCGACACTCGCTGACGTCCGACGGAAGCTGGCCGGCGGTGACGAGACAGCGCGCGACCTCGCCCTGCGACTGGCGCGCTACACCGATGGCGCCGCCGCCGGCCTGTTCGGCGCGGGCAGGACCGGCATCCCGGCGGCGCGCCTGGTGCGCTGGGACCTGCGCGATCTGCCGGTCGAGCTGACCGGTGCCGCGCTGCTGCTGCTGGCCGACGCCGTCTGGAGTGAGGCCCGCCACCGGCCGGCCGACCGCCTGCTGGTGATCGACGAGGCCTGGCAGCTGATCGCCCATCCCGCCGGCGGCCGCTTCCTGGCTGACCTGGCCCGCCGCGCCCGCAAGCACGCCCTCGGCCTGTGGGTCGTCAGCCAGGATGTACGTGACCTGCTGGAGGACGCCCACGGTCGGGCGATCGCCGCCAACGCCGCCGCGGCGCTGCTACTGCCGCAGAACGAGCGGACGATCGCGCCGGTCGTCGCCGCCTTCGGACTGGGCGAGGGGGAGCGGGCGCTGCTGCTCGGCGCCCGCACCGGCGAGGCGCCGCTGGCGGCCGGCCGCCAGCGGCGGGCGGTGCGCATCCTGGTCACGCCGGAGCTGGACACGCTGATCACCACTGATCCTGCGGCGCTGGCGCGGCGAGTGGGGGCGCGCCGGGCGCTGTGGGCCGGCGTGAGCGCGAGGACGAGGGAGGGGTAAGCCCATCGGTCACAAGTTAGGCCCCGTCCGAGTTTGTCAAGGCGATGCGATCACTGGCCACGCGCCGTTTTCGTTTCCGGATACCCAGGAGCGTGGCGTTATCGGCCAAGTATGCGCCGGGGTCATCGG
>JADZBA010000056.1 GCA_020852355.1 Alphaproteobacteria bacterium
GAAGGTCGCGACCTCGCCCGCGGGGAGGATGATGGCGCTTCCCGGCCGACCGATCCCGCGATTGCTGATCCAGCGGTACCGGTCACCGTCCAGCGCGACGTCCAGCCGGGTGCCTCCCGAACAGGCGATCCGCAGCCGCCGGGCGCCTGAGAAGCGACCGAGAAGGGTCGCATTGCGGGCGGCGAGGTCGGAGGGACGCGCGCGCAGCGCCTGCGTGAAGAGATCGGGGCAGGAGCTCAGCGAGCGGATGACGACGCGGCGTTCGGCATCGAAGTCGGCGAGCCCGTCCCGCAGCGCAGCGGAATGGGACATCGTTCCGCGCTCCAGGACCATGACCAGGAGGCGGCCGCGCAGGTCGGCGGGCGACGGCAAGGCGGCCGCCAGCCTGGCGGCGAAGCCGGCATCGTCGAGCGGCGCCATCGGCACCAGGCGCGTGTCGACGCCGCGGACTTCCAGCGCGCCGGCGACCCAGGCGGCGCATTCGCGACTGTCGAACGTATAGGCGAGGACGGCGACGTCGGGCGGCCTGACGCCCGCATAATCGTCGAGCAGGGCGACGAGCCCATCCAGCGCGTCATCCGACAGCAAGCCGATTTCTCTCCGGACGTCCTGCGTCGCCGGGCGGGCGGCATCGCGCGTGGACCCTCTCTTGCCCCTCGGGAGCGGGGAGAGGGTCCGATGCGGCGTCAGAGCGGGGCTTCGACCCCGTACGTCGTGCGGTTCTCGGCGACCGGCGCGGTCATCCCGGCAGCCCAATCCTGGCCCTCGATCTCCGCCAGCTTGCGGGCGACCGCGTCCTCCAGCTCGTCGGCGGCCGTCTCCCCGGCCCGTGCATCCATGCTCGTCATGTCCCAGTTTCCCCTCTCGGAACGGGGCCGGCGGACGATGGCGCGCCTGCCGGCATGTGCGCAACGCGCTCATTGGCGCTCTGCGTTTCTATTCTTGTCATCGGGAATCGCGGCCGGCAAGACGGGCCTTGCGCGATGGTTCCCGTCTCTCGAACGAGAATGGAGGGCAAGCCTCGAAGCACGCCGCTCAGCGCCGGCCACCCGCGAGTCGCACCGCCTCCGGCCGCGCGCGCAGCCGTGCCATCGCCCAGATCCCCACGACCGGGCCGATGGCGAGCACGGCGAAGGCCTGCGACCAGCCGATGCCGGCGGCCAGCCACGGCACGAGATGGATGCTGGCGAGCGTCAGCAGGAACCCGGCGCAGGTCTGCACGGTGAGCATGGTGCCGACCCGCCCGGGGTCGGACAGCTCGGCGATGCTGGCGGAGAACTGCGCGGAATCGGCGACGACGCTGGCGCCCCAGACGACGCACAGCACCATCAGCATCCATGGCGGTGCCCCGAACAGGAAGCCCGCCGCCAGGCAGCAGCTGCCGCTGACGGCCAGCGCGCCGATGGTCAGCGTCGTGCGTCCCCAGCGGTCGGCGAACAGGCCGCCCGCCAACGAGCCGGCCGCGCCCGCCGCGATGGCGGCGAAGGTGCCGAGGCGCGCCCACATGGTGGCGTCGCCGGGCGGCAGCGTGCGCGCGAAGCTGGCCTCCAGGAAGACGACGATCCACGCCCACATCGCGTAGAGCTCCCACATGTGGCCGAGGTAGCCGAGATTGGCGAGGCGCAGCGCCGGGTCGGTCCAGGCGGCGCGGATCGCCTTTGCCTCGAACCGGCGCGGTGCGGCCGCCCGCGGTCCGACGGCGACGAGATTGACGAGCAGTGCCGCTGCGAGGGCGGCCAGCGACGTGGCGGCGATGGTGAAGCGCCAGTCGACGCCCCCGAGGGCGTTGAAGAGGTGCG
Organism: Alphaproteobacteria bacterium; assembly: GCA_020852355.1. GTDB lineage: Bacteria > Pseudomonadota > Alphaproteobacteria > ATCC43930 > Allostellaceae > Allostella. The sequence goes on from JADZBA010000056.1 coordinate 1,800, forward strand.
GGGAGGCCGAGCCCAGCGTCAATGCGCCGACCAGCAGGCCGACCAGGAAGCCGAGGTCGCGATCGGCCCAGGTCGCCGCCAGCTTCATGCCCACGGGATAGATGCCGGCCATGCAGGCTCCGGTGACGAGACGCAGCGCCGGCACCGCCCACGAGGCCGGGTCGACGAGCAGGATCGCGGCGTTGGCGACGGCGGCGATCCCGGCCGACGCGGCGAAGAACCGCCGCGCGTCGAGGCGGTCGGCGAGGCCGAGGACGGCGCTGGCGAGCGTTCCCAGCACGAAGCCGGTCTGCACGGCGCTGGTGTAGAGCGAGGCCTGCAGCCGGTCGATGCCGACGTCGCGGGTCAGCGACGGAACGACGGCGGTGGCCGAGAACCACAGGGTCAGCGCCAGCACCTCGGCGGCCGCGAGGAGGGCGAGGGAGCGCCACTTGGCGCCGGGAGCGGGCGGCCGGATGCCGACGGGGACCATCGGCTACTCATAGTGCATGCCGCAGCGCGTCCGCGAGCGCGATACGCGCCGACCAAGGCGCCGACCGCCGTCAGGCGGTGGGCTTGCTGCGCCTCCGGAGGAGGGCCGCCAGGGCGATCGAGGCCAGGATCGACAGCCCGGCACCGAGCGGGCCATGCCGCAGCAGGCGGACGACGCGCCGCACGCCGGCCGCCGCATCGCCGAGCCCGCGGACGTCGGCGGCGGCCGCGGCGAGGGCGGCGCTGCGCAGCTCGATCGCGAGGGCGAGCTCGCGGTCGGTGCGCCCGATCGTCGCCAGCGCCAGGGCGATGCCGGCGAGCGCGAGGTCGGCCCCGCCGACGGCGAGCGCGGCCCAGGCATCGCCCGCGACGTCGCGCAGCCCGAGGAATGCCGCGACGTTCAGCATGGCGAGCGCGAAGAGGGCCAGCACGATCGCGACGGCCGCGAGACCGGCGCGCCGCAGGGCGCTCGCCAGCCGGATCTCGGCGACGACGCGTTCCGCGCGCCAAGCGGTGCGGAGGTGGCGGGCGAGCGCGTCCATCGCAGCGAGCCGTCAGCGCGAGAGGAGGCGGCCGAGCAGGAAGCCGATGGCGAGCGAGCCCAGCACCGCCGGCAGCGGATGGGCGGTGGTCGTCTCCTGGACGCGGTCGCAGGCGGCGTGGAGGAACTTCGCGACATCGCCCAGCCCGGCGCCGATGCCCTCCGCACAGGAAGCCGCCGCCTCGCCCGCGGCCGCGGGGGAGTCGGGCCTGGTGCCGCGCAGAGCGGCGATCTCCTGGCGCAGCGCCTCCAGCTCGGCACGGATTTGCTCTTCGGTCATGACCCAGCTCCTCGATCCGGTTGCGGCCGGCCTCACGACTCCAGCACGTACGAGCCCGGTGCGTCGGCGATTGCGGCCGCGCCGGACGAGCCTAGCACGGGCGGCGGCACGGCCGGGCCGGATCGTTCCTCCAGCCATTCGAACCAGGCCGGCCACCACGACCTGTCGCGGCGCGCGGCGCGCGCCAGCCAGGTGTCCGGATCGTGGAAGAGGCCGTTGGGCGGGCGCTGTGCGATCCGGAAGTGGTAGGGCGATGCCGGCCGCGGCGGCGCCACGATGCCCACGTTGTGACCGCCGCTGGCGAGCACGAAGGTGATCTCGGCGTCGCTCAGCAGATGGATCTTGTAGGTCGAGCGCCAGGGCGCGACGTGGTCGTGCTCCGTGCCGACGGCGAAGATGGGGACGGCGATGTCGGTGAGCGCGATCGGCCGCCCCTCGACCGCGAGCCGGCCGGCGGCGAGATCATTGTCGAGGAACAGCCGGTGCAGGTACTGGCTGTGCATCCGGGCCGGCATCCGCGTGGCGTCGGCGTTCCAGGCCATGAGATCGGACATCTCCGACCGCTCGCCCATCAGGTAGTCCCGCACGATGCGGGACCAGATCAGATCGTTGGAGCGCAGGAGCTGGAAGGCGCCGGTCATCTGCTTGGCGTCGAGGTAGCCCTGGTTCGACATCAGCGCCTCGAGGAAGTGCACCTCGCTGTCGTCGATGAACAGGGTGAGCTCGCCGGCCTCGGTGAAATCGGTCTGCGCGGCGAACATCGACACGCTGCGCAGCCGGTCGTCGCCGTCGCGCGCCATGGCTGCGGCGGCGATGGCGAGCAGCGTGCCGCCGAGGCAGTAGCCCGTCGCGTGGATCCGGGCGTCCGGCACGATCCCGCCGATCGCGGCGAGGGCCGCCATGACACCCTGCGTACGGTAGTCGTCGATCTCCAGGCCGGCGTCCTCGTATCCCGGATTCTTCCAGGACACCATGAAGACCGTGAAGCCCTGCGCCACCAGATGGCGGACCAGGGAGTTCTCCGGGGAGAGGTCGAGGATGTAGTACTTCATGATCCACGCCGGCACGATCAGGACCGGCTCGGGACGCACGGCGGCCGTCGCCGGCGCGTACTGGATCAGCTCGATCAGGCGGTTGCGGTAGACGACCTTGCCCGGCGTCACCGCGACGTCGCGGCCGACCTGCCAGTCCTCGCAGCCGACCGGCGGCCGGCCGGCGAGAAGGCGGCTCCAGTCCTCCGCGAGATGTCTCGCCCCGGCCGCCAGATTGGCGCCGCCACTGCGCACGGTGCGGTCGAGGACGACGGGGTTGGTCACCACGAAGTTCGCCGGCGACATGACGTCGAGGATCTGGCGCGCGCAGAACGAGGCGACCGCCTCGTGATGCGGTGAGACGCCGGGCAGCTCCGTCGTCGCGTTGTGCCACCATTGCTGCTGCAGCAGGAAGGCCTGCTGGAAAAGGTTGAACGGGAAGCCGTGCCACGCCGGGTCCCTGAAGCGGCGATCCTGGGGCAGCGGGTCGATGCAGTCGGCGGTATCGGCACCGGGCATGGCAGCGCGCCAGGCGAACTCCCAGAACCGGGCGCCCTTGCGTACGGCCTTGTCGACCAGCGCCAGCTGCTTGCCGGGCGAGACGGCCAGATGGAGCGCCCAGTCGAGATAGGCCTGCGCGAGGCTGATCGGCGACAGCCCGCCCGTCATCTGCGCGATGCCGGCGTGCACCGATCGATCCATCATCCGGCCGATCTGGCCGGCGACCGGCAGGTTGTCGCCCATGGAACCGTCCGCGTCGCTGCGCGGCGGCGATGCCGGCTCGGCCGGACGCCTCGCGACCACGGGGGGCAAGGACGCCGCCGCCGGGGAAGCCCGGCCCGCGGCAGCGCCGGCAAGCGCCGGGCGCCTGCCGCGTACACGGCGTGGGGTCGCCGGAAGGGACTGCGTCATGGATCGGCCTTCGGTCTCGGGCGGTGGGGAACGCGCTACGAACCCGCCTTCGACCGGTCCGTCGCTACGGCGATCTTCGTCTCGCGATGGTGGCGGGCTCGCCGCGCCCGTCGGGGCCGTTCAGGTCCCGACCATGTCTTCCAGGGAGTCGCGATCGACCAGCACCAAGTGCTGCGGCGAAGGCACCCGGATCAGCCGTTCCCGCTTCAGGTCGGACATCGTGCGGCACACGGTCTCGATGGTGAGGCAGAGATAGTCGGCGATGTCCTGCCGGGTCATGGGCAGCAGGATCGTGTCGTCGTGGGGCGCGAGCCGGCGTGCCATCTCCAGGATGAAGCTGACGACCCGCTCCTGCGCCGTCTGCCGCGCCAGCACCAGGAGCCGCGCGTGCGCCTTCGACACGGTCTCGAACGCGAGCTGCTGCAGCTGCGTCGCCAGGCCGGCCTCGCATTCGACGAGGAGCCGCACGCGGGCGCGGGAGAAACGGGTGATCGCCGCGGGGCTGATCGCCTCGACGTCGATGGTGTGCGTATCGCCGACCTCGAACCCGAACACGTCGCCCGGAAGCAGGAACTCGCCGATCTGGCGGCGGCCGTCGGCGAGGAGCTTGCACGTCCGCGCGACGCCGGACACCACCTCGTACCAGTGGGTCGCCCCGTCGCCCTCGCGGAAGATGCCCTGGCCGCGATCATAGGAGGAGACGACGCCGACGGGCTGGATGGTCCGCAGGACGTCATGGGGAGAGTGCACCGTGCCCGAGGGCTTCGGCACGCGCGCGATCGGCAGCGCCGCTGCCTTCATCGGGGGCCTGCTGGTGACGACTGCCGTGGCCTGCATCACTCGTCTCCCAACTCTGCTTGAACACATGAGAAGGAGTAGCGATGGAGTGCGCGATCGCACATTCGTGGAATGTCCTTACGTAGTCATACGGAGGCGGCGAGCGCCGTGGATACGGTTCGCACCAACTCGTCATTGTCCAACGGCTTCTCGATGAACGCCGCAGGTGCGAGCGCCTCGGCGGCCCGCCGGATCCGCAGTCGTCCGTCGACGCGCCCGGTGATGAGGATCGCCGGTACCCGGCACCCTCTCGCCCGTACGCGAGCGAGCAGCTCCAGGCCGCTCATGTCCGGCATGTGATAGTCCACGATCAGACAGGAAGGTCGCCCGTGCGGTGGCGCGACCGCGAGGAACTCGCGCGCCGATGCGAAGGCGCGCACGTGCCATCCGTAGGACTTCAGGAGCAGGGTCAGCGCACGCCGGACGGCGTCGTCGTCGTCCACCAGAACGACGAGACCGGTTCCGACGCCCGCCCCGCCCATGCCCGCACCGTCGCACACAGCGCTCGCGCCTCTCTCGCCTTTCAGCCGGGCGTTCGAAGATCGCCCGGATGCGAGAGATGCCGTGCGACCGGTCACCTCGCAACTAAGGGAATGTCCCTAGGTCTCTTCGCGCATCTGAACACCGGCGAGGATCGCGATGCGCACCGCCTCCGACACGGTGCGGGCCCGCAGCTTCTCCATCATGTTGGCACGGTAGATCTCGACCGTCCGCGGGCTGATGCCGAGGTCGAAGGCGATCAGCTTGTTCGACCGCCCGGCGATCAGGCGCTCGAGGACGTCGCGTTCGCGCTGGGACAGCGCACCGACCAGGGTGGTCGCCTCGTTCACCTCCTGGGCCCGCCGGTAGGTGACCGCGGCGCGCGCGAGCGCCGCCTCGATCAGGCCGAGGATCTGCTCCTCGTCGAACGGCTTCTCGACGAAGTCGACCGCACCCGCCTTCATGGCCTGGACCGCCACGGCGACCTCGCCGTGGCCGGTCATGATCACCACGGGCAAGGCGATCCGCCGCGCCGCGAGCTCGCGTTGCAGCTCGATGCCGCTCATGCCCGGCATGCGGACGTCCAGCAGGACGCAGCCCGGCCGCAGGCTCGCCGCGCGCTCGAGGAACGGCGCCGCCGCCGGATAGGTCTCGACCCCCAGGCCGGCCGAACGCAGCAGCATCGATAGCGAGTCGCGGACCGCCGCGTCGTCGTCGACGATGTAGACGACCCGAGCGACGTCAGCGGTCATCGGAGGAACCGCCGCCCTGCTGCATCGCATCGAGGGTGAACGAGAAGATCGATCCGCCCCCTTCGTTGGGCTCCCACCAGATGCGGCCGCCATGTGCCTCGACGATCGACCGGCAGATCGACAGGCCGATCCCCATCCCATGGGTCTTGGTGCCGATGAACGGCTGGAAGAGCCGGTCCGCCACTTCGGGCGCCAGGCCGCTGCCGGTGTCCGCCACCGTGACGCACACGGTGCTGGTGCCGGGCTCGTGCCGCGTGGCGACCGTCAGCTCGCGGACGGACGACTGTTCCATCGCCTCGATGCCGTTGCGCACGAGATTCAGGATCACCTGCTGGATCTGCACCTTGTCGACGACGACGCGATCGATCTCGCGATCGAGGCGATAGTGCACGCGCACGCCGCGCTCCTTGGCGCCGACCAGCGCCAGGGCGCTCGCCTCCTCGACGAGCTTCGCCATGTTCTCGGCACGCTTCTCGGTTTCGCCCTTGGCGACGAAATCGCGCAGGCGACGAATAATCTCCCCGGCACGCGCCGACTGCTCGCCGGCTCCGTTCAGCGCCTCGCGGGCCATCTCCAGATTCTCCGCGATCGGATTGCCGAGGAAGCGGAGGCCGGCACGCACGAAGCTCGCTACGGCCGTGAGCGGCTGATTGAGCTCGTGTGCCAGGCTGGACGCCATCGCGCCCATCGTCGACAGGCGCGAGACGTGGAGGAGCTCCTGCTGCAGCTCCTGAAGACGTGCCTCGGTGCGCTGGCGCTCGCTGAGGTCGCGGATGAATCCCGTGAACTTCCGCATCTCGCCGGTGCGCATCTCGCCGACCGCGAGCTCCATCGGGAAGGTGCTGCCGTCGCGACGCATGCCGACCACCAGGCGGCCGATGCCGATGATCCGTCGCTCGCCGGTGCGGAGATAGCGGGAGAGGTAGCCGTCGTGCTCCTCGCGGTAGGGCGAGGGCATCAGGATCTTCACGTTCTGGCCGGCCACCTCGTGCGCACCGTAGCCGAACAGGCGCTCGGCCGCCGAATTGAAGCGCTCGATGACGCCGCTCTCGTCGATCACCACCATCGCGTCGGGGACGGTGTCGAGGATCGACTGCAGATAGGCCGCGCGCAGCTCGAGCTCCGCGAACTCGTGCACCGCCGTCGCCGATGAGGATGTGTCGGATCCGCCGAGGGCGGCCATGTCTGCCACGGAACCCAGCCAAGCACGCCTGCAACCCGCGAGCGTTATTGCGAGTTCATACCGTCTGAATTGCCGGCGGACAACCGGTTAGGATGACGCAGGACCGCCCGCCCGCCGCCCTTTCGGCGGGTGCCGGGTCGATGCCGGACCGATCAATGCTCCAGCATGCCGCCGGTCAGGAGACGGCCGGCGTCGGTCGCCAGCAGCATCGTGGCGAGGCCGACATCGGCGACCGACGGCGGATGGGGCGCGCGTGCGCGTCGCGACGCCGCGTCGATCAGCTTGTCGATCTCCGCGTCGCCCGATGCCGCGGCGGAGCCGACGGGACCGGGAGTCACGGCATGCACCCGCACGCCCTTCGGCCGCAGCTCCGCGTCGAGATGGCGGACGGTGCCCTGGAGCGCGGTCTCGACCAGGCGCATCACGTTGTACCCCGCTGGGCTGCGGTCGGCTCCGGAGTAGCCGATCGAGATCAGGGTGCCGCCGTCGGTCATCAGCGGCGCCGCCAGGCGCGCCACGCGGATCAGCGAGTGGCAGGAGAGATCCATGGCGAGCGCGAAGCCGTGGGCCGAGCAGTCGACGATGTTCCGGTGCAGATCCTCCCGGGGCGCATAGGCGAGCGAGTGGATCAGGAAGTCGAGCTTGCCCCAGGTGAGCGAGATGGCGCTGAAGAGCGCATCCAGCCCGCCGGCCAGCCCGACGTCGAGGGGCAGGCAGAGATCGGCATCGAGCCGGCGCGCCAGCGGCAGCACGTCGACCTTCGACCGCTCGTCGAGATAGGTCACGCCGAGGCGGGCGCCCAGGTAACGGGCGGCCGCCGCGCAGCCATAGGCCAGCGAGCGATCGTTGGCGATGCCCACCACGAGGCCTCTCTTGCCATCGAGGCGGGTGCTTGCGGGGTCGAAGGGGAGTGCTGGCCGCACCATGATCCCGATCTCAGTGGATCATCAGCAATGGCAGCTCGGCGGCGAAGATGGCATCGATCGTGGCGCCGCCGAAGATCATCTCGCGCAAGTGACTGTGCCCGTAGCCGCCCATGACGAGGAGGTCCGCGTGCAGGCGATGCGCCTCGGCCAGCAATGCATTGCCGACGTGCCCGCTCCCGGGATCGAACGTCTTCACGGACGCCTTGACCTGGTGCCATGCCAGCATCGTCGCGAGGTCTTCGGCGAGCGGCTGCCGCGCCGTCGGCGACTGGCCGACCAGGATATGCGTGCTTTCGGCCTGCTCCAGAAAGGGCATGGCGGCCGCGACGGCGCGCGCCGCCGCGGTGCTGCCGTTCCATGCGATCGCCACCCGGGTGCCGATGGAGGGAACGCCGCCCGGGGGCGCCACGAAGATCGGTCGCCCGGTTCCGAGCAACGCGCCTTCCAAGGTCGCCTCCGGCAGGCCGTCGTCATCGGCCATGGGCCGGTCGGTGACGATGAGATCGAAGATGCGCCCGCGCCCGGACACGACCTCGTCCTCGCGCCCGGAGAGATGGCGCCACGCGACCGAGAAGGTTCCCGCGGCTGCCTCCGCGCGGGTCGGCCGCGCCTCGATCCGGCGGACGGCGTGGTCGCCCACGAGCGCGTCGAATCGTGCTCGGGCACGGTTGATGCGCGCCTGCGTGTCCTCGGCGACCTTCCGCACGATCTCGTCGATGACGTCGGCGGAGATCATGGCGTCGCCCACGAACGGGATCGCATCCCGCGGGTCGCCCGAAACGTGGAGCAGCTCGACATGCGCGCCGAACTTGCGTCCGACGGCGAGCGCCGCGTCCATCGCCCGCTCGGCTCCTTCGGCGCCACGCACCGGCGCCAGAATCGTCCGTATCGTCATGTCGCCTTCTCCTCGGCCTCGGCGTCGCCCCCGATCCCGTGTGACAGGATGGCGCCGGCGAACGCCGCCGGCATTGACCTGCATCAGGCCGGAAAGATGCCTGCCAGGTGCGAGTGGAGCTGGGCGTCGGAAACCTGGGTGAGGTCCTTGGCGATCTCGCCGATCACGCGGCGACCCGTCTCGCGATCGATGACGTCGCGCAGCACGCCCAGCATGAAGGGCGGGGCAATGAGGACGAGACGATCGAACCGCTTCGCCTCGCGGCCCTGCCGCAGCATCTCCGCGATCTCGCGGGCGAACCCCACCTTGGCTTCCCGGTGCGGATCGGTGCGCGGCTCCTGGGCATGACGTGCCGGGCCGGCGCTCTCGTGCGTACGCCCGGGACGGTCGCTGGACTGCTCGTGCGACGGCGGGTTCACGAGCTCCAGCTTCGTCCCGGCGACCTCGCGGACGCCCAGCTTGCGTCCCTCGTTGGCGAGAACGCGGGCCCTGCTGCCGTCGGCTACTAGAATCCAGGTGATCGACCGGTGCATGACGTTCCTCCTTGGCCGCACGTGCGGGCAGGCGATCGGCGGACCGACACGGGCGCGCCGCCGCGTCCCCGCCGGATCAGCTGCTCTTGCGGTCGAACCAACGCTTGATCAGCCAGAAGTCGAACAGCACGGCGAAGATGGCGAACACGAGGCCCACTACGTACATCTGGGGATCGTGGGCGCGCGCCGCGAGGAAGAGACCGAGAATGCCGAGGATGCCGATGAGGCTTCCGAGCGCGAAGGAACTGGTCGGGGACATGGGCTTGCTCCAGCCTTGCCAATGATCAGGGCGGTTTCGGTCGATCGTCGGGGACGTCGTCGAAGAGGATGCGGCGCGCGGCGCCGTCGAGGTCGTCGAACTGGCCGCTCTTCAGCGACCAGAGAAAGCCGGCCAAGCCCAGCCCGCCGAGGACGAGCGCCGCGGGGATGAGGAAGATCAGGCTGCTCATCGCCGTGCCCCCCTGGCGAGCCGCAGCGCGTTGGCGATCACCAGGATCGACGACGACGACATGGCGACCGCAGCCACCAGCGGCGTGACGTAGCCGAGCGCGGCCAGAGGGACCGCGCAGAGATTGTAGGCCACGGCGAGCGTCAGGTTCTCGCGCGCCCGGCGCGCCGCGGCCCGGGCGACGTCGATCGTCTCCGCGACCGGGGCGAGCGCCTGTCCCTGGAACACCACGTCGGCCGCGGCCTGGCTGACGTCGGCCGCGCCGGCCGGGGACATGGAGACCGAGGCGGCGGCGAGGGCCGGCGCGTCGTTCAGCCCGTCGCCGACCATCAGCACCCGTCGGCCGGCCTGCGCCAGCTCGCCGAGGGCGGCCACCTTCGCCGCGGGATCGGTCGCCGCCCGCCACTCGCCGATGCCGGCCGCCGCCGCGGCGCGGGCGACGGCCGGGGCGCGGTCGCCCGACAGCAGCATGACGCGCAGGCCGGCCCGCAGCAGGCGCGCGACCGTGTCGGCCGCGTCGGCGCGCAGGGTGTCGGCAAAGGCGAAGCGCACCGGCGCGCGCCCGGCGCGCGTCAGGAACAGCTCTGGGGTGTCGCTCTCGGCTGCCACGACGCCGCAGAAATCCCGGCTGCCGAGCCGCCACTCGCCGTCGGGGCCGGTCCAGGAGAGGCCCTTGCCCGGGTGCTCGACGACGGGATCGGCGGCGGCCACGGGCCGATCGATGCTCGCCATCAGGGCGAGCGCCAGGGGATGCCGGCTGACCGCCGCCAGCCTGGCCGCCGCTGCGAGGTCGGCAGGGTCGCGGCCCGGCTCGTCGAGCAGCCTCGGTCGACCCAGCGTCAGGGTTCCGGTCTTGTCCAGGACGACGGTATCGGCCGACGCGAGGCGCTCCAGGGCCGTCGCCGACTTGAGCAGGACGCCGCGGCGCATCAGCCCGCCGCTGGCGACGATCTGCACCACGGGCACCGCCAGGCCGAGGGCGCAGGGGCAGGTGATGATGAGGACGGCGACGGCGTAGAGCAGCGCTTCCTGCCACGGCGCCCCGACGCCGAGCCACCAGGCGAGGAACGTGGCGAGCGCCGTGACGTGCACGACCGGCGCGTAGCGGCGGGCGACCCGGTCGGCGAGCGCCACCATGCGGCTGCGGCCATGTTCGGCCGCCTCCATCAGGCGGACGATCTCCGACAGCAGGGTGCCCTCGCCGGTGGCGGTGACCCGCACGGTCAGGGGTGCCGACAGGTTCACGGTGCCCGTGAAGACCGCGGTGCCGGGGGCGGCCGCGGCGGGCATCGACTCGCCGGTCACCAGCGCCGTGTCGATCTCCGAGCGACCGGCCGTGACGCTGCCGTCGACCCCGATGCGCTCGCCGGCGGCGACCAGCACGGTGGCGCCGGGACGCACGCGGTCGGCCGGGCGTCGCTCGACGCTGCCGTCGGCGTTCTTCACCGTCACCGCGTGGACGCGCAGGGCGAGCAGGTGCCCGGCGGCCTCGCGCGCGCGGCCGCGGGCGCGGTGATCGAGATAGCGGCCGATCAGCAGGAAAAACAACAGCGTGATCGCGGAATCGAAGTAGGCGTAGGGTCCCGACCGGATTGTCTCGAACAGGCTCATCGCGCTGGCGAGGGTCACGCCGATGGCGATCGGCACGTCCATGCCGGTGCGGCCGGCCGAAAGCGCCCGGAACGCGCCGGCGAAGTACGACCGGCCGGCGTAGGCGATGGCCGGAAGCGCGATGGCGGCGGAGACCCAGTGCATGAGGTCGCGCGTGGCGATGCCCATGCCGGTGTCGTGGCCCGACCAGACCGCGACCGACAGAAGCATGACATTGGCGGCGGCGAAGCCGGCGACGGCGAGGGACCGCAGCAGGCGGCGCTCCTCCTCGCTGCCGGCGTCGGCGAGGCACGTCGGGTCGAACGGCGCCAGCGCGAAGCCGAGGCGGGCGACCGGCGCCAGGACGCTATCGGCCAGCTCGGGCGCGCCCCGCCAGTGCACGACGAGGCGCCGCGTCGTCATGTTGACGCGGGCATGGACGACCCGCGGATCGCGCGCGAGTACCGACTCGATCAGCCAGATGCACGCGGCGCAGTGCAGCCCGTCCACCATCAGGTGGATCGTGGCCGTCCCGTCGCCGCGGTCGCGCGCGAAGGCGGCGGCGTCGACGTGGGCGTCCGGATCGGGCCGCAGCGGGCGCAGGGCGGCATCGCTGACGAAGCGATCGTAGAAGCGGTCGAGGCCCAGCCCCTCCACGGTGGCGCGGGCGGCGGCGCAACCGGCACAGCAGAAGCGTGCCGTCGGTGCCCCGTCGACCGGCAAGGGTGCGCCGCAGTGCCGGCACCCCGGCGGCGCGGCTGCGGCCGCCGGAAGGGCCGGTGCGGTCATGGCACCACCAGCCGCTGGTGCAGGCGGATGCGGCCGTCGGCGCGGCGTCCGTCGAGGGTGAGCTGCCACTGGCCGGCGCGCAGCGCATCGGTCGCCGCCGCGTAGACCCCCGCGGAACGTCCCGCGAATGCCAGCGGCCCGCCGCTGGCGGGATCGAGCGGGCGCTCCACCCGGCCCTCCAGCTCCACGCCGTCGAGCGGTCGGCCATCGCGGTCGCGCAAGGTGACGACGATCTCGGTGCTGCCCCGCGCCGTCGCGGAGACCGCGGCGCTGCCGACCCAGCCGAGGCGGTCCTGCCGGTCCTGCAGAGCCAGGATGCGGTTGTAGGCGATGCCGCTCTCGTAGGGGCGCTCGACCGACAGGCCGGGAAAGGTGCCGATCGCCGCGGCGATCATCGCGCCATTGACGGCGACGACGAGCAGCATGCCCAGGACAAAGACCCAGGGGATCCAGGAACGGCGCGGGGCGGCGGGGGCGAGGACGGCCATCGGGTCACTTCCGCGGTGCGAGGAAGACGGATTCGTGGCGGGCGGTCTCGCCGCCCGCGCGTCGCTCCGCCAGGAACGCGATCGGAGTGGACTCGCGAAGGGGGCTGCCCGGGGGCACCGTCACGAAGACGCGCCGGGTGGCCACGGCGTCGGGGCGCGCGGTCAGCTCGGCGGCGCCTTCGGGCAGATCGGCCAGCGACAGCCGGGCTCCCGGCAGGCCCTCGACCGACAGGCGGAACTCCTGGGTCTCCCAGGTCTTGTTCGAGATCTTGACGGTGTAGCTGTTGCGGATGCTGCCGTCGGCGAGGGTGACGAACAGCGGGTTGCGGTCGCGCTGCACCGTCACCTCCACCGTCGCGCGCATCGCCAGGCTGCCGAGCATGACCAGCGCGACGATCGCGATCAGCGTCACGTAGATGATGGTGCGCGGCCGCAGCAGGCGGAAGCGCCCGCTGCCGCCCTTGGCCTTGGCCTCCTGGTTGGCGAGGGTGTCCCAGGTGATGAGGCGCGGCGGACGCCCGACCTTCGCCATCACGCCGTCGCAGGCATCGATGCACAGGCCGCAGCCGATGCATTCGAGCTGCTGGCCGTCGCGGATGTCGATGCCCGTGGGGCACACCGCGACGCACTGCATGCAGTCGACGCAGTCGCCGCGGCCTTCCCAGCCTGCACCCTGCTTGTGCTTGCCGCGCGGCTCGCCCCGCCACTTCTGGTAGGTGACGACGATGCTGTTCTCGTCGAGCATCGCGGCCTGGAAGCGGGGCCAGGGGCACATGTAGGTGCAGACCTGCTCGCGTGCCCAGCCGGCGAGCAGGTAGGTGGTGGTCGTGAACAGGCCGATGAAGACATAGACGGCGGCGCCACCCTCACCGCGCAGGATCGGGCCGATCGCGGTCGGTGCGTCGACGAAGTAGAGGATCCAGGCGCCGCCGGTGGCCAGCGCGATCAGCAGCCATGTCGCGTGCTTGGCCGCCTTGCGCGCTGCCTTGCCCGGGCTCCAGGGCTGCTTGTCGAGGCGCATCCGGGCATTGCGGTCGCCCTCGATCAGCCGCTCGACCAGCATGTAGAGGTCGGTCCACACGGTCTGCGGGCAGGCATAGCCGCACCATACCCGGCCGAGCAGGCTGGTCGCCAGGAAGAGCCCGAGCGCCGCCAGGATCAGCAGGCCGGTCAGGTAGTAGACTTCCTGCGGCCAGATCTCGATCCACAGGAAGTAGGCGCGTCGGCCGGGCAGGTCGATCAGCACGGCCTGGTCGGGCGCGCTGGGACCGCGGTCCCAGCGCAGCCACGGCACGACGTAGTAGACGGTGAGGCAGACGGCGAGAACCGCCCACTTCACGCGGCGCCACGGCCCGCTCACCGCCTTGGAGTAGACCTTGATGCGGTTGATGTAGAGCGGTTCCGTCTCACGCTGGATCTTGCGTGATACGGCCGTCTCGGTGGCTACGGCGTCCGGCGCTTGCCCGGTCATGGTCGGTGCGGGGTCAACGACCGCCGCCGAGGGAATGGACATAGAGCGTCAGCATCTTGATGGTCGCCTCGTCGAGGCGCTCGGTCCATGCCGGCATGACGCCGCCGCGGCCGAGATAGACGCTCCGTTCGATCGACGCCTTGTCGCTGCCGTAGAGCCACACCTGGTCGACGAGGCTGGGGCCGCCCTGCTCGGGATTGCCGCGTCCCGTGTCGCCGTGGCAGGCGACGCACTGGTCGGCGTAGGTCGCCTTGCCGCGCCCGGCGGCCGCCGCGTTGGTCGACCGCCCCGACAGGGACAGCACATGCTCGGCGACGTCGGAGATCTGGGCCGGCGTCAGCAGCGCATCCGCGCCGAAGCGGGGCATCTGCGAGGTGCGCGTCTCGGCATGGCCGCTGCGCACGCCGTAGGTGATGGTCCGCTGGATGGCGGCGAGGTCGCCGCCCCAGATCCATTCGTCGTCGACGAGTGCGGGGAAGCCGCCCTTGGCGCCGGCGCCGCCGGCGCCATGGCAGGGCGCGCAGTTGTCGGCGAATGCCGCCCGGCCGCCGGCGAAGGCGAAGTCGCGCAGCTCGGCCGACCGCTGCAGGTCCGCGATCGGCATCGCCCGGATGCGCTCCAGCATCGGGCGGACGCGCTCGCGCTCCGCCGCCAACTTCTCGGCCAGCTCGCCGCGCTGCGACCAGCCCGCGATGCCCCGCACCCACGGCAGCGAGGGATAGAAGACGTAGTAGGCCGCGGCCCACACGATCGTCGCGTAGAAGACGTAGATCCACCACTTGGGCAGCGGCGTGTTCAGCTCCTTGATGCCGTCCCACTCGTGGCCGGTCGTCATCGTGCCGGTGACGGCATCCTTCTCGGTCTTGGTCGGCATCGCCGGGGGCCTTTCGTGCGGTTCAGCGATCGTCGCGCAGGGGAATCTGGCCGTGGTCCTCGAAGCGCCGGCGGTTGGCCGGCCACAGCGCCCAGGCTACGATTCCGAGGAACAGCGCCATGAACCAGACGACCCAGAGCGATCGCAGGAGGCTGTAGATTTCCATCATGTCCATCGCCGCCTCCTACTGCTGCAGGTCCTTCAGCGTGTAGTCGCTGAACTTGACCAGGGTGCCGAGCATCTGCAGGTAGGCGACCAGGGCATCCATCTCGGTCAGGTGCCTGGGATCGCCGTCGAGGTCGCCGGCGACCGCCTTCGGGTAGCGGGCGAGCAGCCCCGTCGTGTCCGCCTCCGGATCGGCCTGGGCGCGCAGGTCGGCCAGCGCGTTGGCGATCATGTCCTCGGTGTAGGGCACGCCGACGGTGCGGTTGGTGCGCAGGTGCGCCGCGATGTCGTCCGCCCGCAGCGCCCGCTCGCGCAGGAACGAGTAGGGCGGCATGACCGACTCCGGCACCACGCCGCGCGGATCGGCGAGGTGGGCGACGTGCCATTCGTTGGAGTACTTGCCGCCGACGCGCGCGAGGTCCGGCCCGGTCCGCTTGGAGCCCCACTGGAACGGGTGGTCGTACATGCTCTCGGCCGCGAGGCTGTAGTGGCCGTAGCGTTCCGCCTCGTCGCGGAAGGAGCGGATCTGCTGGCTGTGGCAGACGTAGCAGCCCTCCCGGATATAGATGTTGCGGCCGGCCAGCTCGAGCGGCGAGTAGGGACGCACGCCCTGCACGCGCTCGATGGTGGTCTCGACGGCGAACAGCGGGATGATCTGCACGAGACCGCCGATCGAGACGGTGATCAGCGTCAGCACGGCGAGCAGGATGACGTTGCGCTCGATGATGTCGTGACGGAAGGCCATGTCTCGTCCCTCCGTCAGGCGGTGGCGCGGATCGCGCCGTCCGCCGTCACGGCGGCACCGCGAACCGTCATCCGCAAGTTGTAGACCATGATCAGGGACCCCACGAGGAAGCAGAGGCCGCCCAGCGCCCGGATCAGGTAGAAGGGGTGCATGGCGGCGACGGTCTCGACGAATGCGTACTGGAGGAAGCCGAGCTCGTCATAGGCGCGCCACATCAGGCCCTGCATGATGCCGGACACCCACATGGCGGTGATGTAGAGGACGATCCCGACGGTCGCGATCCAGAAGTGCCAGGAGACGAGGCGCGTGGAATACAGCGCCGGCCGGCGCCACAGCACCGGAACGAGATAGTAGACGGCGCCGAAGACGATGAAGGCGACCCAGCCGAGCGCGCCGGAATGGACGTGCCCGATGGTCCAGTCGGTGTAGTGGCTGAGGCCGTTGACGGGCTTGATCGACATGACCGGCCCCTCGAACGTGCTCATGCCGTAGAACGCCACCGCGGTGACCGAGAAGCGCAGCGCCGGATCGGTGCGCAGTTTGTCCCAGGCGCCGGACAGGGTCATGAGCCCGTTGATCATCCCGCCCCACGAAGGCATCCACAGCATGATCGAGAAGGTCATGCCGAGCGTCTGGGCCCAGTCGGGGAGCGCCGTGTAGTGGAGGTGGTGCGGACCAGCCCAGATGTAGAGGAAGATCAGCGACCAGAAATGGACGATCGAGAGCCGGTACGAATAGATCGGCCGGTCGGCCTGCTTGGGGATGAAGTAGTACATCATCCCGAGAAATCCGGCGGTCAGGAAGAAGCCGACGGCGTTGTGGCCGTACCACCACTGCACCATCGCGTCCTGCACGCCGGAGAAGAGGATGTAGCTCTTCGTGCCGAACGGCGACACCGGCACCGCGAGGTTGTTGACGATATGCAGCATGGCGATCGTCAGGATGAAGGCGAGGTAGAACCAGTTCGCCACGTAGATGTGCGGCTCCTCGCGCTTCATGAGGGTGCCGGCGAAGGCGACGAGATAGGCGACCCAGACCAGCGTCAGCCAGAGATCGACGTACCATTCCGGCTCGGCGTATTCCTTCGACTGGGTGACGCCGAGCAGATAGCCGGTGGCCGCGAGCACGATGAAGAGCTGGTAGCCCCAGAACAGGAACCAGCCCATGAGGTCGCCGCCGAAGAGCCGTGCCCGACAGGTGCGCTGCACGACATGGATCGACGTACCGAGCAGCGCATTGCCGCCGAACGCGAAGATCGCGGCCGACGTGTGCAGCGGCCGCAGCCGGCCGAACGAGGTCCATTCGAGGTCGAGGTTCAGCAGCGGGAAGGCCAGCTGCAGCGCGATCACGACGCCCATCAGGAAGGCCGCGACGCCCCAGAACATGGTTGCCACGACGAAGGCGCGGACCACGTCTTCCACGGGCTCGAATGCCGTTCTCGCCGACTGGGCAGGCAAGGCGTCGGTCGTCGCAATGGCGGTCATGCTGTCGGTCCCCTCTCGCCGGAAGCGGCTGCTGCCGGTCAGCACCGGCGATCCTCGCAACTCGGGCGGTGCTGCCATTGATTCAGATCAAGACCGGCGGCGTCCGAGCGGCCGACTCTGGCAGCCATGTGCGCGGCCGAAGGTCGCGGTAGGATGGGGAGGACGATGGCGACAGGAAAGGCGATGACCGCGCCGCTGGCCGATCACCCGGGCATACGGAGCGTCCCGATGGATCGGCCGTGGACCTGGCTCGCGGCCGGCTGGAGCGACTTGGTCGCGGCCCGGTGGGTCAGCGTCGGCTATGGCGCGGTGATCGTGGCGGTCAGCCTCGGGCTGATCTTCGGCCTCGTCGCGGTCGATCACGTCGCCCTGGTCCTGCCGCTGGCGGCGGGCTTCCTCCTGGTGGCGCCGGCCCTGGCGACCGGCCTCTACGACGTCAGCCGCCGGCTGGCGGCCGGGGAGGCGGTGAGCCTGGGCGGCGTGCTCGGGGCCTTCCGCAGGAACGGCACCCAGCTGGCGCTGATGGGCCTGGCGCTGATCTTCATCCATCTCGCCTGGGTGCGCATCGCGACGCTGCTGTTCGCGCTGTTCGCCGCCGATCCGACGCCGTCATGGGACCGCCTGGTCCCCGAGCTGCTGCTGTCGGCCGCGGGGCTGCCGCTGCTGCTGGCGGGTACCGCCGTCGGGGCGGTGCTGGCGGCGATCACCTTCACCGTGTCGGTGGTGTCGATCCCCATGCTCCTCGATCGCCAGGTGAGCGTCGCCCTCGCGGTGGTGACCAGCGTGCGGGTCGTCTGGGCGAACCCGCTGGCGATGGCGCTGTGGGCGGCGCTGATCGCCGTCTTCACCGCGGCCGGCCTCGCCACCCTGGCGCTCGGCCTCGCCGTGGTCCTGCCGCTGGTCGGGCACGCCACCTGGCACGCCTACCGCGATCTCGTCGAGTAGCTCAGGCGATCTGCCGCCACGCGAGCCAGAGCAAGGCGACGGCATTCGCCAGCATGATGGCGGGTGCGGCGATGTGCGCCCAGGCGGCCCAGCGCCGTCCGAACAGGCTGCCGGCATAGCCCACCCCGACGAGCGCCGGCACGGTGCCGACGACGAACGCCGCCATCGCGACGCCGCCGACGAGCGCGCTGCCGCTGCCCGCCGCCGCGGCGAGCGCGCCGTAGAGCAGGCCGCAGGGAAGCAGGCCGAGCACGACCCCGAGGGTGTAGCTGCGGGCGCCGGTCGGCCGCCCGAGGAGCGGCGCGAGCGGGCCGGCGAACCGGCTCGCCGCGCGCGCCGTCCACCCCGTGCGCAGGCGCAGGCGGGCAAACGGCTCGACGCTCCAGGCGATGAACGCCAGGGCGGCGACCGCGAGCAGGCCCGCGGTCAGCCAGGGCGAGCCGGTGCCGACGACGGCGCGCCCGGACAGCGCCCCCCCGAGCGCGCCGAGCAGCACGTAGGTGGTGAAGCGGCCGAGATGGTAGGGCAGCAGCGCGGCGCCGGCCAGGCGACGGATGGTGCCGTATTCGGGCCCGGCGCCCTCGAGTCCCGCCGACACCTGGGCCAGGACGAACGGCCCGCACATCGCCGCGCAATGGGTGACGCCGCCGAGGAGGCCGGTCAGGAACATGACCGCGGCGAGCCAGAGAGGGTCGCCGAATGCCTCGGCCGTCAACAGTCCCGATCCGTGCGCGTGCATGACAGAATCCCGTGAAACGGGCGCGATGGCCGCACGCGATGCGGCCGGCCGCGATGATCCAGGTCAATCGCGGCCCGCCCCCTTCATGCCGGCGGCGCGACCGACAGCCCGCGGACGCCGTGGCGCGCGATCAGGCTCGCGACGAGGCCCGACGCCTTGGCCTCTTCGACGAAGCTCTGCAGGAAGGCCGCCACGGCGGGATCGCCGCGGGCGCAGCCGATCGCCTGCTGGACCGCGGTGAACTGCCCGTCGAGAATCCGCGCGCCGGGCAGCGACTCGATGTCGACGAGCAGCCGCGGCCGCAGGCCAGCCAGCGCTTCCAGCTTCTCGTCCTTGAACTGCCGGAGCGCGCTGTCGAGGCTGTCGGAGCGCAGCACCGTCGCGTGCCTGATGTTGCGCTCGAGCCAGAGGTCGTACGCCGCCCGGGCCGTGACCGCGATGCGCACGCCCGGGCGGTCGACCTCGTCGAGCGTGCGGATCGGCGAGCCGGCGGGCACCAGGTAAGTCGCCTGGATCTCGACATAGGCCGAGGTGAAGGCGATCTTTTCGGCCCGCTGCGGCTCGGCGCCGATCAGGCCGATGTCCCAGACATCGGTGCCGACGGCATCGGCCAGTTCGCCCGGCCGCGGGAACGGCACGTACGCGACCGGCACGCCCAGCCGGTCGGCCACGGCGCGTGCCATGTCGGGCGCCACCCCGACGGGATCGCCCGAGGGGCTGCGCCCGGTCACCAGCAGGAAGTTGCTGAGGTTGATCCCGGCGCGCAGAACGCCGGTAGGGGCGAGCTTGGATGCGATCTCTGAAGCCATGACGCGCGTTCCCGGACCGTGGAGCCGATCCGGCCCACTCTGGCCGATGTCGACCGGCGTGCCTATCCCCGGGGCACCGGCGCCGGCCGGTCCGCGTTGAATTCGGCCGCCGATGGTGCCTTCTATCATCACGTCGGATCTGCAGGGCGGAGCGCATGAGCGAGCACGGACCCCTCAGCCTTCACGTACCCGAGCCGGAGGGGCGCCCCGGCGACAAGCCGGACTTCGGCGACGTCGTCATCCCCGCGGCCGGAACGGTGGCGCGACCGCCGGTCGACGTGCCGCCGGAGGAGATCCGCGAGCTCGCCTATACCATCATCCGCGTGCTGAACCGCCACGGCGAGGCGGTCGGCCCGTGGGCCGGCCTGCTGCCGGACGGCGACGCGCTGCAGGGGCTGCGCGACATGATGAAGGTGCGCGCCTTCGACGCCCGCATGCTGACCGCGCAGCGCCAGGGCAAGACGTCCTTCTACATGCAGTGCCTGGGCGAGGAGGCGATCGCCTGCGCCTTCCAGAAGGCCCTGTCGCCGGGCGACATGAACTTCCCGACCTACCGCCAGCAGGGCCTCCTGATCGCCGGCGGCTATCCCCTGGTCGCCATGATGAACCAGATCTTCTCCAACGAGGCCGATCCGCTGACCGGGCGGCAGCTTCCGGTGATGTATTCCGCCCGCTCGCATGGCTTCTTCTCGATCTCCGGCAATCTCGGCACGCAATACGTCCAGGCCGTCGGCTGGGCGATGGCCTCGGCGATCAAGGGCGACACTCGGATCGCCGCCGGCTGGATCGGCGACGGCGCCACGGCGGAGTCGGACTTCCATGCGGCCCTGGTGTTCGCGTCGACCTACCGGGCGCCGGTGGTGCTGAACATCGTCAACAACCAGTGGGCGATCTCGACCTTCCAGGGCATCGCGCGCGGCGGGGCCGGCACCTTCGCCGCCCGCGGGCACGGCTTCGGCATTCCGGCCCTCAGGGTCGACGGCAACGACTACCTGGCGGTCCATGCCGTCGCGCGCTGGGCCATCGAGCGGGCACGCCGCAACCTCGGGCCGACCCTGGTCGAGTACGTCACCTACCGGGTCGCCGCCCATTCGACCTCCGACGACCCGTCCGCCTACCGTCCGAAGGAGGAGTCCGATGCCTGGCCGCTGGGCGATCCCGTCGAGCGGCTGAAGAACTACCTGATCGGCCGGGGCGTGTGGTCGCAGGACCGGCACGCCCAGTACGCCGCCGAAGTCGAGTCCGAGGTGCTGGCCGCCCAGAAGGAGGCGGAGCGGCACGGCACGCTGCATTCCGGTGGCAAGCCGTCGATGCGCGCGATGTTCGAGGGGGTCTACAAGGAGATGCCGCCCCATCTCGTGCGCCAGCGCCGCAAGGCCGGAGTCTGAGCCATGGCGCGCATGTCGATGATCGAGGCGATCCGCGACGCGATGACCGTCGCGATGACCCGCGACCCCGGCGTCGTCGTCTTCGGCGAGGATGTCGGCTATTTCGGCGGCGTCTTCCGCTGCACCCAGGGCCTGCAGCAGAAGTTCGGCGCCTCGCGCTGCTTCGACACGCCGATCAGCGAGAGCGGCATCGTCGGTACCGCCATCGGCATGGCGGCGTACGGTCTGCGCCCGTGCGTCGAGATCCAGTTCGCCGACTACGTCTACCCCGCCTACGACCAGATCGTGTCGGAGGCGGCCCGCCTGCGCTACCGCTCCAACGGCGACTTCACCGCGCCGCTCACCATCCGCATGCCGACCGGCGGCGGCATCTTCGGCGGCCAGACCCACAGCCAGAGCCCGGAGGCGCTCTTCACCCATGTCGCGGGCCTGAAGACGGTGGTGCCCTCCAACCCCTACGACGCCAAGGGACTGCTGATCGCCGCCATCGAGGATGACGACCCCATCATCTTCCTGGAGCCCAAGCGCCTCTACAATGGCCCGTTCGACGGCTGGCACGACCGCCCGGTGACGCCCTGGTCGAAGCATCCGCTGGGCGAGGTACCCGAGGGGCATTTCACCGTGCCGCTCGGCAAGGCGATCGTGCGCCGGCCCGGCGCCGCGGTCACCGTGCTCGCCTACGGCACCATGGTCCATGTCGCGATCGCCGCCGCCGAGGCGACGGGCATCGACGCGGAGGTCATCGACCTGCGCACCCTGCTGCCGCTCGACCTGGAGACCATCGAGGCGTCGGTGCGGCGGACCGGGCGCTGCGTCGTCGTCCACGAGGCGACGCTGACGTCGGGCTTCGGCGCCGAGCTGGTGGCGCTGATCCAGGAGACCTGCTTCTACGTGCTGGAGGCGCCGATCGGCCGGGTCGCCGGCTGGGACACGCCCTATCCCCACGCCCAGGAGTGGGACTACTTTCCGGGCCCTGGCCGGGTCGGCGACGCGCTGCGCGAAGCGATGGCGGGCTGACATGGCGATCCACGAGATCAGGCTGCCCGACATCGGCGAAGGCGTCGCCGAGGCGGAGCTCGTCGAATGGCACGTCGCGATCGGCGAAATCGTGCGCGAGGACACGGTGCTCGCCAGCGTCATGACCGACAAGGCGACGGTGGAGATCCCGTCCCCCGTGGAAGGCCGGGTCGCGTGGCTCGGCGGCGTGGTCGGCGACAAGCTCGCGGTCGGCTCTCCGCTCGTCCGGCTCGAGGTGTCAGGCGAGGGCGAGACGGCGCGCGCGCCGCGTCCCGCCGCCGCGCCGCCGTCGCCGCCGGAGGAGGCGGAGCCGCCGCCCGCCGCACCCCCGCCGCCGCGTGCCCCGGCGCCGCCGCGCCGGGAGGGGGAGAGGCCGCTCGCTTCGCCGGCGGTGCGCCAGCGCGCCCGCGACGCCGGCGTCGACCTCCGCCAGGTGCGCGGCGGCGGCCCGGCCGGCCGCATCACGCACGAGGACCTCGACGACTTCATCGCGGGCGGCGGCAGGCCCGCCGCCGGCGCGGCGCTGCGGCCGGACCCGTCGGTCCGCGAGGTCAAGGTCGTCGGCCTGCGGCGTCGCATCGCCGAGCGCATGGCGCTCGCCACGCAGCGCATCGCGCACATCACCTATGTCGAGGAGGTGGACGTCAGCGCGCTGGAGGATCTCCGCGCGGCGCTCAACCGCGAGAAGACGGAAGGCCGGCCGCGCCTCACCATCCTGCCGTTCCTGATGCGAGCCATGGTGAAGGCGATCGCCGGGCAGCCCGCCATGAACGCGCACTACGACGACGAGGCGGGCATCATCCGGCAGTTCGGCGGCGTCCATGTCGGCGTCGCGACGCAGACGCCGGCGGGCCTCGTCGTCCCGGTCGTCCGGCACGCCGAGGCGCGCGACATCTGGGGCTGCGCCGCGGAGGTCAACCGTCTGGCGGAGGCCGCCCGGGCCGGCACGGCGACGCGCGAGGAGCTGGGCGGCTCGACCATCACCATCACGTCGCTGGGCGCGCTGGGCGGCCTGGCGACGACGCCGGTGATCAACCGCCCCGAGGTCGCCATCGTCGGCGTCAACCGCATCCAGGTCCGGCCCTACTGGGACGGCGCCCAGTTCGTGCCGCGCCGGATGATGAACCTCTCCTCCAGCTTCGATCATCGCGTCGTCGACGGCTGGGACGCCGCGGTCTTCGTCCAGCGCATCAAGGGCCTGCTGGAGGCGCCCGCCATGATCTTCATCTAGGGGCCCGGCGATGAAGGACATCTCCTGTGCGGTGCTGGTCGTCGGGGCGGGTCCCGGCGGCTACGTGACCGCGATCCGCGCCGGGCAGCTCGGCCTCGATACGGTCATCGTCGAGCCGCGGCGCCTCGGCGGGACTTGCCTCAACGTCGGCTGCATCCCGTCGAAGGCGCTGATCCATGCGGCCGACGAGTTCTTCCATGTCTGCGAGATGGCGCAGGGTCGGCGGACGCCGGGAATCTCGCTGTCCGCCCCGTCCTTCGACCTCGCGGCGTGCCAGGCGTGGAAGGCGGGCATCGTCAACCGCCTGACCAACGGCGTCTCCGAGCTGCTGAAGCGGGCGCGGGTGAAGATCGTGGAAGGCAGCGCGCGCTTTCGCGACGGCAAGACCGTGGAAGTCGCGACCGCGACCGGCATACAGGTGATCCGCGCGCGGGACGTCGTCATCGCCACCGGATCCGAGGCGGTGGCCCTGCCTTCGCTGCCGTTCGGAGGCAGGGTCCTGTCCTCGACCGAGGCGCTGGCGCTCGACGCCCCGCCGCAGCGTCTGGTCGTGGTCGGCGCCGGCTATATCGGGCTCGAGCTGGGGACCGCCTTCCGCAAGCTCGGCTCCGAGGTGACCGTCGTCGAGGCGGCCGAGCGTATCCTGCCGCAGTACGAGGCCGAGCTGACCCGCCCGGTCGCGGCGCGCCTGAGGGAGCTGGGCGTGGCGGTCCATCTCGGCGCCAAGGTGCGCGGCTGGGCGGGCGAGAGGATGCTGACGATGGAGACCGCCGGCGGCGCGGACGAGCGCCTGCCGGCCGATGCGGTGCTGGTCACCGTCGGCCGCCGGCCCGCGACGGAGGGTTGGGGCCGGGAAGAGCTGGTGCTGGCGATGAACGGGCCGTTCATCGCGGTCGACGAGCAATGTCGGACCTCGATGCGCGGCGTCTACGCCGTCGGCGATGTCACCGGCGAGCCGATGCTGGCCCACCGCGCGATGGCCCAGGGCGAGATGGTGGCCGGGATCATCGCCGGCGAGAAGCGGAGTTGGGATAAGGTGGCGGTGCCCGCGGTGTGCTTCACCGATCCGGAGATCGTCACCGCCGGCCTTTCGGCCGCGCGGGCGCGGGCTGCCGGGATCGAGACGAAGACCGGCCGGTTCCCGCTGACGGCGAACGGCCGTGCCCTGTCCACCGAAAGCGCCGACGGCTTCGTCGCCGTCGTCGCGCGCGCCGACAACCATCTGATCCTCGGCATGCAGGCGGTCGGCGCCGGCGTTTCCGAGCTGTCGGCCGCATTCGGTCTGGCACTGGAGATGGGCGCGCGCCTGGAGGACGTCGGCGCCACCATCCATGCCCATCCGACGCTGGGCGAATGCCTGCAGGAGGCGGCGCTGAGGGCGCTGGGCCACGCCGTCCACATTTAGGGTCCGCGGGCCGGCGGTTCCCGCGCCGTCGCGATCGCGATAAGCTCGATGGCCACTCCGGTGGCGCGGAGCCGGGCCGCGTCGACTGCCGAGAATGCCCGGATGGGAGGGCACTATGAAGAAGCTCGCAGCGGTCGTGGCGACCGTGGCGCTATTGGCGATCGGGCGCGTCGAGGCACAGGAAATCGTCCTCGGCATGAGCTCGACGGTCACCTCGGTCGATCCGCATTTCCACAATCACACGCCGAACACCAATCTCTCCGCGCACGTCTTCGACACGCTGGTCATGCAGGACGAGCTGCAGCGACTGATCCCCGGGCTGGCGACGCAGTGGCGGGCGGTGAACGACACCACCTGGGAGTTCAAGCTGCGGCCCGGCGTGAAATTCCACGACGGCAGCGAGTTCGGCGCCGAGGACGTGGCGGCGACCATCCGGCGGGTGCCGAAGGTGCCGAACAGCCCGTCCTCGTTCGTCGCCTTCGTGAAGCCGATCGTCGAGACGGTCGTCGTCGACCCCTTGACCATCGTCTTCAAGACGGCGACGCCCTATCCGCTGCTCCCCAACGACCTGTCGAGCGTGTGGATCGTGTCGCGCAAGCACGAGAACGCGCCGACCGCCGACTTCAACTCCGGCGCGGCGGCGGCCGGCACCGGGCCGTTCAAGCTGGTCGAATGGGTCTCCGGCGATCGCGCGGTGCTGGCACGCAACGACGCCTACTGGGGCGAGAAGCCGCACTGGGCCAAGGCGACGCTGCGGCAGATGACCAACTCGGGTGCCCGCGTCGCGGCCCTGCTGGCCGGTGACGTGCCCTTCATCGAGGCCGTGCCGACGACCGACGTGGCGCGCCTGCGCGCCAACCCGAACGTCGCCATCGCCGAGGCCATCTCCAGCCGCGTCGTCTTCCTGCACATCGACAGCTTCCGCGACCAGACGCCGTTCGCGACCGACAAGTCCGGCGCGCCGCTGGCCAAGAACCCGCTGAAGGACCGCCGGGTACGCCAGGCGCTGTCGAAGGCGATCGACCGCCCGGCCATCGTCGAGCGGCTGATGGAAGGCGTGGCGGTGCCGGCCGGCGGCATCCTGACGGACGGGTTCTTCGGCTCGAGCCCGAACCTCAAGCCCGAGCGCTACGACCCCGAGGGCGCCAAGGCGCTGCTGGCCCAGGCGGGCTATCCCAACGGCTTCGCGCTGACCGTGCATGGTCCCAACGACCGCTATGTCAACGATGCCAAGATCCTCCAGGCCGTCGCCGCGATGTGGACGCGCATCGGCATCGACACCAAGGTGGTGACCGAGCCGTGGTCGGTCTTCGCCGGCGCGGCCAGCGCGCCGCGCTACAGCTACAGCGTCGTGTTCGTCGGCTGGGGAACGAACACCGGCGAGGCGTCGTCGCCGCTGCGTGCGCTGCTGGCCACCGTCGACCCGGCCACCGGCATGGGTCCGAGCAACCGCGGCCGCTATTCCAATCCCGACTTCGACCGGACCCTCAAGGAGGCGCTGGCCACGGTCGACGACGCCAGGCGGGAGAAGCTGCTGCAGCAGGCGACCGAGATCGCGATGGGCGATTACGGCCTCATCCCGCTGCACTACCAGGTCGCCGTGTGGGGCATGCGCAAGGGGCTCACCTACAAGGCGCGCGCCGACGAGTACAGCTACGCCCACCAGATCCGCCCGGCCAGGTGAGCCGCGCCCCCGGCCCGCCCACGACGCGGGCGGGCCGGGGGCACCCGCTGGTTCAGAAGCGCCCGCTCGTCCGGTAGAAGGGGTCGGGCGCCTCGTCGGGCACGTAGCCCTCGTAGAACGCCTTCACATGCGGGAAGACCCGACGGGACAGCTCCTGGCGGCGCGTCTCTTCCTCCGTGCGCGGCCGGCGCAGGGCCGTCGCCAGCTCCTCCAGCACCGCCGCCTTGTCGACGCGCGTGAACTTGCCGTCGCGCAGGATCGGCTCGCCCGCGACGACCACCGTCTCGACGCCGGCGCTGCGCCCGCGCTGGACGATGGCGTCGATCACCGGCACGTCCGCGTCGAGGTACGGAGCAGCGATCTGCTGCCAGCTCAGGATCGACAGGTCGGCCGCCTTGCCCGGCTCCAGCGTGCCGATGGCGTCGCCGAAGGGCGTCGTGGCGGCACCATGCTCGGTCGCCATGCGCAGCACCTGCGGCGCGGTCGGAACCTGGTCGTCCATCCCCGGCACCCGATGCATGCGCAGCACCAGCCGCATCTCCTGCAGCATGTCGCGATCGTCGTTGATCCCCGCCTCGTCGATGCCGATCGCGACCGGGATGCCCTTGCGCTCGAAGCGGTTGAGCGCCGCGACGCCGCTGCGCAGGCGCAGGTTGGAGCTGCAGTTGTGGCAGATGCGCGTGCCCGTCTCGGCGACGAGGTCGATGTCCGCCTCGGTCAGCCAGACGCCGTGCCCGATCGTGCAGTGCGGCCCGAGCAGCCCGAGCCGGTGGAGATGCGCCACCGCCGTCGTGCCGGTCCGGCGACGCGCATACTCCTTCTGGTACTGCGTCTCGACGACATGCATGTGGAACGGCACGCCGTGCGCTGCGCAAGCGTCGCGCACTCCCTCCAGGGCGCGGTCGGAGCACCAGTGCAGATTGGCGGGCGCCAGCTGGATGCGCACGCGCTCGCTGCCGCGGTACGTCGCCGCCAGGTTCTCGAAGATGCGGAAATTGTCCGCGAGCGGGATCGCCTGCCGGCGCAGCAAGGCCTCGACGTCCGGCGCGATGTCCGCCGGCAGGCGCGCGACGAACGCGTCGTCGGCCTCGTAGACCAGCCGGTTCTGGTCGCGGATGCCGAAGGAGTAGGAGACCCGCATCCCGATCGCCTCGTAGGCGCGGATGACGGCCTGTGCCGCGCCCTGGATGCGCTCGGCCGGACCGGGGCAGCGGCCGTGCAGGTGCTGCACGGTGGTGATGCCGGATTCGATCATCTCGAAGGCGGAGTAGAGGGCGTCGAGATAGGGATCGACGTCGCGCGCCGCCATGCGGCTGGCGAACCACAGCTCCAGCGGATGGTCCGGCGAGCCGAGCTGCAGCGGCGTCAGGCCGACATGGTGGTGGCTGTTGACGAATCCCGGGATCACCACGTGGTGCGGCGAGCCGAGGGTCTCGTCGGGGCGGTAGCGCCGGGCCAGCTCCGCGTGCGGGCCGACGGCGACGATGCGGCCGTCCTCCTGGTAGACCGCCCCGTCCTCGATGATCTCCGCCCGCGTCCGGTCGTGGACCTTGCAGACGACGTGCTTGCCGCGGATGAGGGATGACGCCATGGGTTCTCTTTCGGTTCAGATCGCGGCCGCGGTGTGGACCACTGCGCCGGCCTTGATCACCTGGTGGCAGGGATTCCAGCCGATCCGGTAAGCGAGCTCGCCCGGTCGCTCGATGTCCCAGAGAACGAGGTCGGCCGCCTTTCCGACCTCGAGCGTGCCGCAGTCCGCGACGAGGCCGAGCGCGCGCGCCGCGTTGCGGGTGACGCCGGCGAGCGCCTCCTCGGGGGTCATCCGGAACAGCGTCGCGGCCATGTTCAGCATCATCAGGATCGAGGTCGCGGGCGACGTGCCGGGATTGCAGTTGGTGGCGACGGCCATCGGCACGCCGGCCTCGCGGAACCAGGCGATCGGCGGCACGCGCTTCTCGCGGACGGTGTAGTTGGCGCCGGGCAGCATGACCGCGACGGTGCCCGACGCCGCCATCGCGGCGACGCTCTCGCGCGAGACGTATTCGAGATGGTCGGCGGACAGGCCGCCGTTGCGGGCGACGACCGCGCCGCCGCCGCCGTCGCTGTACTGATCGGTGTGCGCCTTGACCGGCAGGCCCAGCGCGTGCGCGGCGGCGAACAGCCGCTCGATCTGCGGCGGCGTGAAATGGCCCGGCTCCAGCGTGCCGTCCACCATGTCGACGAGGCCCTGCCGCGCCGCCGCCGGCAGCGACACGCGCGCCACCCAGTCGATGTAGTCGTCGGCGCGGCCGGCATATTCGGGTGCCACCTGATGGGCGCCGAGGAACGTCGTCCGGACCGTCACGGGCAGCCGCCGGCCGAGCTCGCGCGCGACGCGGAGCTGCTTGGCCTCCGTGTCGATGTCGAGCCCGTAGCCGGACTTGATCTCGACGGTCGTGACGCCTTCCGCCATGAGCAGCTTCAGCCGCCTGCGCGCGCCGACGAAGAGCTCGTCCTCGCCGGCCGCGCGGGTATTGCGCACCGTCGACTGGATGCCGCCGCCGGCGGCGATGATCTCCTGCCGGCCGGCGCCGCCCAGCGCCATCTCGAAGTCGAGGATGCGGTTGCCCGCGAAGATCGCATGGGTGTGGCAGTCGATCAGGCCGGGGGTGATCCAGCGGCTGCCGGCATCGCGGACCGTTCGCGCGAGACGTTCGGGCGCGTCGGGCAGGGCGGCGTGCGGGCCGACCCAGGCGATGCGCCCGTCCGCCGCCGCGATCGCCCCGTCCGGGATCGCGCCGTAGGGCGCACCGCCCGCCATGGTCGCGAGGTCGGCGTTGGTCCAGATGGTGTCCCACATGCCCGGCCCCCGGTTACAGCAACGGCTTGTCGCGCAGCAGCGCGATCACCGAGGTCGTGTCGGCTTCGGCATGGCCGTGGGCGACCATCATGCGGTGGATCTCGGTCGCCAGCGCCGTCATCGGCATCGGCGTGCCGGTCTCGCGCGCCAGCTCCATGACGATGTTGAGGTCCTTCATCATGGTGCGCAGATGGCCGGTCGGGGAGAAGTCGCCCGACACCATCTTGGGCAGCGACTGGCGCAGCAGCGCGGAGTCCGCCCGCCCGCCGGCGAACGCCTCCGGCAGGCGCA
>JADZBA010000057.1 GCA_020852355.1 Alphaproteobacteria bacterium
ATGATCCGCCTCGCCCAGGGGCCCGTCGCAACCGTCCCGATCATCGGGCTGACGGCCGACGCGACCCCCGCCCAGCATCAGGAGTGCCTCGCCGCCGGCATGGACCGGGTGGTCCTGAAGCCCGTCGACTGTCCACAGCTCTGGAGCGTCATGGCCGACGTCCTGCGCGAGCGGGAGGCTGGTCCGCCCGGATCCGGTACGCCGTCGATCGGTCCCCCGGCGAGCCTCGGGTGAGTCGAGACGACCGGACGCGGAGGCGGGCGTTTCGGCCTGTTCGCGACGGGCATCCTTCGACTACCATCACCCGCCGATCGCCGCGCCGCCGCCAGTGGCGGCGCGCGCTGCGGCGGGAAACGCACCAGGGGCGAGCCGATGAAGACCACGCGCCGATGCCTGCTGGCGGTCGCCGCCGCCGGGACGGTCCTCTCATTGAGCGGCTGTGCCGCGCCGCCGCCTGAGGCCGGGAGCATCCCGTCCGAGCGCATCGCCGAGATCCTGGCGAGTCCCGACCGCAGCGCCGCCGACCGCACCAACGACGTGCGCCGCAAGCCCGACCGGATGCTGGCCTTCATCGGCGTGCATCCCGGCTGGGTGGCGCTGGATCTCAGCGCCGCCGGCGGCTACACGACGGAGCTGTTGGCGCGCGCGAGCGGGCCCGCGGGCAAGGTCTACGGCCAGAGCCGGCCGCCCGGCACCGCCCGCCCGGCCACGCCCCCCGCCCAGCCGGAGGGCCCGAGCCATCCGACGGCGGCACCCGCCGCGCCGCGCCCCGCGGCGCCGCCGCGCCCGTCGCCGCTGGCGCTCGCCGACCGCGACGCGAAGCTGCGCGCCGCCGGGATTCCGGCCGCCCCGATCGTCGCCGTCTCGCGGCCGTTCGAGGACCCCGTCCCACCCGAGGTCGCGGCGGGCGGCCTCGACCTCGCGACCCTGATGTTCAACTACCACGACCTCGGCCATCTCGGCGTCGACCGGGCGGCGATGAACGCCGCCGTCTTCCGCGCCCTCAGGCCGGGCGGCGTCTACGTCGTCGCCGACCATGCCGGCCGGCCCGGCACCGGCATCTCGGAGTCGGGCACGCTCCACCGCGTCGAGGAGGCGTTCGTGCGTCGCGAGATCGAGGCCGCGGGCTTCCGGGTGATGGCCGTGGGTGACTTCCTGCGCAACCCGAACGATCCGCGGGACAAGAACACCCCCGACCCGCCGCAGCCCAAGGACGAGTTCGTCCTGAAATTCGTGAAGCCCTGAGGCCGAAGGGGCCGCGGGTGTCGACGGGCCGGCCGATTCCGGCCCGTCAGACGACCACGAAGTCCTCGGCGCCGAGTTGATCCTTGAAGATCCCGGGAAGCCCCAGGATATAGCCGCCGCCGAGATCGACGTAGGCGCCCTGGATAAAGTCGAAGGTCCGCGCCAGCACGTCGGCGCCGACGACGACGCCGGTGCCGTTGAGATTCGTCTGGACGGCGATCTGGTCGCGCGTCGGGTCGAAGTCGGTGATCACGTCGGTCTTCGTGCCGGTACCGTCCCCGTCACCCTGCAGGAAGAGATAGCGGTCGGCGCCGTCGCCGCCGATCATGGTGTCGTCGCCGCCCTGCGGGCGGAGCGTGTCGGCGCCGGCGTCGCCGTACAGCAGGTCGTTGCCGGTGCCCCCGAGGACGATGTCGGCGCCGACGCCCGCATAGACGGTGTCGTCGCCCGCATCACCCACCAGGCTGTCGTCGCCGTCGCCGCCGAAGTCGACGAAGTGATCAGCAAGAAAGTCGGCGCCCGCGCCCCCCACGAGCGTGTCGTCGCCGGCGACGCCGATCATCGTGTCGTTCCCGGCTTCCCCGGCGGCGAAGTCGTCGCCGTTGCCGCCCAGCATGTAGTCGTCGCCTTCGCCGCCATAGCCGAGGTTCGTGCCGCCGGCGAAGAAGAGGTTGTCGTCGCCGGCCCCGCCGGCGAGGAGATCGTCACCTTCCCCACCCCACAGGCGCTCGATGCCGGCCCCACCCAGCAAGGTGTCCCTGCCGGCGCCGCCGAAGAGATCGTCGTCGCCCGCCTCGCCCTCCAAGCTGTCGTCGCCGTCGCCGCCCATGACGGTGTCGGCGCCGTCGCTCGCGAAGACCACGTCGTTCCCGGTACCGCCGTAGACGAGATCCACCCCGCTGCCACCGAACACCAGGTCGGCCCCATCGTCGCCATAGACCAGGTGATCGCCACCGCCGCCACCGAAGCTGGACACCAGGAAATCGTTGCCCTCGCCGCCGCTGAGCGTGCCGTTGCCGCTGCCGCCGACGAGGTTGTCGTTCCCGGCGCCGCCGACCAGCAAGTCGGTGCCCAGCCCCGCGTTGAGCGTGTCGTTGCCGATGCCGCCCAGGACCGTGTCGTCGCCGCCCTCCGCGTAGACGAGGTCGTTGCCGTCGCCGCCGTCGATGCCGTCGCCGCCATTGCCGCCGACGATCGAATCGTCACCCGCGCCGCCGAGGATCCCGTCGTTCCCGTCCTCGCCGGCGAGCAGGTCCGCGCCATCCTCGCCCAGGAGCGAATCGGCGCCCGGGCCGCCCAGTCCCGTATCGGCACCGGCACCGCCGACCAGGCTGTCGTCGCCGACTTCGCCCAGCAGCACGTCGTCCTCGGCGCCGCCGGCGAGCGTGTCGTTGCCTTCGCCGCCCGCCGCCGAATCGTTGCCGAGGTCGCCCGAGACGACGTCGTTGCCGGCGTCGCCGAGCAGCATGTCGGCGCCCTGGCCACCGAACACCGTGTCGCTGCCGTTGCCGCCGTAGACGAGGTCGGCGCCGATGTTGCCGTTGACGTGCCAGTCGTCGCCGTCGTCGCCATAGACGGTGTCGTCGCCCTGGCCGCCGCGCACGAAGTCCTGGCCGAGCCCGCCGAACACGGTGTCGATGCCGGTGTTGCCGTTGAGCGCGTCGTCCCCCTCCTCGCCGCGCACCAGGTCGTTGCCGTCGCCGCCCAGGACGAGATCGTCACCGGTGCCGCCCGTCAGCGAATCGTCGCCGCTGCCGTCGTTCGAGACATTGGTGCCGCCGAAGATCGAATCGTTGCCGGCGTTGCCCTGGAGGGCGTCGTCGCCGACGCCGCCGACCAGAAAGTCGCTGCCGTCGTCGCCCTGCCCGGTGTCGTCGCCCGGCCCGAGATCGACGAAGTCGTCGCCGCCGAAGCCGGCGGCCGTGTCGTTGCCGCCGAGGCCCAGCAAGGTATCCGCGCCCGTGGTGCCCGCGAGGGCATCCGGCCCTTCCGTCCCGATGGTCGCCAACCT
This sequence comes from Alphaproteobacteria bacterium, assembly GCA_020852355.1. GTDB lineage: Bacteria > Pseudomonadota > Alphaproteobacteria > ATCC43930 > Allostellaceae > Allostella. The sequence goes on from JADZBA010000057.1 coordinate 3,257, forward strand.
TGCCCCCTGTCCGCCGCCGTTGCCCGGCGCTGTGCGTGCCCGATCGTGTCAGGGACCCGGCATGCGCGCAATGGGCGTGCAGCGGTCACCGACCGGTCGCACGACGGGCGGGCGGCCGCGGCCTGGCCGGCGGCCGCAGAGCAGCGTGCAGCGCCGCGACCGCGCGCTCCAGCGGCTCGCGGTGGACCGCATCGATCGGCGGCTGACCCCGGAGCGACGCGGCGACGGTCTGGAGGATGTCGGCCAGCAGGTAGAAGTGGAGATGGATCACGACTTCGCGCTTGTGGTCGCCCGCCCGGCTGAGCCGCAGCATGACGCTGTCGCTTTCTACGGCCGCGTCGAAGCGCGACTCCCGGCCGAAGGCGCCCATGTACGCCTTCTCGGGAAACTCGATGGCGATCTCGGCCTTGTCGGCAATCGGTTGCGTGCTCATTCCAGCCCCCTCGTCCGGCCCGTTCCTCGTGGCTAGGCCAGCTGCTCGTCGGCGTGCAGGCCCTTGCGGTAGGTGGTGTAGACGATGACCGGGATGCCGAGCCCGCCGAGGTGGGTCGCGATCAGCGGGGCGACGTCGGACCACTGGAGGCCGCCGACCCCGGTCGCGAGGCGCGGCAGGGCGATGCTGGTCAGCTTCTCCTCGGCGGCGATCCGGGCCAGCGCCTTCAGCGCATGGTTGACGTTCGCGAGGGTCGCCTTGCCGGGGAGACCGCCGGTGACCTTGGAGGGCTCCTGCGTCAACAGGTTGACGATGCGCGCGCTGCCGCCGTCCCTATCGGCGCCGCCCCAGATCCAGGCCGCCCCCGGCTTGGGAGCCGCCTCCTGGCAGTAGTGGCGAAAGTCCCTGGCCATCCCCGGGAACCGCTCGCGCAGCGCCAGCGCGAGGCCGCTCGCGAAGTGGTCGAACGGCGCGACGCCATGGGCGATGGCGTCGGCGCGGCTAAGCAGGATGTCGCCCTCTACTTCACGGATCACCTGTGGCCCTCCATTGGCTTCCTCGTTCCGGCGGTGCGGCGCCGTGGCCCCCAGATTGCCCGGGGGCGCGGTACGCGCCTTGCGCTGGATCAAGAAATGCGACCCGGTCCGGAGCCGGCGGCGCCCGCCCGCCCCGCCGCCGCGGCCGACCGGCTCCCCGGGGCCGCGGAGCGAGGCGACGATCGCCGCCACGCATGGCCGGCTCCGTATCCCGACGATATCCGGTTGCGGCCGGCACGGCGCCCGGTAATCCTGGCGGCGGGATGGACAAGCTTTTCGACATCCTGCGCCCGGCACTGCCGACCTGGATCATCGTCCCGGGTACGGCACTGCTGATGGTGCTCGGCCTGTGGCCGACGTTGCGCGACATCTGGCAGGCGACGGTACCGTGGAACCGCAGCTACCTGCGCGACCGTCGCCGCCTCGAGCTGATCAAGCTGCAGCTTGAGGTCCGTGCCCTCGCGAAGCAGGTCGATCCCGCGCTGTTCGCGCGGATCGACGCGGAACTGTCGCGGCCCGAGCGTCCGGCGGAGGCCGATCTCGGGCGGCGCCGGCGGTTCCTCTGGGGTGCCGCCGCCGGCGCGCTCGTCTGGGCCGGGTCCATCCTGGTGACGCCCCACATCCTGATGCTGCTGTCGGATGCGACCATCGGAGCCTATGTCGGCGTGGCGATCCGCGGCGTCATCTTCGCGCTGCTCGGCGGCACCGGTGCCCTGCTGGCACGGGCGCGGACGGTGCAGGACAGCCTCATCTACGGCGCGGTCGGGCCGCTCGCGGTTCTCATCTTCGCGCTGGCGCTGAGCCCCGCATCGACCGGCGGCAGGATTCCCTGACGGCCGCCGGCGGGTACGATCCCGCCGTCAGCCGCGCTCGAAGGCGGCGGCGAGCCGCAGCACCCCGCGGTCGTCGAAGCGGTGGCCGACGAGCTGCAGGCCGATCGGCCATCCCTCGGCGGTGCGTCCGCACGGCAGCGAGATCGCCGGCTGCTCCGTCAGGTTGAAGAGGAAGGTGTTGGCCCAGGCGGCGAAGGTGGAGAGACCTTCGGGTCCCGGCAGCTCGGCCGCGAAGGGCAGGGTCGCCGACGTCGGCAGGGCGAGGAAGTCGAACCCGTCGATCATCGCCAGCGCCCGCGCCCGCAGCGTCTGCGTCGCCAGGAAGAGCCGGTGATAGTCGACGCCGGAGAAGGCACCGGCCGGCGCCGACCACGCGTCGATCACCGTCGCCGCCTTGCGGTCGGCGTCGGGCAGGACCGCCAGCTCGCTGAACGGGCGCATCCGGTAGAAGTCCTCGCCCGGCCCCTCGTCGCCCGGGCGGAAGGGCGATGATATCTCCTCGACGACGCAGCCGAGATCGGCGAGGCGCCGTACCGCCTGGGCGACCGCGGCGACCACCCTGGGGTCGGGCGTCGGGCCGAAGCCGATCGTGCGCAGGAAGCCGATCCGCGTGCCCGCGATCCCGCCCGCCAGGGCGGACCGGTAGGAGGCGGCGTCGGGGGCGAGGCACGCGAAGTCGCGCGCATCGGGCCGCACCAGCGTGTCGAGCAGCAGGGCGGCATCCTCGACCGAGCGCGCCAGCGGGCCGGCGACGGCGGCCGGGCTGCTGTTCGGCCAGGTCGGCACGCGGCCGTAGCTGGGCTTCAGACCGACCAAGCCGCAGAACGACGCGGGCTGGCGGATCGAGCCGACGATGTCCGTGCCGATCGCCAGCGGGATCATTCCCGCGGCGATGGCCGCGGCCGAGCCCGAGGACGACCCGCCGCTCGTTCGCGCCGGGTCGCGCGGGTTGCGCGTCGGCCCGAACTTCGAGCTGTAGCCGGACCCGAACATGCCCATGTCGCACATCGTGGTCTTGCCGAGCAGGACCGCCCCGTCCTCGCGCAGCCGCGCGACCGGGGGGGAGTCGGTGTCGGGGACGACGGCGTGCCGGTCGAGCGCGATGGAGCCGCGGTAGACCGGCACGCCCTTCATCCACAGCCCGTCCTTGACGAGCGTCGGCACGCCGTCGAGGGGGCCGGCGGGCGCCCCGGCCCGCCAGCGCGCCTCCGACGCCGCCGCCTGCGCACGCGCGGCCGCCGCGTCGAGATGGAACACGGCATTGAGCGCCGGGTTCGCCTCCGCCACCACGGCGAGCGCCGCCTCCGTGGCCTCGACCGGCGAAAGGGTGCGGGTGCGGTAGGCGGCGACCAGCGCCGTCGCCGTCATCGCGCGGTATGCGTCGGTGGAGAGCGTCATCCGTACACCATGGTGGGCAGCCAGAGGGACAGCACCGGAACATAGGTGATCAGCATCAGCATGGCGACGAGCAGGACGATGAACGGCAGCACGCCCCGGATCGCCTCGGAGATCGGCGCACCCGAGATGCCGGTCAGGACGTAGAGGTTGAGTCCCACGGGGGGCGTGATCATCGCCAGCTCCATGTTGATCGTCAGCACGATCGCGAAATGGACCGGGTCGATGCCGAGCGGCGCCAGCATCGGCAGGAGGATCGGCAAGGTGATCAGCAGGATCGACGCCACCTCCAGGAACATGCCCAGCACGAACATGATGGCGTTGATGATCAGCAGGAACTGCCAAGAGCTGAGCCCGGCATCCGTGATCATCCCAGCGGCGGCGGCCGGCACGCCGGACTTGGTGATCCAATGGCCGAAGACGAGCGCCACGGACACGATCAGGATGATGACGGCGGCGCCGCGGATCGCCGTCGCCGTCGCCGGCACGACGTCGCGCAGCCGCATCGTGCGGTAGAAGGCGACGCTGACCACGAGTGCCGCCACCGCGGCGACGGCGGCCGCCTCGGTCACCGTCGTCACGCCGCCATAGATGCACACGCCGATGATCAGCGGGATCGAGAGGGCGGGGAGCGCCCGGAGATTGACGCGCACGAACTGCGCGCGGCTCACCCGCTCGCCGCCGGCGAGATTGCGGCGGCGCGCCTGCCAGAGCACCCAGAGCGCGAAGGCGAGGGCGACGAGCAGCCCCGGCACGACGCCGGCGAGGAAGAGCCGCGGCACGGACGAATCGGAGATGACGCCGTACAGGATGAGCGGCAGGCTGGGCGGGATGAGGATGCCGAGGGTGCCGGCGGCGCCGATCAGCCCTAGCGCAAAGGGCCGGTCGTAGCGCTGGCGCAGCATCGCCGGGATCAGGATCGTGCCCATCGCCAGACAGGTCGCGACCGACGAGCCGCAGATCGCCGCGAACATCACGCAGGACAGAACGCTGATCAGCCCGAGCGAGCCGCGCACGCCGGCGAGCCAGGCCGACCCCATGTCCACCAGCGCCGCCGCGATGCCGCCCTTCTCCATGTAGGTCGCCGCCATCACAAAGAAGGGGATGGCGAGCAGCATCGGCGCGTTCAGCTCGTCGATCGCCTTCTGCGCGAAGGCGGTCAGCGGCTGGTGATCGATGACGAATCCGTAGGTCGCCGTCAGCCCGATCGCGACGAAGATCGGCATGCCGATCGCCAGCATGGCGACGAACAGGACGACGGCCAGGGTCGCCATGGTCAGACGGTCTC
>JADZBA010000058.1 GCA_020852355.1 Alphaproteobacteria bacterium
GAGCACGTCGAGCGCGGTGTGAGCGAGGTGGCGGGCCAGCTGCGCGGAGGCCAGGGTGGCGTTGCCCGCGCGGCACGACTCGAGCAGCTCGCGATGCTCGGCGGCGGCGGCGTCGAAGCCGTACGACGTGCCGGCGAGATACACGCGCCGGTAGCGGGCGGCGTGGTCCCAGAGCTGCTCGAGCAGCTCGACGACGCGGCGCCCGGCGTGCCGGACGAGCCGGCGGTGGAACTCGCGGTGGGGCTCCTCCCAGCCCTCGACGTCCTGAGCCTCGGCGTAGTGGTCCATCTGCGCGAGGTCGCCCATCATCGTCGCGATGTCCGCGCTGCGCATCAGCGGGATGGTCAGGCGGATGGCGAGCGCCTGCAGCGGGATGAACGTGACGTAGAGCTCCTCGAGGTCGCCCGCGGAGAACGACGTCACCCGGTAGGAGCGGTTGGGGCTGCCTTCGAGCAGGCCCTCGCGCTGCAGAAGCCGGAAGGCCTCGCGCAGAGGCGTACGGCTGACCCCGAGCTCCTCGGCCAGCGGCACCTGCTGAAGCACCTCGCCGGGCGGGATCTCCCCGCGCAGGATGGCGCCGCGCAGGCGGTCGTGGACGGCGTCGACGTTGTGGCGCTCGGATGCGAGCTTCTCCATGGCGCCACATCGTCGCAGACGGCGCTTGTATCCACAAGGAGTAATGGATACAATACGGCGCTCGTCACGACGACCGAAGAGAGCGAGGCTGATGGCCACGACCAGCCGCCGTACCACCAGCCGGGCCGCCCGGCGCCCCGAAGCGGTGGCTGCCGCCCATGTCCCGCAGCGCCCGCTCGACCTGCTCGCCGCCGTGCGCGACATGATGCTGATCCGCCTGTTCGAGCAGGAGACGGAGCGGCAGTACAAGCGCGCCCGGATCGGCGGGTACTGCCACCTCGCGATCGGCCAGGAGGCCGCCACCGTCGGCGCGGTCGCCGCCCTGCGGCCCGAGGACAAGCTGCTGACCTCCTACCGCTCGCACGGGTTCGCGCTCGCGCGCGGCACGTCGCCCGAGGCGGTCATGGCCGAGCTGTTCGGCCGCAAGGACGGCTGCGCCGCCGGCCGCGGCGGCTCGATGCACCTGCTCGACCCCGCCCGCGGCTACCTCGGCGGCTGGGGCATCGTCGCCGGCCAGCTGCCGATCGCCACCGGCGTCGCGCTCGCCGCCGTCAAGCGTGGCGAGAAGGTCGCGGTGCTGTGCGAGCTCGGCGACGGCGCGGTGAACATGGGGGCGTGGCACGAGGCGCTCAACCTCGCCGCCATATGGCGCCTGCCCGTCGTCTTCACGGTCTTCAACAACGGCTACGGCATGGGCACGAGCGTCGAGCAGTCGTCGGCCGAGCCGGAGGTCTACAAGCGCGCCGCGGCGTTCCGCATGCCGGGCGAGCGGGTCGACGGCCAGGACGTCGAGGACGTCTACGCCGCCGCCGACGCCCTGCTGTCACGCGCGCGCGAGCAGCGCCAGCCGGCCGTGCTCGAGGTCATGACCTACCGCCTGCGCGGCCACTCGGTCGCCGACGCCGGAACCGCCTACCGCACCCGCGAGGAGGTGGCCGAGTGGGCCGACCAGCGCGACCCGATCGCGCTGGCCACGGCCAAGCTGCTCGACGCGGGCGTCGCGCAGGACGAGCTCGACCGGGTCGCGCGCGAGGCACAGGCGGCGGTCGACGCCGCCGTGGCCTTCGCCGAGGCCTCGCCGATGCCCAGCGCCGACACGCTGGCCGAGTTCGTCTACGGCGACCCCCGCAGCGGCGAGCAGTTCGCCCGCATGGCGCCGGGCGCGCCGGCGGGCGAGGCGGCGATCGTCGCCCAGCTCCAGGAGGCCTCGTAGCCATGGCCACGCAGACGACGACCGGGGTCGCGACGATGACCTACCGCGAGGCGCTGCGCCTCGCGCTGCGCGAGGAGCTCGAGCGCGATCCGACGGTCTTCCTCATGGGCGAGGAGATCGGGATCTTCCAGGGCTCCTACAAGGTCACCGCGGGCCTCTACGACGACTTCGGCCCGGAGCGGGTCATGGAGACGCCGATCTCCGAGGAGGGCTTCGTCGGCGCCGCGGTCGGCGCGGCGATGTCCGGCCAGCGCCCGGTGGTGGAGATCATGACGATCAACTTCATCCTGGTCGCGATGGACCAGGTGGTCAACCACGCGGCGAAGGTCCGCTACATGTTCGGCGGCAAGGTCGGCTGCCCGCTGGTGATCCGCACCCCGAACGGCGCCGGCAACCAGCTCACCGCGCAGCACTCGCAGTCCTTCGAGGGATGGTTTGCCAACGTGCCGGGGCTGAAGGTCGTCGCGCCGGCCACGCCCGCCGACGCGCGTGGGCTGCTGAAAGCGGCGATCCGCGACGACGATCCGGTGGTCGTCGTCGAGAACCTCCAGCTCTACAAGGCCAAGGGCGCGGTCGACATGTCGGTCGACGGCGAGGTGCCGATCGGCCTGGCCCACGTGGCTCGGGAAGGCACCGACCTCACGCTTGTGGCACATTCCTTCGCCGTGACCCGCTGCCTGCACGTCGCCGAACAGCTCGAGGCCGAGCACGGCATCTCTGCCGAGGTGATCGATCTGCGCTCGCTGCGGCCGCTCGACGTGGAGACGGTGGCCGCGTCGGTGGCCAAGACGAACCGCGCGCTGTGCGTCGAGGAGGGCTGGGCGTCCTACGGCGTGACCGCCGAGGTCGCCGGACGCATCTCGTCGGCGTGCTTCGACGATCTCGACGCGCCGGTGGGGCGTGTCGGCAGCGCCGAGGTCCCGATGCCCTATGCCAAGAGCCTCGAGGATGCGGCGCTGCCGCACGAGGCGAAGATCCTGTCTGCTGCGCTGGAGGTCTGTCGTGCCTGAAGTCGTCATGCCCCGGCTGTCGGACTCGATGGAGGAGGGCACGATCTTGCGCTGGCTGAAGTCCGACGGGGACACGGTCACGCGCGGTGAGGAGATCGTCGAGATCGAGACCGACAAGGCGACGATGCCCTACGAGGCCGACGCCGACGGCGAGCTGCACATCGTGGCCCAGGAGGGCGCGACGCTGCAGATCGGTGCGGTGATCGCGACGATCGGCGAGCCGGCGGCCGGCGTCAACGGGTCCGCGGCGGCCGGCGAGGCGGCCGAGGCGGCGCCGGATGTGGAGACGGCCGGCGAGGCGACCGAGGCCGGCACGGCGCCGGCGGCCACCGCCACCGCGACCGCCACCGCGCCGGTGGCCGAGCCACGACACGGCGGCGATGGCAACGGCAACGGGCGCGCGCGCGTCAAGGCCTCTCCCCTCGCCCGCCGGATCGCGCGCGAGCGCGACATCGACCTGCACTCGATCACCGGCAGCGGCCCGGAGGGGCGGATCGTGAAGTCCGACGTGCTGGCCGCCGCGCAGGCCGGTGGGACGTCGACCGCGGCGCCCGCCGCGGCGCCGCAGCCCGTGGCGGCGGCCCCCGCCGCCACGGCCGAGCCCGCGACCGGCCCCAAGGGCGAGGTCAGCGTCGAGGAGCTCACGCGCCTGCAGCAGGTCGTCGCGCGGCGCATGGCCGAGTCCAAGGCCACCGTGCCCGACTTCTCGATCGCCACCGACGTCGACATGGCGCCC
>JADZBA010000059.1 GCA_020852355.1 Alphaproteobacteria bacterium
ACGAAAGTCTCGCCTTCCAGAAAAGTCCAAAGGAACGTGATGACGTAGAACCACGAGCCGTAGTCGGCGATCAGCTGCTCGACGCTCACGTCTTGGCCCCGGACAAATAGCTCCCCTCGGGAATGTTCGTTCTCCCGCCTCCTGATCCCGCTTCGCCGATCGTTCAATTGCGAATGCTTCGCGCGCTGAGCGCGGGTCGGCGATAGCGCTGGCAAGGATGAGGGAGAACCGCCCCGGCGCGCAAGTGCGTTGTGGCCGCGCCCGCGCCTTGCCGGCCGCGGGCGGCGACGATAGGTTCCGCCCGACCCGCGGCAGACGGAGGATCGCACCATGGACATGACCGGTGAATACCGCATCGCCGCCCCGCGGGAAGCCGTATGGGCCGCCCTCAACGATGCCGAGGTGCTGCGCCAGGCGATCCCGGGCTGCGAGGAGATCGAGAAGACTTCGCCGACCGAGTTCACGGCCAAGGTCACCGCCAAGGTCGGTCCGGTCAAGGCGCGGTTCGGCGGCAAGGTGACGCTCTCCGACCTCGACCCGCCGAACGGCTACCGCATTTCCGGCGAGGGCCAGGGCGGGGCAGCCGGCTTCGCCAAGGGCGGCGCCGAGGTCCGCCTGACGGACGACGGCGACGGCACCGTCCTCCATTACACGGTCAACGCCAACGTCGGCGGCAAGCTGGCGCAGATCGGCTCGCGCCTGATCGACGGGACCGCGCGCAAGATGGCCGAGGAATTCTTCGGCCGCTTCGCCGAGATCGTCACCGCGTCCGCCGCCGCGGTGGCGCCAGCAGCCCCGCCGACCGCCGAGCCTGCGCCGGTGAGCGAGCCTGTGGCGGCCGCCCCCGCAGCCGCCGCTCCCACCCCCTTGCCGGCCCGCGCCGCCATCAATCCGACGGTGTGGATCGTCGGCCTCATCGCGGTGGCCGTGCTTGTGCTCCTGGTCTTCGCGACGCCGCGCTGAGACGCCGCCGGACGCGCTTGACCAACGGCGGCGGCGAGCGGACATTGACGCGTCGATCCGGTTCATCGACGCAACGGCGTGGCCGCGACCGGGCAGCGCCGGGCGTTCGCGCGACCTACCTTTGACCTGACCGCTAGGGGAGGAAATATGGCCAGCACCGTGACCATGACGGTGAACGGCAAGTCGGTGACGGGGGCCGTCGAGGCCCGCACCTTGCTCGTTCACTTCCTGCGCGAAACGCTCGGCCTGACGGGAACGCACGTCGGCTGCGACACCAGCCAGTGCGGCGCCTGCGTGGTGCATGTCGACGGCAAGTCCGTCAAGAGCTGCACGATTCTCGCCGTGCAGTGTGCCGGCGCCGACGTGATGACCATCGAAGGGCTCGCCAAGGACGGCACGCTGCACCCGATGCAGGAGGCCTTCCGCGACAATCACGGCCTGCAGTGCGGCTTCTGCACGCCCGGCATGGTGATGAGCGCCGTCGACCTCGCAAAGCACAACCCGGCCCCCTCCGAGCAGGAGGTGCGGGAATGGCTCGAGGGCAATCTCTGCCGTTGCACCGGCTACCACAACATCGTCAAGTCGGTGATCGCAGGCGCCAAGGCCATGCAGGGGTGAAGCCATGACCGACACGGGAATTGGCGCTTCGGTAAAGCGCCGCGAGGACTTCCGCTTCCTCACCGGTCGCGGGACCTATACCGACGACATCAACCGCCCGGGCCAGCTTCATGCCTGGATCGTCCGCTCGCCGCACGCCCACGCGAAGATCGTTAAGCTCGACACCGCCGCCGCCAAGTCGGCGCCGGGCGTCGTCGCCGTCTTCGTCGGCGCGGACATGGCGGCCGACCAGGTCGGCGGCCTGCCCTGCGGCTGGCTGATCCACAGCCGCGACGGCACGCCGATGGTCGAGCCTCCGCATCCGCCGCTGGTCACCGACCGCGTGCGCCATGTCGGTGACCAGGTGGCCCTCATCGTCGCCGAGACCAGGCAGCAGGCCCGTGACGCGGCCGAGCTCCTCGACATCGTCTATGAGGAGCTCCCGGCCGTCGTGTCGATGACCGACGCGATCGCGCCGGGCGCCACGCAGATCTGGGAACAGGCGGCGCGCAACACCTGCTACGACTGGGAGTTCGGCGACCGGGCGGGCGTCGAGAAGGCCTTCAGGGAGGCCCACCACATCGCCAAACTCGACCTCGTCAACAACCGCCTCGTGCCCAATGCGATGGAACCACGGGCAGCGATCGGCGACTTCGACCGCGCCACCGGCGAGTACACGCTCTACACCACCAGCCAGAACCCGCACGTCATCCGCCTGCTGATGGGCGCCTTCGTGCTGCACATTCCGGAATCGCGGCTGCGCGTGGTGGCGCCGGACGTCGGCGGCGGCTTCGGCTCGAAGATCTACCACTATGCCGAGGAGGCGATCGTCACCTGGGCGGCCGGCAAGCTCGCCAAGCCGATCAAGTGGACGGCCGAGCGCTCGGAATCCTTCATGTCGGACGCCCACGGCCGCGACCATGTGACGACGGTCGAGCTGGCGCTCGACAAGGACGGCAAGTTCCTGGCGCTGCGCGAGCACACCCTCGCCAACATGGGTGCCTACCTCTCGACCTTCTCCACCTGCATCCCGACCATCCTGCACGCGACCCTGCTGGCGGGCGTCTACACCACGCCGGTGATCTACGCCGAGGTCCGGGCGGTGTTCACCAACACGGTTCCGGTCGACGCCTATCGCGGCGCGGGCCGGCCGGAAGCGACCTACCTGCTGGAGCGCATCGTCGACGTCGCCGCCGACGAGACCGGCATCGATCCGGCGGAGATCCGCCGGCGCAACTTCATCCCGACGAACGCCTTCCCCTACCAGACGCCGGTCGCGCTGAAGTACGACAGCGGCGACTACTTCACGACGCTCGACATGTCGCTGAAGGCGGCGGATTACGCCGGCTTCGAGAAGCGCCGTGCCGAGGCCGCCCGGCGCGGCAAGTACCGCGGCATCGGGATCGCCACCTACATCGAGGCCTGCGGCATCGCGCCGAGCCAGGTGGTGGGCGCGCTCGGCGGCCGCGCCGGCCTCTACGAGTCGGCCGAGGTGCGGGTGCATCCGACGGGGTCCGTCACGGTGTTCACCGGGGCGCACAGCCACGGCCAGGGCCACGAGACGACCTTCGCCCAGCTCGTCTCGGAGATGCTGCAGATTCCCATGGACAGCATCGAGATCGTCCATGGCGACACCAACAAGGTCGCCTTCGGCATGGGCACCTACGGCTCGCGCTCACTGGCCGTCGGCGGCATGGCGATCATGAAGGCCGTCGAAAAGGTCGTGAACAAGGGCAAGAAGATCGCCGCCCACCTGCTCGAGGCCTCGGAAGCGGACATCGAGTACAAGGACGGCAAGTTCCAGGTCGCCGGCACGGACAAGTCGAAGGCGTTCGGCGAGATCGCGCTGACCGCCTACGTGCCGCACAACTACCCGATGGAGACCCTGGAGCCCGGCCTCGACGAGACCGCGTTCTACGACCCGAAGAACTTCACCTTCCCGTCGGGGGCGCACATCTGCGAGGTCGAGATCGACCCCGACACCGGCGTGACGCGGATCGTGAATTTCGTCGCCTCCGACGATTTCGGGCGGATCATCAACCCGATGATCGTCGAGGGCCAGGTCCATGGCGGGCTCGGCCAGGGCATCGGCCAGGCGCTGCTGGAAGGCTGCGTCTACGACCCGAAGTCGGGGCAGATCCTGACCGGGTCCTACATGGACTACTGCATGCCCAGGGCGGACGACCTGCCGTCGTTCAACGTCGCCACGCACAACGTCCCTTCGACCGACAACGCGCTCGGCGTGAAGGGCTGCGGCGAGGCCGGCGCGATCGGGGCACCGGCCGCGGTGATGAACGCCGTCGTCGACGCGCTGTCAGCGCTCGGCGTCAAGCACGTGGAGATGCCGGCCACGCCGCAGCGGGTGTGGCAGATCATCCACGACAAGCGCACGGCCAAGGCCGCCTGACCGGGGAGACGACCCATGTACAACTTCGAGTACCACAAGCCGACCTCGGTCGCCGACGCCGCCGCGCTGCTCGCCAAGGCCGACGACGCCAAGCTGATGGCCGGCGGGATGACCCTGCTGCCGACCCTCAAGCAGCGCCTCGCCCAACCTTCCGACGTCATCGATCTCGGCGGCATCGCCGGGCTCGCCGGCATCCGCAAGGAGGGCAATGCGCTGGTCGTCGGCGCGATGACGACGCATGCCGCGGTCGCCCATTCGGCCGAGGTGAAGGCGACCATTCCGGCGCTGGCGCATCTGGCTGGGATGATCGGCGACCCGCAGGTCCGCCATCGCGGCACCATCGGCGGCTCGATCGCAAACAACGATCCGGCCGCCGACTATCCCGGCGCGCTGGTCGCGCTGGGTGCCACGGTGACGACCAACAAGCGCACCATCGCGGCGGACCAGTTCTTCACCGGCCTGTTCGAAACGGCGCTGGACGCCGGCGAGATCGTCCAGTCCGTCAGCTTCCCGGTGCCGGAGAAGGCGGCCTACACGAAGTTCCGCAACCCGGCCTCGCGCTACGCCATCGTCGGGTCGTTCGTGGCCAAGGGTCCGTCCGGTGTGCGCGTCGCGATCACCGGCGCCGGCCCGACCGTGTTCCGCTGGAAGGAGGCCGAGGCCGCGCTGGCCGGCTCCTTCACGCCGGCCGCGGTCGAGAAGCTGACGGCACCGTCGTCGGGCCTCAACAGCGACATCCATGCCTCGGCCGAATATCGCGCCCACCTCGTCGGCGTGATGACCAAGCGCGCGGTCGCCGCCGCGGGCTGACCCTGCACCCGCCCTCTCCGCCCCCTGCCGGGGACGGAGAGGGCGGTGCTACGGCCCGTCAGCGCGACCGGCTCGCTCCGCTCACAGCGGCGGGCGCCTGTCCCGCCACGGTGTGGCCTTCTCGTAGGCGTCGGCGACGCGCAGCACCGTCGCCTCGTCGAAGCGGCGGCCGACGATCTGCATGGCGAGCGGCATGCCGTCGGCGGAGAAGCCGGTGCACACCGACATCGCCGGATGGCCCGTGAGGTTGAACGGCCCGGTCAGCATCGGCTTGCGGAACATGCCGTAGGGCGGGATCGTCTCGATCGCCGGCGCGGCCGACCAGATCACCGCGCACACCAGCACGTCGCAGCGCGCCAGCGCGGCGTCCGCCTCCGCCGTCAGGATGCGGCGCAGCCGCGTCGCCTGCACGTAGTCGGCGGCCGTCACGAACGTCGCCAGCGTCATGCGGTCGCGGAAGATCCAGCCGTACTTCTCGGGCGTCGCCTTGAGGTCGCGCTCGTGCACCGCCAGGGCCTCGGCGTTCATGATGAGGACGCAGGCGGCGCTGTAGTCCTGCAGCGGCGACAGCGTCACGTCCTCCACCACCGCGCCGCGCTCGGCGAGCGTGCGCAGCGCCCCGTCGATGCCGGCCGCGATGTCGGCGTCGGCACGGTCGTCGCGCTCGTGGAAATGGCGCACGACGCCGATGCGCAGCCCGCGCACGTCGCCGTCGAGGGCCGCCGCATAGTCGGGCAGCGGCACCGTGGCCGACGCCGGATCGCCGGGGTCGTGCCCGGCGATCGCCTGCAGCATCAGCCCCGCATCCTCCGCGGTCCAGGCCATCGGCCCGATATGATCGAGGCTCCAGGCGAGCGGGGCGACGCCGCGGCGCGACACGAGACCGTAGCTCGGCTTGATGCCCGCGATGCCGCAGAAGGCCGAGGGCGTGCGGATCGAGCCCGCGGTGTCGCTGCCGAGCGCCCCTAGGCAGAGCCCGGCCGCCACCGCGGCACCCGACCCGCTGGACGAGCCGCCCGTGAACCGGTCGGTGTTCCACGGGTTGCGCGCCGGCGGGAACGGCAGCGTCCAGTCCGGCCCGCCGAAGGCGAACTCGTGGGTCGCGAGCTTGCCCATGAGCACCGCCCCCGCCGCGCCGAGCCTGGCGACCGCGACCGCGTCCTCCGTCGGCACGTTGTCCATCAACAGGTGCGAATGGCAGGTCGTGCGGATGCCGGCCGTCGCGTAGATGTCCTTGATCCCGACGGGAATGCCGTGCAGCGGGCCGCGCCAGCGCCCGGCCATGATCTCGGCTTCGGCCGCCCGCGCGTCGGCTATCGCCCGCTCGGGCGTCACCAGGACATAGCTGTTCAGCCTGCCGTCGACGGCGGCGATGCGGTCGAGCACCGCCTTCGTCAGCTCGACCGGCGACAACTCGCGGGCGGCGATGCGACGCGACGCCTCCGCGATGGTCAGGTGGTGCAGGGGCAGGCTCACGGCTTCGCCCCCGGCACGAACAGGTGGGCCGGCTCGTCGCCATAGCCGTAGGCGCGGCGCAGGCGGGCCGTCATCGCGCGAAGGTCGCCGTAGGCCGCATGCAGGGCCGCCAGGCGCTCCTCGGGGACGGGGAAGCCGGCCAGGACGATGCGCGCCCTGAACTCCTCGATCGTCAGGTCCGGGCGGGGTTCGGTCATCGGGACGCTCCTTTGCGCCGGGATCGGCTCTTCGCCGGGCACTGTCGTTCGGATCGTCCGGGTCGATCAAGGGGCGCGTCGACCGCGTGCCGCACCGCGGGGCCTGCTTGACACATGTCAAGGACAGCAGCGCCGCGAGCGCATATTCTTTCAACGTTCATCAGGAACGGCCCGGGCGGCCAGCGCCCGGTCACGATCGGAGGAATCCCCTATGCGCGCCCGCGACGTCATGACCGCGCCCGTACTCACCGTCCGGCCCGACACCAAGATCGCCGACATCGCCCGGTTGCTCATCGACAAGCACATCAGCGCCGCCCCGGTGGTCGACGATGCCGGCTACATCGTCGGCATCGTCAGCGAGGGCGACCTGCTGCGCCGGGCCGAGATCGGGACCGAGAAGCGCCGGCCGTGGTGGCTGGAGATGCTGACCAGCCCGGACCTGCTGGCGAACGAATACGTCAAGAGCCACGGCCTCGTCGCCAGCGAGATCATGACCAAGGAGGTCGTGACGGTGAAGGAGGACACGCCGATCCAGGAGATCGCCGACCTGCTGGAGGCGCACCGCATCAAGCGGGTGCCGGTCGTCAAGCGCCGCAAGGTCGTCGGCATCGTCAGCCGCGCCAATCTCCTGCAGGGGCTGGCGGTCCATGGCTCGCCCAAGCCGGGCCGCACCGCGGAGACCGACCAGTCCCTGCGCGATGCCGTCATGAAGACGATCAACCGGCAGCCCTGGGCCGGCGGCGCGGTCTACAACGTCCTGGTGACCAAGCGGGTGGTTCATCTCTGGGGCTTCGTCCGGTCCACGGAAGAGCGCCAGGCCATGATCGTCGCGGCCGAGAACGTCCCGGGCGTCAAGGACGTCGAGGATCATCTGTCGATCGCCCACCACGCCACCGGCATCTAGGATTCTCTCTGCGGGGGTGGCCGCCCCCGCATTTCCCGCTCCAGGCGCACAGCTGGCCCGCCCGAAGAGTTCGGCTAGACTACGGCCGAATCCTGCGGCGGGGCGACGATGCGCGGCACGCGGCGCGACCTCAACCGGCGACGGCGGGCGGTCGCATGACCGCGGCGGAAGCGCGCCCGCGCCGCCGCGTGAAGTGGTGGGGCGCGCTCGTCCTCGTGGCCGCTGCGACGGCCGCTTGGCTCAACGCGCCCTGGATCGTCGAGCGACTGATCGTCGCGCGGCTGACCGCGGCGGGCGCCGCCGTCGCCGCCATCGACGTCCGGCGCGTCGGGCTCTTCGAGACGCTGATCGAGGATGTCCGCATCGCGGGCCCGACGTCGCTGGCGGCCGACCGCGCCATCGTCCGCTACACGCCCTGGGCGGCGCTGCGCGGCGAGCTCTATTCGATCACCCTGGAGGGCCTGGTGATCGCCGGCGGCGCGGCCGATGCCGCCGCCACCGGCGTCCGGGTCGAGCGCTGGCTGCGCTCCGCCACCGACCTCCGCGTCGACCATGTCGAGTTCGGCGAGGCGCGAGTGACCTTGGAGGCTCCCGGGGGCGCCTGGAACGCGACCCTGCGCGGCCATCTCGTCCAGACGGCGAGCCGGGCGCTCGACGGCGCCGTGTCGATCGTCGCCACCAGCGTCGCCGGCGCCTTCGGCGGCGAGCTGCGCCTCGCCCCGGACGAGGTCGGCCGTACCGCCGCGCGGCTCGCCATCCGCGAAGGGGTCGTGCGGCTGCCGGGCCTCACGCTGGAGGCCCTCTCCGGGGAGATCTCCGTCGGCTACGGCGAGGGGGCCGTGCCGGCGATCGAGATCGACCTGCAGACCGGCGGCCGCTCCGCCGACGGCGGCGGCATCGAACGGGCGCGGCTGCGCGTCCTCGCCGAGGGATCGACCGTCGCCGCGTCGCTCGCCGGGATCGACCTCGACGGCCGGCGCCTCACCGTCGAGACGGCGTTCGACGCGGCCGAGGAAGACGGCGGGCTGGCACTGCGCCCGTCGCGTCCCGGCAGCGTCTCCTTCCTTGATCGCCCGGCGCGCGGGGCGACGCCGCTCGGCGTCGAGGCGCGCATCGTCGCCGGCGCGGCACCGACCCTGCGCCTGTTGCCCCTGGGCGAGGGCTACCGGCTGGTGCATGCCGTGCGTATCGAGCTGCGCCCGACTACGATCGCGACGCCGCTCGGGCCGGCCCACAGCGACGGTGGCAACGTGGCGATCGACGGGGCCCTGAGCAAGGCCGGAGCGCGCGGCGGGGCGACGGCGACCGGGCTGCGCCTGACCCTGCCGCAGCGCGGCCTGCGCGCCGAGGACGTCGCGGCGACGCTGCGCTGGGACGAGATGCCGCCACGGCTGGAGATCAAGGCGGCGCGGCTCGTGTCCCTGGTCGAGCCCGCGCTCTTTCCGCCCCTCGCCCTCGAGCTGTCGGGCGAGCCAGGGCCCGGCGGCCTCGCCTTCCGGGCGCGCGCCGGCGACGACCCGGGACGCCTCGCCGTCGAGGCGGAAGGGACGGCCGCGTCCGACGGCAGCGGCAGCGCCCGCATCCGTCTGCGTCCGGTCGATCTCGGCCGCGACGGGGCTCTCGGGCAGCTCTCGCCCGCGCTCGCCGCGATCGTGCGCGACGGCTCCGGCACGTTCGCCGGCCGCGCGGATCTCGCCTGGTCGACGAAGGGGCTCGACGGCAGCGCACGGCTGCTGCTTCGCGACATCGGCGCCACGCTGCCCTTCGGCCGCGTCGCCCGGGTCAACGGCGTCGTCGCGCTCGACGGCCTCTGGCCGCCGTCGACCTCCGGCGTCCAGACGCTGACCGTCGGGGTCGTCGACGTCGGGCTGCCGCTCACCGACGGCACCATCGGCTTCCGCCTCGACCGCGGCCGGCCCGTCCTGGTTGCGGCGCGGTTCGCAGTGGCCGGCGGGCTCGTGACGCTGACCGAGGCCACCCTCTCGCCCGCCTTCGACGCGGCGGTGCTGACGCTCGAGGCGGCCGGCCTCGACGCCGGCCTGCTCGCCGCAGCGATCGGCGTCGACGGGTTGACCGCCGAGGGTCGTATCTCCGGCACCCTGCCCGTGCGCATCGACCGCGAGCGCGTCTCCTTCGCCGGCAGCGCGCTGACTGGCGTGGGCGCCGGGCGCGTCGTCTACCGCCCGCAGGGCACCGCCCCGGCCTTCCGCGGCGATGCGGCGGGCGAGGCGGCGGCCCCCGATGCCCTCGCCGGCGCGCGCTGGGAGGATATCCGGCTCGCCATCGACCACCCCAGGGGTGCAGCCGGGCCGGTCGGCCGGCTGACCGCGGCCGGCGGCGGCGTCGACCTCGCCTTCGACCTGGCGGGGCGCCTCGACCGCTACGTGCGTGAAACGCTGGGCCGCTACCGCGTGCCCGAAGAGACCCAGCGCCGCATGCGCGAGTATGGCGAGCCCTGACGACGCGACGGGCCGCCGCGTTGCAACGTCCCCCCCGAGCCACTAGCTTTTGGCTGTCGGCGCAGCCCGTTCCGGGCCCAGGCCTCGCGCCGGGCCGAATCCGCCCCGAAAGGTCGCTTCCGCATGCCGCTTCCCGCTTCGGTGGACGAGACACTGGCGCTGCTCGGCGGTGCCGACTACGTCGCCGACCGCAGCCTTGCCACCGCCGTCTACCTGTCCCTGTCGCTCGGCCGCCCGCTCTTCCTCGAGGGCGAGGCCGGCGTCGGCAAGACGGAGATCGCCAAGGTCCTGGCGAGTGCGCTGGGCCGCAAGCTGATCCGCCTGCAGTGCTACGAGGGGCTCGACGTCGCCTCGGCCGTCTACGAGTGGAACTACGCCCGGCAGATGATCGAGATCCGCCTCGGCGAGGCGACGGGAACGGCCCGCGAATCGCTGGAGGACGAGATCTTCTCCGAGCGCTTCCTCATCCGCCGCCCGCTGCTGCAGGCGCTGGAGCCCGATGTCGCCGGGCCGCCGGTGCTGCTGATCGACGAGCTCGACCGCACCGACGAGCCGTTCGAGGCCTACCTCCTGGAGGTGCTGGCCGACTATCAGGTGACGATCCCCGAGATCGGCACGGTGAAGGCGCCGGCGCCGCCGATCGTGGTGATCACCTCGAACCGCACGCGCGAGATCCATGACGCGCTGAAGCGCCGCTGCTTCTACTACTGGGTGGACTATCCCGACGCGAAGCGCGAGCTGCAGATCCTCAGGGTGAAGTGCCCGGGTGCCGGCGAGTCCCTGTCGCGCCAGGTCGTCGCCTTCGTGCAGCAGCTCCGCAAGATGGACCTCTTCAAGCTGCCGGGCGTCGCCGAGACGATCGACTGGACGCACGCGCTGATGCAGCTCGACAGCTTCGAGCTCGACCGCGACACGGTCAACGACACGCTCGGCACGCTGCTGAAGTACCAGGACGACATCGCCCGCATCCAGGGCAGCGAGGCGACCCGCATCCTCAACCAGGTCAAGGCCGAGCTGGCGGCGAGCGCCGGCTAGTGCCGATGGACGCCCCGCGCCGCCCCCCCGAGCGGGACGATTTCGGCGGCAGCCTGGTGCCGAACCTGATGCATTTCGCGCGCACCCTGCGCGCGGCCGGCCTGCCGATCGGGCCGGGACGGGTGATCGACGCGGTACGCGCGGTGGACGCCGTGGGCATCACCAACCGCACGGACTTCTACTGGACCCTGCACGCGGTCTTCGTGAACCGGCAGGAGCAGCGCGAGCTGTTCGACCAGGCGTTCCACGTGTTCTGGCGCAACCCCGAGCTGCTGGAGAAGATGATGGGCCTGCTGCTGCCCAACGTGCAGCGCCCGGACGACCAGCGCGATCCCTTGTCCCGGCGCGTCGCCGAGGCGCTGCACGGCAAGGACCAGCACGGCAAGGAACGGCCGCCCGAGGAGGAGATCGAACTCGACGCGGCCATGACCTGGTCGGACCGCGAGCTGCTGCAGACCATGGACTTCGAGGCCATGTCGGCCGACGAGATCGCGCGCGCCAGGTCGATCATCGCGCGCATGCGGCTGCCGATCATGGAGGTGCCGACCCGGCGCTTCCACGCCGATCCGCGGGGCGCGCGCGCCGACCTGCGGGCGACGTTGCGCGCCGCGCTGCGCTCGGGCGGTGCGTCGATCCCGCTGAAGCTCAAGGACCGTCGCCTGCGCCATCCGCCGCTGGTCGTGCTCTGCGACATCTCCGGGTCCATGAGCCGCTACTCGCGCATGCTGCTGCATTTCCTGCATGCGCTCACCAACGACCGCGACCGCGTCCACACCTTCCTGTTCGGCACGCGCCTGACCAACGTGACGCGCTACCTGCGCCACCGCGACATCGATCTCGCGCTGGGCCGCATCGCCGAGGTCGTCGAGGACTGGTCGGGCGGGACGCGGATCGGCGCCACCCTGCACCACTTCAACCGGGTCTGGTCGCGCCGCGTGCTCGGCCAGGGGGCGGTCGTGCTGCTGATCACCGACGGCCTCGACCGCGATGCCGGCGAGGGCCTGGCCCAGGAGATGGAACGGCTGCACAAGTCGAGCCGCCGCCTGATCTGGCTCAACCCGCTGTTGCGCTACGAGGCGTTCGCGCCCAAATCTCTCGGCATGCGGGCGATCATGCCGCACGTCGACGAGTTCCGGCCGATCCACAACCTCGAGAGCCTCGGCAACCTGGCCGCGGCGCTGGGCCGGCCCGCGGCGGCGAACGCCGCCGAGATCGCCCGCTGGAAGGAGGCCGCACGCGCATGACCGAACCAGACATCCTCGACCAGGCCGCGGCCTGGCGTTCCGGCGGCAAGGGCGTGGCGCTCGCCACCGTCGTCGTCACGTGGGGCTCCTCGCCCCGCCCGGTCGGCAGCCAGCTTGCGGTCGACGAGGACGGCGCCTTCGTCGGATCGGTCTCCGGCGGGTGCATCGAGGGCGCCGTCGTCCGCGAGGCGCTCGACTGCATCGCCGACGGCGCCCCGCGCCTCCTCGACTTCGGCATCAGCAACGAACAGGCCTGGGACGTCGGGCTGGCCTGCGGCGGCAAGGTCCAGGTGTTCGTCGAGCGCGTCGAATGAAGTCCGACACGCTCGCCCTGCTGCGCGCGGAGCGCGCCGCCAAGCACCCCGTCGCGCTCGCGACGCACCTGAAGTCCGGGCTGGAGCGCCTGGTCTGGCCCGACCGCAGCCAGGGTGCCCTGGAGCTCGACGATGCGGCGCTCGCCGCCGCCCGTTCGGCCTTGCGCGACGACCGCAGCCGGACGATCGACACCGCGGCGGGGCCGGTCTTCGTCAACGTCTTCAACCCGCCGCGGCGCCTCGTCGTGGTCGGGGCGGTACACATCGCCCAGCCGCTGGTGCCGATGGCCGCCATCAGCGGCTTCCAGGTGGTTGTCATCGACCCGCGCCACGGGTTCGCGACCGACGCGCGCTTCCCCGAGGTCACGCTCGACACCGACTGGCCGGACGAGGCGATGGAGCGCCTCAGGCCCGATGTGCGCACCGCCGTCGTGACCCTGACCCACGATCCCAAGCTGGACGACCCGGCGCTGGCGGTGGCGCTGCGCTCGCCCGCCTTCTACATCGGCGCGCTCGGCAGCCGGCGGACGCATGCCGCCCGCGTCGAACGGCTGAAGGCGCTCGGCTTCGGCGACAACGAGATCGGCCGCATCGACGCGCCCATCGGCCTCGACATCGGCGCGGTGTCGCCGGCGGAGATCGCCATCAGCATCCTCGCCGGCATCACCCGCACGCTGCACGCCGAGCCCGCCGCATGAAATTCGGCCCGGTCCCCGTCGCCGACGCGGCCGGCGCCATCCTGGCGCACAGCCGCAAGGCGGGCGGACGCACCCTGAGGAAGGGGCGCGTGCTCACCGCCGACGACGTCGCGGCACTCGCCGCCGCGGGGGTCGACAGCGTCGTCGCCGCGCGGCTCGATCCCGACGACGTGGCGGAGGACGAGGCGGCGCGGCGGATCGCGGCGGCCGCCATGGGCCCGGGACTGACGGCGAGCGCGCCCTTCACCGGCCGGGTCAACCTGTTCGCCGAGCATCCCGGCCTGGCGGTCGTCGACCCCGACCGCCTCGACGCCCTCAACCTCGTCGACGAGGCCATCACCATCGCCACCCTGCCGCCGAACGCCCCCGTCGCGGCGGGAGACATGGTGGCGACGATCAAGATCATCCCGTTCGCCGCCCCCGGCCCGGCGGTCGACGT
Source organism: Alphaproteobacteria bacterium (assembly GCA_020852355.1). Taxonomy (GTDB): domain Bacteria; phylum Pseudomonadota; class Alphaproteobacteria; order ATCC43930; family Allostellaceae; genus Allostella. The sequence continues at coordinate 13,544 of JADZBA010000059.1, forward strand.
CGTGGTCGCGGCGGCGTCGGCCGCCGCGCCGCTGATCCGCGTCGCGCCATTCCGGCCGCTGGCCGCCCGGCTGATCCAGACGACCCTGCCGGGGATCAAGGACAGCGTCCTCGACAAGACCGTCGACGTCACCCGGGCGCGGGTCGCCGGGCTCGGCGGCACGCTGGCCGGCGAGGAGCGCACCCCCCACGATCCGGCGGCGGTCGCCGCCGCCATCGCCCGGGCGCGGGCGGCGGGCGCCGACCTCGTGCTGATCGCCGGCGCGTCGGCCATCGTCGACCGCCGCGACGTGCTGCCCGCCGGCATCGAGGCCGCGGGCGGCGTGGTCGAGCATTTCGGCATGCCGGTCGACCCCGGCAACCTGCTGCTGCTCGGGCGTCTCCACGGCACGCCGGTGCTGGGCCTGCCCGGCTGCGCCCGCTCGCCAAAGATGAACGGCTTCGACTGGGTGCTGCAGCGGCTGGCCGCCGGCGTGCCGGTCGGCCGGGGCGACGTCATGCGCATGGGTGCGGGCGGCCTGCTGGCCGAGATTCCGACCCGGCCGCAGCCGCGCGCCGGCGACGGCCCGCCGACGGCGCCGCGCGCGCCCCGCATCGCCGCCCTGGTGCTCGCCGCCGGGCCGTCGCGCCGTATGGGTCCCGCCAACAAGCTGCTGCTGCCGGTCGACGGCGCGCCGATGCTGGCGCGCACCCTCGACGCCGTGCTGGCGGCGAAGGCGCGCCCGGTGATCATCGTCACCGGCCACCAGCGCGAGAGCGTGGAAGCGGCGGTCGCCGGACGGCCGGTCACCGTCGTCCACAACCCCGACTACGCCGCCGGCCTCAGCACGTCGCTCAAGGCCGGCATCGCCGCGCTGCCCGCCGATGTCGACGGCGTCGTCGTCTGCCTCGGCGACATGCCGCGCGTCGGCGCTGCTGCGATCGACCGGCTGATCGCCGCCTTCAACCCCGTCGAGGGCCGCGCGATCTGCGTGCCGACTGCCGGCGGCAAGCGCGGCAATCCGGTCCTGTGGGCGCGGCGCTTCTTCCCGGAGATGACGGCCGTGTCCGGCGACGTCGGCGCCCGCCATCTCGTGGCCGCCCACGCCGACCAGGTGGTCGAGGTCGAGGTCGGCGATCCCGGCGTGCTGCTCGACCTGGACACGCCGGAGGCGCTGGCCGCCCTCGCCGCCTCGCCCCCCGCCGCGGCATGAGCTTCGATCCCGCGTCCTTCCGGGCGCAGTTCCCCATCTTCGCCGCTCCCACCCCGGGCCCCGCCCTGCACTATCTCGACAGCGGCGCCTCGGCGCAGACGCCACGCCATGTCATCGAGGCGTTCGCCCACCACGATGCGACGGCCCGCGCCAATGTGAAGCGCGGCGTTCACCGCCTCGCCGAGGCGGCTACGGAAGCCTACGAGACCGCCCGCCTCGCCGCCGCGCGCTATCTCAATGCGCCCTCGCCGCGGGAGATCGTCTTCACGGGCGGCACCACCGGCGCCATCAACCTCGTCGCCAGCTCCTTCGGCGCGCTCATGGCCAAGGGCGACGAGGTCCTGCTGTCGGTGCTGGAGCATCACAGCAACATCGTCCCGTGGCAGCTCCTCCAGGCACGCCGCGGCATCGTGCTGAAGGTGATCCCGGCGACCGTCGACGGCCGCCTCGACCTCGACCGGCTCGACGGGCTGGTCGGCCCGCGCACCCGCCTCGTCGCCGTCACCCATTGCTCGAACGTCACCGGCGCGCTCACCGATCTCGGCCGCGTCGTCGCGGCCGCCGCTGCCGTCGGCGCCAAGGTGCTGGTCGACGGCGCCCAGCGGGCGCCGCACGGGCCGGTCGACGTGCAGGCCCTGGGCGTCGACTTCTACGCCTTCTCCGGCCACAAGGCGTTCGGCCCCAACGGCATCGGCGTGCTCTGGGGCCGCGCCCCGCTGCTCGACGCGATGCCGCCCTTCATGGGCGGCGGCGAGATGATCTCCCATGTCAGCTTCGCCGGCTCGAGCTGGGCACCGATCCCCAACAAGTTCGAAGCGGGGACGCCGCCGATCGCGCCCGCCGTCGGGCTCGGCACCGCGCTCGACTGGCTGGCCGGCCTCGACTGGAGCGCCATCCTCGCCCATGAGCTGCGCCTCACCGGGCGCATCCTCGACGGCGTCGCGCGCCTGCCCGGCAGCCGCATCCTCGGCCCGGCGGGCCTGCAGCAGCGGCTGGGCGTCGTCTCCTTCGCGCTGGACGGCCTGCACCCGCACGACGTCTGCCAGCTCGTCGACGCGACGCACGGCGTGGCGCTGCGCGGCGGCCATCACTGCGCGCAGCCGCTGATGGAAAGCTGCGGGCTGGTCGGCACGGTGCGCGCCAGCCTCGCGCCCTACAATGACGACGGCGACATCGACGCACTTCTCGACGGCCTCGCGGCCGCGGTGCGGCAGCTCCGCGCCTGAGCCGTAGCGCCGGATCGGCGCGGCCCGTAGAATGCCGCTGAACCGAGCCTCCGCGATGCGCCGACCGATTGCCCTGGACCACCTCCTGCGAGCGTTCGCCCTCACGGCGATGCTGTCGACGGCCGTTGCCCAGGCGCAGCCCGCCGGCTGGGGCGATGTCGCCCCGGCCATCCAGGCGGACGACTGGGGCGAGGCCCGCCGCCTCGCCGATCTCACCGGCGATCCCGTGGCGGCGAAGGTGGTGCGCTGGCTGCAGTGGGCGCGCAGCGACGGGCCCGCCGATCCCGCGGAGATCGCCGCCTTCCTCGCCGCCAACCCCGGCTGGCCGCTCGCCGGCCGCCTCGCGCGGCGCATGGAGGACCGGCTCGACCCCCTGCCGCCGGACGCGACCCTGCTGCAGTGGTTCGACCGGCGCGCGCCGGAGACGACGGCGGGACGGGTCGCCTACGCGTCCGCCCTGCAGCGCGCCGGCCGCGCCGACGACGCGCGCGCCGCCCTGCGCCGTGCCTGGGTCGAGGGCAGCTTCCGGCCCGACGAGGAGCGCGAGTTCCTGGAGCGCTTCGCCGATGCGCTGCGGCCGATCGACCACCAGGATCGGCTGGAACGGCTGGTCTGGGAGAACGAGACGGTCGGCGCGCAGCGCATGCTGGCGCGGGTCGAGCCGGGGCCGCGGCGCGTCGCCGAGATGCGCCTGCGCCTGCGGGCCGGCAAGCGGCCGGACGGCATCGACCGGCTGGGTCAGGGCGAGCGCGCCGACCCCGGCCTGTTGCTCGATCTCGTGCGTCACTACCGCCGGGTCGAGGACGACGCCGAGGCCGAGCGCATCCTGACCGGCAGGCCGCCGGAGACGGTGCGCCCGGAGCTGTGGTGGACCGAGCGCAACCTGCTGGCGCGCCGGGCGATGCGCAACGGTGCGGCGGCCAGCGCCTATCGCATCGCCGCGACGCACGGCTTCACCGAGGGCGTGCCGCTGGCGGAGGCCGAGTTCCTGGCCGGCTGGATCGCGCTGCGGTTCCTCGCCGACCCGACCGCGGCCGACGCCCATTTCGCCCGCCTCGAGGCCGCCGTCTCGATGCCGATCAGCCGCAGCCGGGCGGCCTATTGGCGCGGCCGCGCCGCCGACGCCCTCGGCCAGGGCGAGGTCGCGACCGCGCGCTGGCGGGATGCGGCCCGCCATCTGACGACCTACTACGGGCAGCTCGCGGCCGAGCGCCTGGGCCTGCGCAGCGCCCCGGACTGGATGGTGGTGCCGACGGTGACGCCGACCGAGGCCGGGCTCGCCGCCTTCGCGGCCCAGGAGACCGCCGTGGCGGCGACCCTGCTGGCCCAGATCGGCGAGGTGCGCTGGGCGCGGCCGTTCGTCGCGCGCCTCGTCGCGCAGGCGCAGAACGATGTGGACCTGGCGACGGCCGCCGAGTTCGCCCGGCGCACCGGGCTCGCCGGCCTCGCGGTGCTGGCCGGCAAGCGCGCCGGCTACGAGGGCACGCATCTCCCGGGCTATGCCTTCCCGGTGCAGCTCATGGCCGAGACCGCCACGCCGGAGCCGGCGCTGGTCAACGCCGTCATCCGCCAGGAAAGCATGTTCGACCCGACGGCGGTCAGCAGCGCCGGCGCGCGCGGCCTCATGCAGCTCATGCCGGCGACCGCCCGCCAGGTGGCGCGCGAGCTGGCGGAGCGCCACAGCGACCAGCGCCTCGTCGCCGATCCCGGCTACAACGTGACGCTCGGGCGGCGCTACCTCGCCAACCAGATCGAGGCCTTCGGCGGCTCGTACGTCCTGGCCGTCGCCGCCTACAATGCCGGGCCGGGACGGGCGCGGCAGTGGTTGCAGGACTATGGCGACCCGCGCGGCGGCAAGGCCGATCCGGTAGACTGGGTCGAGATGATCCCGTTCAACGAGACGCGGAACTACGTGCAGAGGGTGATGGAGAACCTCCAGGTCTACCGCTGGCGGCTGGCCGGCAGCGGCGCCCAGATCGCGCTCGCCGAGGACCTCCGGCGATGACGGCGACGCCGCTGCCGGCGACCACCGTCTGCGTCTTCGACGCCTACGGCACGCTGTTCGACGTCGCCGCCGCACCGCGCCGCTGGGGCAACCTGCTGGGCGACAAGGCGACGGCGCTCGCCGAGGCGTGGCGGCGCAAGCAGCTCGAATACACCTGGCTGCGCAGCCTGATGGGCCGCTACGAGGATTTCTGGCACGTCACCGGCGCGGCGCTCGACCATGCGTTCGCGACGCTCGGCCTCAAGGATCCCGCCCTGCGGGCGCGGCTGATGGCGAGCTACCTGGAGCTCGACGCCTTTCCCGACGCGCGCGCCGCGCTGACCCGCCTCAAGGACGCCGGGCGCCGTACGGCGATCCTGTCGAACGGCGCGCCCTCGATGCTCGCCTCCCTCGTCTCCGCCGCCGGCATCACCCGGCTGCTCGACGCCGTGCTCTCGGTCGACCGGCTCGCCGTCTACAAGCCGCACCCCTCCGTCTACGCCCTGGTCGGCGAGCGCTTCGCCTGCACGCCCGCCGACGTCTGCTTCGTGTCGGCCAACGGCTGGGACGTCGCAGGCGCCAACACGTTCGGTTTCCAGACGGTCTGGATCAACCGCACCGACCAGCCCTGCGAGGGCCTGCCCGGCCGGCCCGTGGCGACCATCGCCAGCCTGGACGACCTGCCGGCGCTGCTGGGGGTTTGACGGGCCGGCGACGGGCCTCTCCCTCTCCTGCCTTTCAGGACGGAGACGGTGCCCCCCTCACATCACGCTGCACAGCCGGAGCGCATCGTAGATCGCGCCGTGCACGTTGCGGCTGGTGACCGCGTCGCCGATGCGGTGCAGCTCGAAGGCGCCGCCGGTCGGCGGTGAGGCGAGCTGCGGCCGGCCGGCGAGCAGCGCGTCGATGTCGGTGACGCCGCGGTTGGCCGAGCGGTCGCGCAGCGCGTGGTAGAGATCGTCGACCGGCAGGGTGCCGCGCTCGACCACCACCTGGGTCGCCGTCAGCTCGGTCTCCTCGCGCGTCAGCTCGTGGCGGAAGGTGGCGATCAGCCGGTTGCCGGCGGGGTGCACGCGCACGAGCTGGTGGTCGAGGGTGGTGCGCACGCCGTTCTGCGCGAAGCGCTTGCGGTAGACGACGCGGGCCGAATACTCCATCTCCAGCGCGACGTTGTCGTCGATGGTGACGAACTGCACGTCGCGCCCCTGCTCGGCCAGGTGCAGCGCGCAGGAGACCGCCTCGTGGCGGCCGGTGCCGTCATAGACGATGATCTCGTCCTTGGCGCGGCCGGCGTCGGCGAGGACGTCCCAGACGCTGATGCAGTGCTCCGCCCCCTCGACCCAGCCGGTGTCGGGAATGCCGCCGGTCGCCACGATCACCGCGTCCGGTCGCTCCGCCAGCACGTCGTCGGCCTCGGCCCAGCGGTTGAGGCGGACCTCGACGCCGAGCCGGTCCAGCTCCGCCTGCCGCCAGTCGACGATGGCGATGAGATCGCGCCGCCAGGTCGCGCGCACCGCCGTCAGGAGCTGGCCGCCGAGCCTGGCGCCCGCCTCGAAGAGCACGACCCGGTGGCCGCGCTCGGCCGAGACGCGCGCCGCCTCCAGCCCGCCCGGGCCGCCGCCGATCACCACCACCTTGCGGCCGGGCGCCGCGGCGCGCTCGACGATCTGCGGCAGGAACTGCTCGCGGCCCGAGGCCGGGTTATGGATGCAGTGGGTCTTCTTGTACATGCAGTACGAGGCGCCGACGCAGGGGCGGATGCGGTCGGCCTCGCCGCGCATCAGCTTGTTGACGATCTGCGGGTCGGCCATATGCGCGCGCGTCATCGCCACCATGTCGAGCAGGTTCTCGGCGATGGCGTGGCGGGCGGTCGCGAGGTCGGGGATGCGCGCGGCGTGGAAGACCGGCAGCCTGGTCTCACGCTTGAAGGCGCCGACCGGCTTCAGGAACGGCGCCAGCGGCTGCGACATGCCCGGCATGTTGTGCTCGGCCAGCGCCAGGTCGGTGTCCATGCGGCCGAAGATGCAGTTGAAGAAGTCGATGTGGCCCGCGGCCTCGAACAGGCGAGCCAGCTCCAGGCAGTCGTCGAAGCCGATGCCGTCCTCGATGTCCTCGTCGACCACGAAGCGGATGCCGACCAGCCAGTCGTCGCCGACCGCCTCGCGGATCGCCTCGTGCACCATCAGGCCGAAGCGCGCGCGGTTCGCGGGCGAGCCGCCGAAGCCGTCGCTGCGCAGGTTGGTGCGCGGCGACAGGAACTGCCCGATGAGATGGCCGCCGGTCACCGTCTCGACGCCATCCAGCCCGCCCTCCTTGCAGCGCAGCGCGGCGGCGGCGTAGTCGCGGATCACCCGGTCGATATCGCCGCGATCCATCTCGCGCGGGAAGTTGCGGTGACGCGTCTCGCGCACCCGCGACGGGCCCAGCGTCGGCAGCCAGTTCCAGGACATGGCGTCGGCACGGCGGCCGAGATGGGAGATCTGGCACATGATCGCCGCGCCGTGACGGTGGATGCGCTCGGAGAACTCCCGGAGATAGGGCAGCACGCGGTCGCTCGACACGTCGACCTGACCGCCACCCCAGCTCGAGTCCGGCGACACCATCGAGGAGCCGCCGAACATGGTCAGGGCCAGCCCGCCCTTCGCCTTTTCCTCATGGTAGCGCTGATAGCGCTCCCCGGGCAGCCCCTCCTCGTCGTGCGTCGAGGCGTGGCTCGTGCTCATGATCCGGTTGCGCCGCAACAGGCCCTTGATCCGCAAGGGCTGGAGCAGCGGGTCGCGGCTCGGTCGGGGCGGCTCGGCGGACGGGGCGAATGCGGGCTGAGCCATGGCAGGGACTCCTGGGGGTCGCGCGGCAGGCTGCATCATCCATCTCGCGCCGTCGTCGTCATCTCGACAATATGCGAGGGGGGCCATACGCTGGACGTATGTCCGAACTCGCCAGGCTCATCCCCTCGCCGCGCTCGCTGCTGATCTTCGAGGCGGCGGCGCGGTCGGGAAGCTGCAGCGCCGCGGCGCGCGAGTTCAACCTGACCCAGCCCTCGGCCAGCCGGAACATCGCGCAGCTCGAGGCGCGGCTGGGCGTGCCGCTGTTCACGCGCCACCCGACCGGGCTCGAACTGACCGCGGAGGGCCGGGTGCTGCACCGGGCCCTGGCCGACGGCTTCGATCGCATCGCCGCCGCCATCCACGAGATCGCCGCCCAAGGCACGCGCAAGCAGGTGGTCGAGCTGTCGCTCTCCACCGCCTTCGTCACCCACTGGTTCATTCCCAGGCTCGGCGACTTCCACGCCGCCTTTCCCGGGGTCGACGTGCGCTTCCAGCTGATCTCCGGGACGCTGCGCGGCGCCATCGGCACGGTCGACCTCGCCATGCGCATGGGATCGGAGGCCGACGACGAGCACCATAGCTGGCCGTTCGCGCCGGAGCTGGTGGTGCCCGTGTGCAGCCCCGCCTATCTCGCGCGCAACGGCCCGCTGGAGCGGCCGATGCGTGCCGCCGGGCACGTGCTGCTGCACCTCTCCGACCCGCTGCTCGATTGGGCCCTGCTATGGGGCGGGGTGCACGGCCGCGACGGCTCGCCGCACACCTGGATCGCCTTCTCGGACTATGCCGTCGTCATCCAGGCGGCGATGAACGGCGAGGGCATCGCGCTCGGCTGGACCACCACGGTCGCCCGCGCCCTGCAGGAAGGCAAGCTGGTCGCGGCGTCCGGCCGGGTCGTGCGTACGGGCAAGACCTATCACCTGCTGGCGCCCCGCACCAAGCCCCTGCGGCCCGTGGTGCTGGCGATCCGCGATTGGCTGATCGGAGAGATGGCGGGCGACGTCGCCCGGCTGGGCCCGCTCCTCGGCGAGAGCGGTTGCCCTGCGCCCTCGGCGCCGTTCTAATGCGCCGCCTTCCGGAGGATCCCATGGACGACCGCCCCGCCCTCGCGCCCGACCAGCTGCCGCCGCTGGCGCCCGACGCGCCCGACATCGCCCAGATCGAGCAGGCGGCCGAGCGCATCCGCGGCGAGGCCGTGGTCACCCCGCTGCTGGAGGTGCCGGCGGCCAACGCGTTGCTCGGCGGCCGGCTGCTGATGAAGCCCGAGATGCTGCAGCGGACGGGCTCGTTCAAGTTTCGCGGCGCCTACAACTGCATCGCGGCCCTGGCCCCCGAGGTGCGCCGGCGCGGCGTCGTCACCTATTCCTCGGGCAACCACGCCCAGGGTGTCGCCGCGGCCGCCCAGGCCCTCGACGTCCCGGCCCTGATCGTGATGCCGCAGGACGCCCCCGCCATCAAGGTGGAAAACACCCGCGGCTACGGCGCCGAGGTGGTGTTCTACGACCGCTACACCGAGAGCCGGGAGGAGATCGGCGAGCGCCTGGCGGCGGAGCGCGGCGCCACCATCGTCCGGCCCTACGACGAGCCCGGCGTGATCGCCGGCCAGGGCACGGCAGGGCTGGAGATCGCCTGGCAGGCGGCGGCCAAGGGCGTCACGTTGGACGCGGTGCTTGTGCCCGCGGGCGGCGGCGGCCTCGTCGCCGGGATTTCCACGGCGATCGCCGCACGCAGCCCGGGGACGCCGGTCTATTGCTGCGAGCCGGCCGGCTTCGACGACACGACGCGCTCGCTGATCGCCGGAGCCTGGATCGAGAACGATCCCGCCGCGCGGTCGTTCTGCGACGCGCTGCTGGCGCCGACGCCCGGCCGGATCACCTTCACCATCAACATCCGCCGCCTGACCGGCGGTCTGGTGGTGAGCGATGCCGAGGTCGCCGAGGCGATGCGCTTCGCCTTCCGGCATTTCAAGGTGGTGGTGGAGCCGGGCGGCGCGGTGGCGCTGGCCGCGGTCATCGCCGGCAGGCTGCCGATCGCCGGCAAGACGTTCGCCGTGGTGTGCTCGGGCGGCAACGTCGATCCGGCGGTGTTCCGCGAGGTCCTCGCGGGGGGCTGACCGCCGCCGCGGCGCTATCTCCGCGGGCCGATGAAACGCACGGGATTCACGGGCGCACCCCCGACGATCACCTCGTAGTGGACGTGCGCGCCGGTGCTGCGGCCGGTCGAGCCGAGCAGGCCGACGACCTCGCCGCGCTGCACCTGTGCGCCGACCGCGACCTTGGTCTCCGCGAGATGGGCATAGCGCGTCCGCAGGCCCGACGCATGCTCCAGGTCGACCATGTTGCCGTAGGCGGACTTCCAGCCGGAATGCACGACGGTGCCCGGCGCCGTCGCCCGGATCGGCGTGCGCATCGGCGCCGACAGGTCGACGCCCTCGTGCATCGCCGCGCGGCGGCGGAACGGATCGATGCGCGGCCCGAAGCCGCTCTCCATCCCGTACTGGGCCAGCGGCGCGCCCAGCGGCAGCACCCGCAGGATCCGCTCGACGCGCTCCATCCGGTCGATCTGACGCTCGAGCTGGATGGCGGCGTCGTCGGAGCGCGGAGACCCGCCGCGCGACGGCCCGACGTCCGGAACGAAAGGACCGCCGCGGGCGCCGGTCAGGCGCGCGGCCGGCAACGGCGGCGGGACGACGGCTCCCTTCGCGGCGACGGGTGCAGCCAGCCGCTGCACGTCGATGCCGGTCGAGGAGATGAACTGCTCGATCTGCCCTAGCCGCTCGAGCGCCTGGGACGCCAGCGCCTGACCATCGGCCTCCGCCTTGTCCGCCGTCCGGCGGTCCGCGTCGTCGACGCTCTCCTTCAGCAGGTCGCGCTCGGCGATCAACCGGTCGCGCTCGACCCGCAGATCGGCCAGGAGGCCGGAATTCGCGGCCGCCCGCTCGCGCAGCGCATCGCGCTCGGCGATGAGGCGGTCGTGCTCGGCACGCAGGCGCACCAGCTCGCCGTTGGCGCTGCCCGCCTGCCCGTCGAGGGCATCGCGCTCGGCCGTGACGCGCGCCGCGAGCGCCTTGAGATCGACGAGCGCGGCGGCCGCCGCTTCCGCCTGTGCCCGCAGCGTGTCGCGCTCCGTCTCGACACGCTCGCGCTCGGCGCGCAGGCGCACCAGCGCCTCGGCGGCGGCTTCCGCCTGTGCCCGCAGCGCCTCGCGCTCACCGGTGACGCGCTCGCCTTCCGCCCGGACCATCGCCAGGGCGCCGGCAGCGGCTTCCGCCCGGCCCCGCAGGGAATCGCGCTCCGCCGTAACCTGCTCATGATCGGCCTTGAGCCTGGCCAGCGATCCCCCGGCGGCTTCCGCCCGCGCCCGCTGCGCATCGCGCTCGCCCGCCGCCCGCTCGCCCTCGGCCTTCAGACGCGTCGCCAGGGCCGTCGTGGCCTCCAGCCGGACGCGCAGCTCGTCGCGCTCACCGCCGAGGCGTTCGCCCTCCGTCTTCAGCTTCGCCAGCGCCGCCGCGATGCCTTCGGCCCTGCTGCGCAGGGCGTCGCGCTCACCGACGATCCGCTCATGGTCGGCGGTCAGCTCGGCCAGCTTCGCGGCGGTCGCTTCCGCGGCATGTCCGATCGTCTCCCGCTCTACCGCCAGCGCCTGTCGGGCGGCCTTCGTCGTCTCCAGCTCCGCCGCCAGCGCCTCGGCTTCCGCCTTCACCCGGGCCGCCTGCTCGTCGGCCGTCTCGCGCTCCAGGGCGAGCTGGCCGGCGCGGCGCAGGGCGCCCGCCAGCTCGGTCAGCGAACGCGCCAGGGCGCCCTTGAGCCGGTCGGTGTCGCCCTTCATCTCGCCCAGGGCAGCAGTCAGCCCGGCGTTGGCGTTGCGCAGGTCACCCGACACGTCCTCGGCTTCCGCCAGCAGGGCCCGGATGCCTTCGATCTCCGAGCGGAGGCCCGCCTCGGCCGCCGTTCGCGCCTCCTCCGCCCGCGCCGCCCGCTCCTCCGCCGCCCGCGCGCGCAGCTCCAGCGCGACGATCTCGCCGGCATGGGCGCGCGCCTGGGTCGACAGGGCCGCGACGAGCCGCGACGTCATCTCCTCGGCGAGCAGGCGGAGCATGGTCTCGCGCTCGCCATCGCGCCGACGGGTGTCCTCCGGCGCCAGCGCCTGGACGAACGGCGTCAGTGGGCGCTCGAGCTGCGGCAGCGAGCGCTCCTCGGGAACGGCGGGGTCGGCGGCCGAGGCATGCGGCGCGCTCCAGAGCACGAGCCCCGCGCATCCCGCCGCGGCCGCGTGCGTCCAGCGCAGGGCGCGTCGCGTCGTCCCCCGGGTCGCCGTGATCATCCCCGCCTCCCGCACGCGTTTCCCCAAACGGATTCGCCGCCGCGGCATGCGGCGCCGAATCCCGCCGACCGCCGAGGCGGTCGCCGTCTGTCGGGTCGGGATGCAGCGGCTGGATCTTACCCACCGATCGGTCCGCAGCGGTCCCGCTCCCCAGCGGACACGCCGATCACCGATCTCGCTCACCCCCGTCGACCCCCGCAACGGAGGCCGCGCAACTCCCCGGGCGGGATGCTAGCCACCGCCTCCGGGGGCGGCAAGCTTAAAGAAATAATTTCCACTTGTAGTAAAATAGCCACACCACATGTGGCCGATCGGCAACCGGGAGCTTGCGACTCGAAACGACGCCTACGCCGCCGCCTCGGGCGGCCCCAATCGACCCAGCGCGGCGAGGATCGCCGGCTGCAGCGACGGCGCGGTCACGGTCGCGGCGTCGGTCCCGGCGTCGACGATCGCCAGGGTCCGGCCGAGCCGGCACAGCGTCACGCTGCCGAACCCGACGCGCGCGAGATCCAGCGTCTCGCGCGCAGCCTCCAGCTCGGCAGCGCTCGGTCGCGGCGCGCCGGCCGCTCCCGCATCGACCAGGATGACGTCGCCGATGCGCAGCAGGCGTGTCGCCGGACCCAGCCGATCCTCCGCCCCCGGCAGCTCGACGACGAGCAGGTCGGGCCGATACGCGTCCAGCCCTTCCAGCCGGTCGAGCTCGGCGTCCAGCTCGGCGGCCGATCGCAGCAGGCGCGGCCGCTCCCGGAGCGGATCGCTCTCCGTCCGCACCGCGACGGGCCAGCGGGACGGCGCTCGGCGATCCTCTACCCGGAAGACATCGACGACGTTGCGGCCCATGTTGCGCAGCAGCCGCAGCAGCTCGAAGCGCCGCAGCGTGCGCGTCGGATGATTGACGCAGACGATGTCGCCGCGCGCGCCGAGCCGGTCGTGGAACTGCATCGCCGTGAAGGCGGCATCGTCGTCGAGGCGATCGAGGTCGGTGAAGACCCAGGCACCGGGCGGGAATGCCGCGGCGTCCATCTTCGCGGTCTCACCATAGGTATGGACCCGCAGCCATGGCGCCGGTCCTGCCGCGGCGAGCCGGCGCACCGGCGCCACGCCGGCGGTCCCGGCGACGAGGTGGACGCCCCTGGCCATCCCGGCGGGCGATCCTCAGCAGCCCGGCGTCGGCACCGCCTCCAGCTCCTTCAGGCGCGCCCGCACGGTGAAGTCGCCATAGTCGATCAGCATGTCCGACGACACGCCGTTGTCGAGCAGGTTGAGGCCGATCTCGTACTCCGGCAGGGCGGCCTGCCCCTCCGCCGGAAAGAAGGCGAGGCGCACCCGCCAGCCCGGCCGGTCGAGCAGCTTGCCGCGCCGACCCGCCTCGGGGTCGGCCGGCTGCAGGCGGCCGATGACGGTGTTCACCTCGCCCGGCTTCTCCACCTCGGAGCCGTCGAAGACACGGCGGCTGAAGAACGCCTCCCTGGCCTCCGCCCGGCGGATGATCTCGATGGTGTGCGCGGTCGGGAACATCGTGCCGCGCGGCAGGTCGATGCGCGTTTCCTCGGGCCGCGTGAAATCGGCGTAGCCGCCACGGCCCGCGCCTTCCAGGCGTGCCGTGCCACGCACCTCCTCCTCCGGCTCGTCGCCCCGCTTCTTGCGTAGCGTGAAGCGGTAGCGCAGCCCGTCCTTGGACTCCCAGCTCGCCAGGCTGGAGACGATCTCGACCTCGTCCTCCTGTGCCTGCGAGAGAAACATCCGATAGCGCTGCTCGACGGTCCAGCCGTCGCAGGAATCCCCCCACTCGAACAGCATGCGGCCCTGCACGCCGACGACCCCGCCGCTGGCGCGCGAGGAGGCGAGGGACAGATCGTAGAGCGCTCGGTGGGGGGCGATCGCTCCGCCCTGGGCGGTGGCTGTCGGCAGCGACAGGGTCACACAGACGAGCAACCATGCCGCACGCACCATCGGATTCCCCTGCGCCATCACCGAATCGGCGGAAGACGATGGCGGACTATGACATCGCGCAGCGCGCCGAGATAGTATCGCCGCCGCCAACGACAACAAGGGAATAGTCCATGCCCGCTGCGGCCTCCCGCCCATCGATTCTCGTCACCCGCAAGCTGCCGGAAGCCGTGGAACGGCGCGCCGCCCGCGACTATGACGCCCGTCTCAACGGCCCCGACCGGCCGCTCGACGCCGCCGCGATGGCGGCGGCGGCCGAGGGCTGCGCCGGGGTCCTCGTCTGCGCCGCCGACAAGGTCGGCGCCGACGTGATCGACCGCCTGCCCGCGAGCGTGAGAATCATCGCGACCTTCTCGGTCGGCACCGACCATATCGACCTCGCCGCGGCGAAGCGGCGGGGCATCGCGGTCACCAACACCCCGGACGTGCTCACCGACGCGACGGCGGACATCGCGCTCCTCCTGATGCTCCAGGCCGCGCGGCGCGCCGGCGAGGGCGAACGGATGGTACGGGCCGGACGCTGGGGCGGCTGGGCGCCGACGCAGCTCCTCGGCACGCATATGACCGGCAAGACGGTCGGCATCGTCGGCATGGGACGCATCGGCCAGGCGCTGGCGCGCCGGGCGCGCGGCTTCG
>JADZBA010000060.1 GCA_020852355.1 Alphaproteobacteria bacterium
ACTGGCTGCGGCGCAACCCGGTGCCGGGCCTGATCCTGCTCGACCTGATGATGCCGGAGATGGACGGGTTCGCGTTCCTGGAGGAGCTGCGGGCGGAGGCGGCCTGGCGCGATCTGCCGGTGGTGGTCGTGACCGCCAAGACGCTGACGGCGCAGGAGCACGAGTATCTCAGCCACCGCACGCGGCAGGTGATGGCGAAGGGCGAGCAGACGACGGTCGACCTCGCCGAGGCGATCCGCAAGTCGATGCCGCTGTCGCCGACGGCCGCGGCGGCGTGAGACCTGGCCGGTCGGCTTTTGCCGCCGGCGCCGAACCGGGCTAGACTATATCGAGTGACGGTCCGGCGTCTCCTCGCGGCGGACCGGGAAAGGATGTTCGTCATGCTTCGCTGGATCCCCGCGGCCGCCATGCTCGTCGTGGCGCTGATCGGCGCCCCGGTGCCGGCCGGTGCCCAGACCGCGCCGCTCGAGATCGCCGGCGCGACGACGGTCGACGCGGACAAGGTCATCGCCCTCGTCGAGGCCGAGAAGGACCTCGTCATCCTCGACAATCGCCGGCAGGAGGACTTCAACGCGGGGCACATCGCCGGCGCGATCCGCATCCTCGACACCGACCTGACCGAGGCGAAGATGGCGAGCCTGGTGCCGAGCAAGACCCGGCCGGTGCTCTGCTACTGCAACGGCGTCAACTGCGGGCGCGCCGCCAAGGCGGCGCAGATGGCCGTCGGCTGGGGCTACACGCGCATCTACTACTACGCGCTGGGCATGGACGAGTGGAAGAAGCTCGGCCTGCCGCTCGCGTCGGCCCAGTAGACCGGTCCGGCGGCCGCCTGCCGGGCGCGCGCGTTGCCGCCCGGGCGGGCGGCGCATACATTCCCCGCCCATGACACGACCGACCATCGGAATCACCCTCGACTCGGAGCCCGCCGGGGGCTGGTCCAAGATGCCCTGGTATGCGCTCCGTCAGAACTACTGCACCGCGGTCGCCGCAGCCGGCGGGCTGCCGGTGCTGCTGCCCCACGAGCCGGACCATGCGGGCGACTATCTCGACCGCATCCAGGGGCTCGTGGTGACCGGCGGCGCCTTCGACGTCGATCCGGCGCTCTTTGGGTCGGTCGAGCGCCACGCCACGGTCAAGACCAAGGACCGCCGGACCGCCTTCGAGCTGGCGGCGACGCGCGGCGCGCTGGACCGCGGCATGCCGGTCCTGGGCATCTGCGGCGGCCAGCAGCTTCTCGCCGTCGTGCTCGGCGGCACGCTCGTCCAGCACATCCCCGACGAGGTGCCGGGCGCGCTCGCCCACGAGCAGCCGAACCCGCGTACCGAGGCCGGCCATACCGTCAGCGTCGCCCGCGGCACACTCCTGCACCGCATCGTCGGGACCGACGAGCTCGCGGTGAACAGCGCCCACCACCAGGCGGTGAGGTCCGTCCCGGACGCGGTGGTCGTCGACGCCACGGCGCCGGACGGCGTCGTCGAGGGCATCGAGGACCCGCGTCTGCGGTTCTGCCTGGGCGTGCAGTGGCATCCCGAATACGCGATCAGCGAGGGCGACCGTCGCATCTTCGCCGCCTTCATCGCCGCCGCGGGCTGAGGCGATGGAGGAGGTCGCGGGCAAGGGCGAGCGCATCGCCAAGGTGCTCGCACGCGCCGGCCTGTGCTCGCGCCGCGACGCCGAGCGCTGGATCGCCGAAGGCCGGGTGGCCGTCAACGGCCAGAAGCTGGCGACGCCGGCCTTCCTGGTCGGCCCGGCCGACAAGGTCGTCGTCGACGGCAAGCCGATGCCGGTGGCCGAGCGCACCCGCCTGTGGCGCTTCCACAAGCCGGCCGGGGTAGTCACCACCCATCGCGACCCGCAGGGCCGCCGGACGCTCTTCGACATCCTGCCGGCCGACCTGCCGCGCGTCGTGTCGGTCGGCCGGCTCGACCTCAACAGCGAGGGCCTGATCCTGCTGACCAACGACGGCGCGCTGGCCCGTCGGCTGGAGCTGCCGTCGACCGGCTGGACGCGGCGCTACCGCGTCCGCATCAACGGCCATGTCGACCCCGAGCGGCTGGCGAGCCTGGAGAAGGGCGTCACGGTCGACGGCGTCGCCTATGGCGAGATCCGTGCGACGCTGGACCGCCAGCAGGGCGACAACGCCTGGCTGACGGTCAGCCTGAAGGAAGGAAAGAACCGCGAGATCCGCCGCGTCATGGAGCATCTCGGCTACCGCACGTCGCGTCTCATCCGGGTCGCCTACGGGCCGTTCCAGCTCGGCGACCTCGAGCGCGGCGCCGCGGCGGAGGTGCCGGGGCGCGTGCTGCGCGACCAGCTCGGCGCGTCTTCCGCCGTGAAGCCGGCGGCACGCCGCTCGGCGCGTCGATGACGCTGCGCATCGTCGCCGGCCGCCATCGCGGCCGGCCGCTGGAGGCGCCGGCGGGCGATGCGATCCGGCCGACGGGTGCCCGCGTGCGCGAGGCCGTCTTCGACATTCTCGCGCACGGTGCGCCGGCCGGCCATGTGATGCTCCCGGGTGCTTCCGTGCTCGACGCCTTCGCCGGCACCGGGGCCATGGGCCTCGAGGCGCTGTCGCGCGGGGCCGCGCGCGCGGCCTTCATCGAGAAGGACCGGGCGGCCGTCGCGACCCTGCGCGCCAACGTCGCCCGGCTCGGCGAGGATGCGCGCGCCCATGTGCTGCAGGGCGATGCCACCCGTCCGCCGCCCGCCCCGGCTCCCGCCGACCTCGTCTTCCTCGATCCGCCCTACGCCGAGGGCGTCGCCGCCCAGGCGCTGTCGGCGCTCGCCGCCGCCGGTTGGCTGGCGCCGGGCGCGGTCGCGGTGGTGGAGACGGCGGCGCGTGACGGCTTCACGCCCCCCGAAGGCTTTCGCGAAATCGACCGACGGCGCTACGGCAAGGCGGCGGTGTCGTTTCTCGTCCGCTCCTGACGGCTCAGCACGCGCTGCCCTCGCCGCAGAGCTTGCGTCCGCGCATCGCCTGGAGGTAGGCGAGGATGGCAGCACGGTCGGCGTCGGGAAGCTGGGCGAAGCTCGGCATCTTGCTGCGCGCGCGATAGGTCTCCGGCGCCTTGACGAAGGCCGCGAGGTGCTGGGCCGACCAGTATTCCGTGACGTTCCTCGGCACGTTCAGCTCCGGGCCGATATTGCCGCCGACGAGATTGACCGAATGGCAGGAGATGCAGCTCTGCACGAAGAGGCGGAAGCCGTTCTGCACCCGCGCCGTGGCCCTCGCCGGGGGTGCGGCGTCGCCGTAGCGGCGGTCGAACGCCTCCACCGAGATCTCGACGAGCTTGTACGGCCACCGGAAGTGGGGATCGGCGGGATCGACGCCCCGCCACACCAGGTAGAACGGGGCCGGGGTCGTCGTCTCCCTGCCCTTGAGGAACGGCGCCCACGGATCACCCTCCGGCCGGTCGAGGTCGCGTGTCGCGATGACGCCGTCATGGGCGAGCGCGCGCGCGAGGTCCATGGACGGCGCATAGCCGTCGGAGGAAGTCATCACCAGCTCCGCCCCGTCGGCCGCCCAGCGGTCGACCTGGGGCCAGGCGCGCCGCAGGACATCCGCCAGCCGGTGTCCCTGGTAGTGCTTTGGCCCCTTGTAGACGGGATCGTCGACCCGCACCGTCACCGTCGGCGACCCGGCCAGCAGCGTCTCGATACGGACCGGCGCCCCGATGGGCTGGGCGACAGCCGATGCCGCCGGCAGAGCGAGCAGCGCGAGTGCGCGAGCGGCGCGACGGAGCATGGCGGGTCTCTCCTAGCCCAGGCTCGGCTCGTCCTCTCCGACCGGGGGGGTGGGGGCGGCGGCCTGGGGTGCGGGGGCGTCCTTGGCCACCCCCACGAGGGCTGGCCGCAGCAGCCGATCATGCATGACGTAGCCCGGTTGCAGGCATTGCACCACCGTGCCGGCGGGCTTGCCGGTGCCGGGCACCTCGAACATGGCCTGGTGGCGATGATGATCGAACGGGACGTCGAGCGGGGCCACGCGCTCGATGCCGTGACGACCCATCGCCGCCAGCAGCTCGCGCTCGGTCAGCTCGACGCCGTCGACGAAGGCGCGGGTCCGCTCTTCCGACCGCGCCTCGGGGGGCAGCGCGTCCAGCGCACGGCGCAGGTTGTCGGCGACGGAGAGCATGTCCTTGGCGAAGGAGGACGCGCCGTATTTCAGCGCATCCTGGCGCTCGCGGTCGCCGCGACGGCGGACATTGTCCGTCTCGGCGACGGCGCGCAGATACTGGTCCTTCAGCGCGGCGACCTCGCTCTCCAGGGCGGCGATGCGCGCCGCGGCTTCCGCCAGCGGCTCTGCCATGGCGTCGGGCGCCCCCGCGGGCGCAGTGTCGTTGGCGGGGTCCGGCCGGCCGGCCGGCTCCGAAGGCATGCCATTCATGTTCACTGTCCGTGTCAGCCGATGATGCGCCCGATCACCTTGGCCGTGTAGTCGACCATCGGGATGATACGGGCATAATTGATCCGCGTGGGGCCGATGACGCCGATCGCGCCGACGATCTGCTCGCGGCTGTTGTGATAGGGCGCAATTACCACCGAGCATCCGGTGTTGGCGAAGAGATTGTGCTCGGCACCGATGAAGATCTGTACGCCCTCGCCGGCCTGGGTCGCGTCGAGGAGGCGGACCATCGAGTCCTTCGCCTCCAGCATCTCGAAGAGCGCGCGGATCCGTTCGAGGTCGGCCAGCGCCGTCACGTTGCCCAGCAGGTTCGACTGCCCGCGCACGATCAGGGCCGCCTCGCCCGGGTTGCCCGTCCAGGTGGCGAGCCCCGCGGCGACGACGCGGCTGGCCAGCTCGTCGAGCTGGCTGCGATGGCTCTCCAGCTCGGCCTCGATCTCCGCCCGCGCCTCCTCGACGGTCCGGCCGGTGAGGCGGGCGTTGAGGTAGTTGCCCGCACGCACCAGCGCGGACGGCGGCATGCCGATCGGCACCTGCACGATGCGGTTCTCGACGAGGCCGTCCTCGGTCACCATCACGACCAGGGCACGTCCCGGGCCGAGATGGACGAATTCGATGTGCCGCAGCGAGCGCTCGACCTTGGGAGCGAACACGATCCCGGCGCAATGCGACAGGCCGGAGAGCAGCTCGGTCGCCTCCTCCAGCACCTGCCCGACGCTCTTGCCGGCCGCGGCGCAGCGTCCGTCGATGTTTTGCCGCTCGTCGTCGTTGAGACGACCGACCTCCAGCAGCCCGTTCACGAACAGGCGCACTCCCGCGTCGGTCGGCAGGCGGCCTGCCGACGTGTGCGGAGCGAACAGGAGCCCCGCATCCTCGAGGTCCGCCATGACGTTGCGGATGGTGGCCGGCGAAAGCTGCTTGCCGAGGCGGCGGGCGATCGTCCGCGACCCGACGGGTTCGCCGGTCTCCATGTACGCATCGACGATGAGGCGGAAGACCTCGCGCGACCGCTCGTTCAGCTCCGTCACCAATCCGGCCCGGAAAGGTTGCATGGTTGGATAGGCCCGCGATTCCGCGTGCACGTCCAATCTAGGAACGCGCCCCGGCAGCGTCAATGCGACGGGCTCGTCCCTGGGCTACCATGAAGGCCGGGATCGCAAATGCAAGGAAGGCCCCCATGGACCGTTCGTCGCCCTCGGTGCCCGTCGCCGGAAGCCGCTTTCTCATCGTCGGCGGGGCGAGCTTGGTGGGCTCCGCCACCGCCGAGGCCCTGCTGCGCCGGGGTGCGGGCGAGGTCGTCCTGCTCGACAACTTCGCCTTCGGATCGGAGGCGGCCATCGCCCATCTCCGCGACGACCGGCGGTTGCGCGTCGTCCGCGGCGACGTCATGCGCCTGCCCCAGCTCCTGGCCGCGGCCGAGGGCATCGACGGCGTGCTGCATCTGGCCGCCGCCATGTCGATCTCCATGGACGCCGACCCGTGGACCGGGCTCGACATCAACGTCCGCGGCGCCCAGAACGTCATCGAGGCGTGCCGCGCCGCGCGCGTGCGCAAGCTCGTCTTCGCCTCCTCGAATGCGGTCTACGGTTATGGGCCGGGCGTCGCCGGAGATCTCGTCGAGACCACGCCCTTCCATTCCGCCGGCGCGCCGGCCGGCGCCATCCTCTACGGCGCCTCGAAGATCATCGGCGAGCAGCTCTGTCGCGATGCCCACCGCCGCCACGGGCTCGACTACGTCGTGCTGCGCTACTCGACGGTATACGGCGAGCGGCAGCACTATCGCGCCGCCAACGCGCTCTACATCATCGAGACGCTCGACCGGGTCCGCCGCGGCGAGCGGCCGAAGGTGATCGGCGACGGCTCGGAGACGAAGCACTTCCTCTATGTCGGTGACGCCGCGCGGGCCAACGCCATGGCCTTCGAGGCGCCGGCCAGCGACGTCGCGGTCAATGTGTCGGGGCCGGCGCCGGTGACGACGCTGGAGCTGGTGCGCCTCGTCACCCGGCTGGCCGGCAGCGACCTTGCGCCCGAGCACGTCGATCCGCCGGCCGGCCGCGTGCGTCTGACCTCCGGCGGCGCCTTCCGAATCGATCACACGGCGGCCGCACAGGCCATCGGCTGGCGGCCGGAGATCGCGATGGAGGAGGGGTTGCGAAGGCTGATCCGATGGCGCGATGCCGAGGCCGCGCTGGACACCGCCGTACCGGCCGAATAGTGTCCGCCGCCCTTCCGACCCCGAGAGGAAACACCACGATGCGCCCATCCGGCCGCGCGCCCGACGCGTTGCGCGCCATCAGCCTCGAGCCCGGCTTCACCAAGTACGCCGAGGGCTCGTGCCTCGTGCGCTTCGGCGACACCCATGTGCTCTGCACCGCCTCGGTCGAGGAAAAGGTGCCGCCCTTCCTGCGCAACAGCGGCAAGGGTTGGGTGACCGCCGAGTACGGCATGCTGCCGCGCTCCACCCACACCCGCACCGATCGCGAGGCGGCGCGCGGCAAGCAGTCCGGCCGCACGCAGGAGATCCAGCGGCTGATCGGGCGCTCGCTGCGCGCCGTCGTCGACACCGCCAGGCTCGGCGAGCGGCAGATCAAGATCGACTGCGACGTGCTGCAGGCCGACGGCGGTACGCGCACCGCCTCGGTCACCGGCGCCTGGGTCGCGCTCTCGATCGCCTGCCGCGGCCTGGTCCGCGCCGGCAAGCTGGCCGCATCGCCGATCCATGGCGGCGTCGCGGCGATCTCCTGCGGCATCTGGCAGGGCACGCCGGTCCTCGATCTCGACTACGCCGAGGATTCGGCAGCCGAGACCGACGCCAACTTCGTGCTGACCGACGACGGGCGGATCGTCGAGGTGCAAGGCACGGCGGAGGGCTCGCCCTTCGACGAAACGGGGCTGCTCGCCCTCCTGGCGCTGGCCCGCAAGGGCATCGGCGAGCTGACCGCCCTCCAGCGCAGGGCACTGGAGGCGGCCTGATGGCGCGCCGCTTCCCAGGCGGCAAGCTGGTGCTCGCGACCCACAACCCGGGCAAGGCGCGCGAGATCGGCGCGCTGCTGGCGCCGTTCGGCGTCGAGGTGGTGGCCGCCGGGGCGCTCGGCCTGCCCGAGCCCGAGGAGACGGGCTCGACCTTCGCCGAGAACGCCGCCCTCAAGGCGCGGCTGGCGGCGGCGGCCAGCGCGCTGCCGGCGCTGGCCGACGATTCCGGGCTGGCGGTGCCGGCCCTGGGCGGCGATCCCGGCATCCACTCCGCCCGCTGGGGCGGCCCGGACAAGGACTTCGGCCGCGCCATGGCCGAGGTCGAGCGCCGCCTCGGCGTCACCGCCGACCGCCGCGCCTACTTCGTCTGCGCCCTGGCGCTCGCCTGGCCCGACGGCCATGTCGAGGCGTTCGAGGGCACCGTCGACGGCACCCTCGTGGTCCCGCCGCGCGGCGCGCTGGGCTTCGGCTACGATCCGATCTTCCTGCCCGCCGGCAGCACGCTGACCTTCGGCGAGATGCCGCCCGAGGCCAAGCATGCGATCAGCCACCGGGCTGCCGCCTTCCGGCGGCTGGTGGCGGCCTGCTTCGCGTGATGGCGCCACTCGCCGTCTACGTCCACTGGCCGTTCTGCACGTCGAAGTGCCCGTACTGCGACTTCAACAGCCATGTCCGCGAGCGGATCGAGGAGGCGGCATGGCGCGACGCCTACGCGTCGGCGATCGACCGGGAGGCGGCGCGGACGCCGGGGCGGACGGTCACCAGCGTGTTCTTCGGCGGCGGCACGCCCTCGCTGATGGACCCGGCGACGGTCGCCGGCGTGCTCGACCGCATCGCCCTGCGCTGGACCGTGCCGGCCGACGTCGAGGTGACGCTGGAAGCCAATCCCGGTTCGGTCGAGGCCGGTCGCTTCGCCGGCTACCGCGCGGCCGGCGTCAACCGCGTCTCCCTCGGCGTCCAGGCGCTCGACGACGGCGCGCTGCGCTTCCTCGGCCGCCGCCACGACGTCGGCGAGGCGCTCGCCGCGCTCGCGGTCGCGCAGCGCATCTTCGACCGGCGCTCGTTCGACCTGATCTACGCCCGGCCCGGCCAGACGGTGGCCGGTTGGCAGGCCGAGCTGCGGCGTGCCCTGGCGCTGGCCGGCGACCATCTCTCGGTCTACCAGCTGACCATCGAGCAGGGGACGCGGTTCGCCACCCTGCACGCGCGCGGCGACCTGGCGCTGCCCGGCGAGGACACCCAGGCGGCGCTTTACGAGACGACGCAGGCGGTGCTGGAAGCCGCCGGCCTGCCCGCCTACGAGATCTCCAACCACGCGCGCCCGGGCGGCGAGAGCCGCCACAACCTCGCCTACTGGCGCTATCAGGACTATGTCGGCATCGGCCCCGGCGCCCACGGGCGGCTGGCTCTCGGCGACGGCAAGCACGCGACCCGGCAGAAGAAGTCGCCCGAGGCCTGGCTGGCCGCGGTCGCGGCGACCGGCGACGGCACCGAGGAGGAGACGGCCCTCGCCTCCGACGAGCGCCTGTCGGAACTGCTGATGATGGGCCTGCGTCTCGCCGAGGGCGTGCCGCTGGCCCGGATCGCGGCCGAGACCGGACGGCCGCTCGATGCCTGGATCGCGCCCGAACGGGTCGACCGCCTCGTGCGCGGAGGCTTCCTGCAACGGGACGTACGGCGGATCGGCGCGACGCCGGCGGGCCGGCAGCGGCTCGACGCGGTCCTGTCGGCGCTGCTCGCGGCGTCCTGACATCCCTCTTGCGGCACGGCGGCGCGGCCCTATCCTCGCCTTGCGCCGCCGGAGCATCGGTCGTCCGGCGGGTGTTGGCGGGAGCGCCACGATGTCGGATCGACCTGCGCCGGCCGGCGGCACGACGATGCCCGAAGGCGACCCGCCGCACGAGCGCGCGCGGCTCGACGCGCTCCATCGCTACGACGTCCTGGACACGCCGGCCGAGGAGTCGTTCGACCGCATCACCCGGCTGGCGCAGCTCGTCGTCCAGGCCCCGATCGTCCTGGTGTCGCTGATCGACAGGGATCGCCAGTGGTGCAAGTCGCGGCGCGGCCCGGGTGCCGGCGACGGGCCGCGCGAGATGTCGTTCTGCACGCATGCCATCGGGCACGACGTCCCGACCATCGTGGCGGACGCGCTGGAGGACCCCCGCTTCCGCGGCCATCCCGCCGTCACCGGCGCGCCGCATATCCGCTTCTATCTGGGTGTCCCCCTGCGCACGCCGGACGGGTTCAACATCGGCACCCTGTGTGCCCTCGACCGGCAGCCCCGCGAGGTCTCGCAGACGCACGTCGCGGCGATGCAGGACCTCGCCCGCCTCGTCGTCGACGAGCTCGAGCTGCGTCGCATGGCGAGCACGGACAGCCTCACCGGGGCCATGACCCGCCGCGCCTTCGTCGCCGAGGTGGCGAAGGAGCTGGAGCGCGCACGTCGCTACGGGCACCAGCTCGCCTGCATCGTGCTCGACATCGATCGCTTCGGGTCGGTCAACGACCGCTTCGGCCATGCCGCCGGCGACCGCGTGCTGCAGGCGCTGGTGACGACGTGCCGGCGGCAGATGCGGGCCGTCGACCTGCTGGCGCGCGTGGGCGGCGGCGAGTTCGCGATCGCCCTGCCGCAGACCTCGCTCGCCGCGGCGGCGATCGTGGCGGAGCGGCTGCGCGCCGCCCTGCATGCGACCACGATCGCCGGCGCCCCGGACCCTATCTCCGTCACCGCCAGCTTCGGCGCCGCGGTCGCCACCGCCGACGACGTCGATTTCGCCAGCGTGCTGGCCCGCGCCGATCGCGCTGCCGACGAGGCCAGGCGGCGTGGCCGCGACGGCGTCGTGGCGGTCGCCCGCGACGGCATCCCCGGTCAGGGCTAGAGGGCGGCGGTCGTGCTCAGCAGTCCGTGGTCGCGCAGCCATTCGCGCAGCGGGCCGGGACCACGAAAGAGGTGTGCACGGATGCCGAACCGCTCGGCTTCCTCGACGTTGCGCGCGGAATCGTCGGTGAAGACGCAGCGGGCCGGGTCGA
>JADZBA010000061.1 GCA_020852355.1 Alphaproteobacteria bacterium
GATGTACGGCGAGCGCGACAACGACGTGATCTTCGGCGGCCAGGGCCAGGACCTGCTCTACGGCGGCGACGACAACGATTCGATCGACGGCGGCCAGGGCTCCGACACGATGTACGGGCAGCTCGGCAACGACACGCTCCATGGCGGCACCGACGGCCAGGACTCGCTGTTCGGCAAGGAAGCCAACGACGTCATCTATTCCAGCAGCGACTTCGTCGGCGACTACCTGAACGGCGGCGAGGGCAACGATTCGCTGTTCGGCGGCCAGGGCAGCGACCTGATCGTCGGCGCGGACGGCAACGACACCGCCTTCGGCGACTACGGCAACGACAGCATCTACGGGCTGGACGGCAACGACTTCCTGTTCGGCGGCAACGGTACCGACACCATCGACGGCGGCTGGGGCAACGACACGATCGACGGCGACCGGCTGTACTACGGCGAAGGCTACGGCACCGACAGCCTCGCGGGCGGCGAGGGCAACGATTCGATCTTCGGCGGCCAGGACGGCGACACGATCTTCGGCGGTGAAGGCAACGACACGCTGGGCGGTGGCGGCGACGACGATAGCGTGCGGGGTGACGCCGGCAACGACGCGATCAACGGCGGCAACGGCGGCGATCTCGTGGAAGGCGGCGCCGGAAACGACACGTTCATCTTCGCGTCGGGCGAGGTCGGCACCGGCGTCGAGCGCATCCAGGACCTCACGTTCGAGGACAAGATCGGCATCTCCGCTCCCGCATTGTGGGGCATTACCGAACCGCTCGATGTCTCGAACGAGAACGCCGGCAGCTACGTCACCCAGAAGGACAACGTCATCGTCGGCGCCGATCAGGCCTATTCCTCGATCGGCGCTTTCGACAGCTTCCTGACCCAGGGGAGTGCCGATTTCAACAAGCCCGGCTTCTATGTCTTCTACAACACGACCTCCAACGCCGCCGAGGTGTGGTTCGACGCCGACATGACGTCGACCGGCGGTGCGGTCCTGCTGGCCCGTCTCGAGAACATCAACAGCCCGCAGGAGCTCAAGGACGAGGTGAATTACGGCTCGTTCGTCGTGGTCTGACGCGGCGAGCCGGGTTCCGCGATGTGGGAGGGGGAGGCCGCAGGGCCTCCCTTTCCCGTTCCGGCCGGCCCGTCGGCGGCCGGGCAAGAAAAAGGCCCGCCCCTGGCGGGGGCGGGCCCTTTCGCCGGCCGATGCCGGTCGGCGGTCAGCGCGAGTAGAACTCGACCACCTGGTTGGGCTCCATCTGCACCGGATAGGGCACGTCGGCCAGCTTGGGCGCACGCACGTAGGTGCCGGTCATCTTGCCGTGGTCGACCGAGAGGTAGTCGGGCACGTCGCGCTCGGGCAGCGCCACCGCCTCGAGCACCGGCGTGAGCTGGCGCGACTTCTCCTTCACCGCGATGACGTCGCCGTCCTTCACCATGTAGGAGGCGATGTTGACCCGCTTGCCGTTCACCGTGATGTGGCCGTGATTCACGAACTGCCGCGCGGCGAACACGGTGGCGACGAACTTCATGCGGTAGACGACGGCGTCCAGCCGGCGCTCCAGCAGCTCGATCAGGTTCTCGCCGGTGTCGCCGCGGCGGCGCACCGCCTCCTCGTAGGTGCGGCGGAACTGGCGCTCGCCGATGTTGCCGTAGTAGCCCTTGAGGCGCTGCTTCGCCATGAGCTGGATGCCGAAGTCCGACGGCTTCTTGCGCCGCTGCCCGTGCTGCCCCGGGCCGTAGTCGCGCCGGTTGAGCGGGCTCTTCGAGCGGCCCCAGAGATTGACGCCGAGGCGCCGGTCGATCTTGTGCTTGGATTCCGCGCGCTTGGTCATGCGCATTCCTTTCGGTTCGTGTCCCGGTAGTCCCGCGGCACCGTCACTGGCAGCCGCAGGCGGGGCTCGTCACCCACGTTCCCGGGAATGGAGGGCGGCACAATAGCCACAACGCCGTTGCCGTCAAGCGGAAGGCGCATCGCTCCGCTCGCGCCGGCGCGGCCGCCCCGGCGACGGCGGCGCCTTGCGGAGCGCGTAGACGATACCGTGGAGGGTGCGAATCTCCTGCTCGGTGAGCTGCGCCCGCTCGAAGGCGTTGCGGATGTTGCGCATCATGTGCGGGCGCATGTCCTCGGCCTGGAAGAAGCCGCCCTCCTCCAGCCCCGCCTCCAGGCGGGCGAAGAAGTTCAGCAGCTCGCCCCGCGTCGCTGGCCGCGTGTCGCCCATCGGCAGCTCCTCGGGCGGGGTCGCGTCGCCGGCCTGGTGCCACTCCCAGGCCAGCAGCAGCACCGCCTGGGCGAGGTTGAGCGAGGCGAAGGCCGGGTTGAGCGGCACCGAGACGATGGTGTCCGCGAGCGACAGATCGTCGTTGACGAGGCCGGTGCGCTCCGGCCCGAACAGCAGCGCCACCCGCTCGCCGGCCGCCGTCGCTGCCCGCAGCTCCTGCGCCGCCCGGCGCGGCGTCAGGATGCGCTTCACCATCTCGCGCGGCCGGGCCGTCGAGGCGTAGACCCGCCGGCAGTCGGCGATCGCCTCGGGCAGCGTCGCGAAGACCTCGGCCGCCTCCAGCACCCGGTGGGCGCCGGAAGCGGCGGCGACGGCGCGCTCCGACAGCCGGCTGTCGCGCGGCGCCACCAGGCGCAGGCGGGTCAGCCCGCAGTTCAGCATGGCGCGGGCCGCCGTCCCGACATTCTCG
Source organism: Alphaproteobacteria bacterium (assembly GCA_020852355.1). GTDB lineage: Bacteria > Pseudomonadota > Alphaproteobacteria > ATCC43930 > Allostellaceae > Allostella. The sequence goes on from JADZBA010000061.1 coordinate 2,683, forward strand.
GAGAGCTGCGGCTGCACCAGCACGACGATCGGGCCGTCCTCCTCCCGTCCCGCCCGGCTGCTGTCGGTCCCCGCCATCACGCCCCGCTGCGCATCAGGCACCAGGTGATGGCGTCGTGCAGCGCGTTGTAGGAGGCGTCGATGACGTTGGTCGACACGCCGACCGTCGACCAGCGCCCGCTCGCGGGATGGGCGCTCTCGATCATGACGCGGGTCACCGCCTTGGTCGCGTCCTCGGGCGTCAGGATGCGGACCTTGTAGTCGACGAGGCGCATCTCCTCGAGCGTCGGGTAGATCGGCACCAGCACCTTCCGCAGCGCCGTGTCGAGCGCGTTCACCGGGCCGTTTCCCTCGGCCACCGTCATGTGCCGGTCCTCGCCCACCGAGACCTTGATGGTCGCCTCCGACAGAGTGACGAGGTCGCCGCGGGCGTTCCGGCGACGCTCGTCGATGACGCGGAAGCCGTCGAGCTGGAAGAAGTCCGGCACCGTGCCGATGGCACGGCGCGCCAGCAGCTCGAAGCTCGCCTCCGCGCCGTCGTAGGCGTAGCCGTCGAACTCGCGGCGCTTCACCGTGTCGACCAGGGCGGCGACCTTCGGGTCGTCGGGGTCGAGGGCGATGCCGACGTCGCGCAGGCGGGCCAGCACGTTCGACCGCCCCGCCTGGTCGGAGACGACGATGTGCCGGCGGTTGCCCACCATCGCAGGCTCGATGTGCTCGTAGGTGCGCGGGTCCTTCTCGACCGCCGAGACGTGCAGCCCGCCCTTGTGGGCAAACGCGCTGTCGCCGACATAGGCGGCGTGGCGGCTGGGCGCGCGGTTGAGGCGCTCGTCGAGCAGGCGCGACAGCGCCGTCACGCGCTTCAGGCCGTCGCGCTCGACGCCGGTCGCATGGCCCATCTTCAGCATCAGCGACGGCAGCAGCGAGATCAGGTTGGCGTTGCCGCAGCGCTCGCCCAGGCCGTTGAGCGTGCCTTGCACCTGCCGCACCCCGGCGCGCACGGCCGCCAGCGAGTTGGCGACCGCGTTCTCGGTGTCGTTGTGGCAGTGGATGCCGAGCTGCTCGCCGGGGATGCGCCTCGTCACCGCTCGCACGATCGCCTCGATCTCGTCGGGCAGCGTACCGCCGTTGGTGTCGCACAGCACCATCCAGCGGGCACCGGCCTCGCGCGCGGCATCGAGGCAGGCCATCGCGTAGTCGGGATTCGCCTTGTAGCCGTCGAAGAAGTGCTCGGCGTCGTACATCGCCTCGCCCTTGCGCGCGACGGCGTGGCGGATGCTGTCGGCGATCAGCTGCAGGTTCTCGTCGCGGCCGATGCCGAGCGCCACGTCGACATGGAAGTCCCAGGCCTTGCCGACGAGGCAGGCGGCATCCGACCGGCCGCCCAGCACGGCCGCCAGCCCCGGATCGTTCTCGACGCTGCGCCCCGGCCGCCGCGTCATGCCGAAGGCGACCAGCCGGGCGCGCGCCAGCTTCGGCGGGTCGGCGAAGAAGCGGTCGTCGGTCGGGTTCGCCCCCGGCCAGCCGCCCTCGATGTAGTCGATGCCGATGCCGTCCAGCGCCGAGGCGATGGCCGCCTTGTCGGCGACGCTGAAATCGACCCCCTGGGTCTGCGCGCCGTCGCGCAGGGTGGTGTCGAAGAGATAGATGCGCTCAGCCACGCCTCACCCCGCCCGCTTCCACAGCGTCCCCTGCGGGGTGTCCTCCAGCACGATGCCCTGCTCGGCCAGCAGCTTGCGGATGCGGTCCGCCTCGGCGAAGTTCCGCGCCTTGCGCGCGGCGACCCGGGCATCGACCAGTGCGTCGATCGATGCGTCGCCGTCGCCCTTGAACCAAGCCTCCGGATCCTGCTGCAGCAGGCCGAGAATGGCGCCCATGGCGAGCAGCGCGTCGGCTGCCCCGGCCTCGCCCTCGTTGACCGCAGCCAGCCGCCGCTTCAAGTGCAGGTCGATCGCCGCGGGCGTGTTGAGGTCGTCCTCCAGTGCGGCGACGAATCCCGCGTCCAGCGTGCCGCCCTTGCGTCCGGGCGCGCGCCGCAGGGCGCCGTAGAAGCGGTCGAGGTCGGCCTTTGCCTCGGCGATGCGCTCGCGCGTCAGGTCGAGCGGCTGGCGGTAATGGGTCTTGAGCAGCGCCAGGCGGATCGCCTCGCCGGGGATCCCCTCCTCCAGCAGCTCGCGCACGGTCCAGAAGTTGCCGAGCGACTTCGACATCTTCTCGCCGTTGACCATGACGAAGCCGTTGTGCACCCAGTGCCGGGCGAAATGCGTCTCGGTGCGCAGGCCGCCATGGGCGCAGACGCTCTGGGCGATCTCGTTCTCGTGGTGCGGGAAGATCAGGTCGAGGCCGCCGCCATGCAGGTCGAAGGTCTCGCCCAGCAGGGTCTCGCTCATCGCCGAGCACTCGATGTGCCAGCCCGGGCGGCCGCGGCCCCACGGGCTGTCCCAGCCGGGGATGCCTTCGGGCGACGGCTTCCACAGGACGAAATCGGCGGGGTCGCGCTTGTACGGGGCGACGTCGACCCGGGCGCCGGCGATCATCTCATCGCGGTTGCGCCGCGAGAGCTGGCCGTAGGCGGAGAAGGACGGCACGCTGAACAGCACGTGCCCGTCGGCCTCGTAGGCGTTCCCTGCGGCGATCAGCCGCCCGATCATGGCGATCATCGGCGCCACGAACTCGGTCGCCCGCGGCTCGTGGGTCGGGCGCAGGGCGCCCAGCGCGTCCATGTCGGCGTGGTATGCCGCGAGCGTGCGGTCGGTCAGCGCGCGGATCGGCTCGCCGTTGGCCTTGGCGGCGGCGTTGATCTTGTCGTCGATGTCGGTGACGTTGCGGACGTAGACGACCTTGCCCTCGCCGTAGGTGTGGCGCAGCAGGCGGAACAGCACGTCGAACACGACGACCGGCCGGGCGTTGCCGACATGGGCGAGGTCGTAGACCGTCGGCCCGCAGACATACATGCGCACCCGTTCCGGATCGCGCGGGGCGAACGGCTCTTCCTGGCGCGTCAGCGTGTCGTGGAGGCGTAGGGTCACGGGACGGCGGTCCTGTCTTGCGGGCCGAAGCTCGGGATTCCGGGTCTGCCGCGGCTACGCCGTCTCGCCGGCGAGGCGCATCAGCGCCCGCTCGCGGCCGATGAGCGGTAGCAGATTGCGCATCTCCGGTCCATGGTCGCGGCCCGTCAGCGCCCGCCGCAGCGGCTGGAACAGGGCCTTGCCGCGCCGCCCGGAGGCGTCGGCCAGGGCCTTCGTCCAGGCCGGCCACGTGACCGCATCCCACGGCTCGGGCGGCAGTAGGGCGGCGGCGGCGTCCAGCAGCGGGGCGTCCTCGACCACCGGTGTCAGCGGCCCGCGGCACACGCGCCACCAGTCCCGCGCGTCGGCCAGCGTCGCGAGGTTGGCCCGGACCGCATCCCAAAAGGCCTGGTCGGCCCCCGTGAGGCCGAACGCTTCCAGGCGCTCGCGAACTGCCGTGAACGGCAGCAGATGCAGCACCTTGGCGTTGAGCTGACGCAGCTCGGCCACGTCGAGATGCGGCGAGGCCCGGCCGAAGCGGGCGAGGTCGAAGCCGGCGACGAGGGTCGCCATGTCGGCCGCCGGCACCACCGGATCGGCGGTGCCAAGGCGCGCCAGCAGGCTGGCGATCGCCATCGCCTCGACGCCCTCGCCGCGCAGCGTGCGCAGCGACAGGCTGCCCTCGCGCTTCGACAGCTTCTCGCCATGGGCGCCCGCCAGCAGCGGCAGATGGGCGAAGGCGAGACCCGCCGGGTCGCCGCCGAGGGCGGCGTAGATCTGCAGATGGACCGGCGTGTTCGGCACGTGGTCGTCGCCGCGCACGACATGGCTGATGGCAAGCTCGAGGTCGTCGACCACCGAGGCGAAGGTGTAGATCGGCCAGCCGTCGGCGCGCATCACCACCGGGTCGGAGAGGTTGGCGCCCGCGAACGACAGCGGCCCGTGGACGAGGTCGGTCCAGCCGACCGTCCCCTCCTCCAGCCGGAAGCGCCAGTGCGGCCGCCTGCCCTCGGCCTCCAGCGCCCGCCGCGCCGCCGCGTCGAGGCCGAGCGCCGCGCGGTCGTAGACCGGCGGCCGGTGGCGGGCGAGCTGCAGCGTGCGCTTCAGCGCCAGCTCCTCCGGGGTCTCGTAGCAGGGATAGACGCGCCCGGCCGCCTGCAGCCGGGCGAAGGACGCGCGATAGGCCGCCAGCCGGTCCGACTGGCGCACGCAACGGTCCCAGCCGATGCCGAGCCACGCGAGATCCTCCGCGATCGCCACGGCGAAGGCCGGATCGGAGCGCTCGACGTCGGTGTCGTCGAGGCGCAGCAGGAAGCTGCCGCCCTGCCGGCGTGCCAGCAGCCAGTTGACCAGCGCCGCGCGGGCGTTGCCGACATGCAGGAAGCCGGTCGGGCTTGGCGCGAAGCGGACGGCGACGGCCACCCCTCAGCCCCGGAAGCCGTTGGTGATCGGATAGCGGCGCTCGCGGCCGAAGGCGCGGCGGGTGATCTTCACCCCGGGCGGCGCCTGACGGCGCTTGTATTCGGCGCGGTCGAGCATCTGCCGGACGCGGCCGACGACCGCCGGATCGTGGCCGCGCGCGGCGATGTCGGCGACCGGCATCTCGCCTTCGACGAGGCAGGCGAGGATGTCGTCGAGGACCGGATAGGGCGGCAGCGAATCCTGGTCGGTCTGGCCCGGCTTCAGCTCCGCCGTCGGCGCCTTGGCGAGGATGCGCGCGGGGATGACGCGGCCGGCCGGGCCCAGCCCGCCCGGTGGCACCGCCCGGTTGCGCCAGTCCGCCAGGGCGTAGACTGCCGTCTTGTAGACGTCTTTCAGCATCGCGTAGCCGCCGCACATGTCGCCGTAGAGGGTGGCGTAGCCGACCGACATCTCCGACTTGTTGCCGGTCGACAGCACCATGGGACCGAGCTTGTTGGAGAGCGCCATCAGCGCCATCCCGCGGGCACGCGCCTGGATGTTCTCTTCCGTCGCGTCGGCGGCGCGATCGCCGATCTCGGGCGCCAGCATGTGCGCGAACGCCGCCATCGCCGGCTCGATCGAGATCGTGGCGAGCGACGCGCCGAGCAGGGCCGCGCACTCCGCCGCGTCCTCCAGGCTGTCCCGCGCGGTGTAGGGCGAGGGCATCATGACGCAGCGCACGCGCTCGGCACCCAGCGCGTCGACCGCGATCGCGGCCGACAGCGCGCTGTCGATGCCCCCCGACATGCCGAGCACGACGCCCGGGAAGCCGTTCTTGCCGACATAGTCGCGCAGGCCCAGCACCAGCGCCCGGTAGACGCATTCGGCGCCGGTCGGCGGCGCGGTCGTCTCGCCGGCGACGCAGGCCCACGTGCCGTCGGCGCCCCGCGCCCAGCGGGTCACCGAGACCGCCTCGGCGAAGGCCGGGAGCTGCGCCCGCAGCGCGCAGTCGGCGCCCAGCACGAAGGAGGCACCGTCGAACACCAGCTCGTCCTGGCCGCCGACCTGGTTGACGTAGACGAGCGGCAGGCCGGTCTCCGTCACCCGCGCGACGGCGAGCTGGACGCGTTCCTCGACCTTGTCGCTCTCGTAGGGCGAGCCATTGGGAACGACGAGGATCTCCGCCCCCGATTCCTGCAGGGTCTCGGCGGCGTCCGGGGTCCACATGTCCTCGCAGACCATGATCCCCAGGCGCACCCCGCGGAACATCACCGGCCCCGGCATGGCGCCGGCTGCGAACACGCGCCGCTCGTCGAAGACGCCGTAGTTGGGCAGATCGTGCTTCAGCCGCACCGCGGCGATGCGCCCGCTCTCCAGCACCAGGGCCGCGTTGTAGAGACGGCCGTCGACCTTCCATGGCGCGCCTACCAGCAGGGCCGGGCCGCCGTCGGAGGTCTCCGCCGCCAGCGCCTCGGCCGCCCGGCGCAGGGCGTCCTGGAACATCGGCGCGAGGACGAGGTCCTCGGGCGGATAGCCTGAGAGCGTCAGTTCCGGGAAGACCACGATGTCGGCCCCTTCCAGGGCCGCCGCGGCACGCGCCGCGCGGATCTTCCGCGCATTGCCTTCGACGTCGCCGACGGTCGGGTCGATCTGGGCGAGCGCAATGGACAGGCGGTCGGACATGACTGGTTCCGGGAAGGCGCGGCGGAGGCTACGGGCGGGCCCGCAGGGGTGTCAATCGACGCGCGCCCGCCGGCCACGGCGCTGCGCTAGACTTGGTGCGGCCCGACGACGGGAGCAAGCAATGGATTCCTCCGACCTGAGGGTGTTCGAGGCAGTGGCGCGCCTGGGCGGCATGAGCCGGGCGGCGGCCGAGCTCAACACCGTGCAATCCAACGTCACCGCCCGCATCCGCCTGCTGGAGGCGGAGATCGGCACGGCGCTGTTCCGCCGGCACAGCCGCGGCGTCGAGCCGACCGAGGCTGGCAACCGCCTTCTGCCCTACGCCGTCGGCATCGCCCGGCTGCTCGCCGAGGCGAAGCGTGCGGCACGCGACGACGGGCGGCCCGAGGGCAGGCTGGTGGTCGGCGCGCTGGAAACCACGGCGGCGATCCGCCTCTCGCCGGTGCTGGCGACGTATGCGGCCCGCCATCCCGCCGTCGACCTGGTGCTGCGCACCGGCACTACCGCCGAGCTGATCGCGGAGGTGCTGGCACATCGGCTGGAAGGCGCCTTCGTGTGCGGCCCGGTCGACCATCCCGACCTCCTCGCCGAGCCGGTGTTCCATGAGGAGCTGGTGTTGCTGACCGCCCCGGCAGCCGAGCCCGGCGCGCTGCTCGCCGCCGGCGACGTTCGCATCGTCGTCCTGCGCGCCGGCTGCTCCTATCGCCAGCGGCTGGAGGAGGTCCTGGCGCGCCGCGGCCTCGTCGGCCTGCGCCGGCTGGAGTTCGGGACCATCGAGGCGATCGTCGGCTGCGTCGCCGCCGGACTCGGCGTTACGCTCCTGCCGCGAGCCATCGTCGACGTGGCGCAGCAGGGCGGACGCGTCGCCGTCCACCGGCTGCCCGAGGCCGAGGGGCGCGTCGCGACGGTGTTCATCCGGCGTCGCGACGCCGCCACGTCCAGCGCGCTGCGTGCCTTCCTCGACGTGGCCCGCCCCGTCGTCCCCCTTGAGCAGGCCGCGGAATAGACCAGCGCCATCGGCGGGAGCGAACGCCGCCATCACGGATCGCCATTTCTCGTGATCGCGGCACCGGCGTAGCGTGCCGGCACAACCATCCGGGTACCCCATGCAACCGGCCATTCGAGGCCTGTCCCGCAGCCATGGCCCAGGCGCGGGTGCAGCGATCCGCGCCGGGGCGGCGGCGAGCCTCGTCGGCATCGGCCTCGCCCGCTTCGCCTACACCCCGCTCCTGCCGGCCCTGGTGGACGCTGGCTGGTTCGCGCCGGGTGCGGCCGCCTACCTCGGCGCCGCCAACCTCGCCGGCTATCTCGCGGGGGCGCTGCTGGCGCGGCCGATGGCAGCGCGCGCGCCGGCCGCCCATGTCCTGCGCGCGATGATGCTGCTGGCCGCCGCCGCCTTCTTCGCCTGCGCCCTGCCCCTGTCCTTCGCCTGGTTCTTCGCCTGGCGCTTCGCATCGGGCTACGCCGGCGGCGCGCTGATGGCGCTGGCGGCGCCGACCATCCTGCCGCACGTCCCGCCGGCGCGCCGCGGCCTGGCCGGCGGCGCCATCTTCACCGGCATCGGGCTCGGCATCGCCGCCTCGGGAACGCTGGTGCCACTGCTGCTGCGGGCGGGCCTGCCGGCGACGTGGTGCGGGCTGGGCACCGCGGCCCTCCTTCTGGCGGCGGCGACGTGGCGCGGCTGGCCACAGCAGTCCGTGACGGCCGCCTCCCCGGCCGCGACCGGGAAGCGGGCACGTCCCGGCCTGGCGCTGGCAGGACTCTGCGCCGAATACGCGCTGAACGCCGCCGGCCTGGTCCCGCATATGGTCTTCCTGGTCGACTTCGTCGCCCGCGGCCTCGGCCGGGGCGTGACGGCGGGTGCCTGGTACTGGGTCGCCTACGGCACGGGCGCCACCGCCGGGCCACTGCTCGCCGGCTGGGTCGCCGATCGCATCGGCTTCGCCAGCGCGCTGCGCGCCGCCTATGTCGTCCAGGCGGCCTGCGTCGGGCTGCTGGCGATCGCCAGCGGCGCCGCGTGGATCGCCCTCTCCAGCCTCGTGGTCGGTGCGTTGACGCCGGGCATCGTCCCGCTCGTGCTCGGCCGCGTCCACGAGCTGCTGCCCGATCCCGAGCAGCGCAAGGCCGCCTGGGGCTGGGCCACCACCGCCTTCGCCGTCGGCCAGGCGGGCGCGGCCTATGCCTTCTCCTTCCTCTTCGCCCGCACCGGCGACTATGCGCTGCTGTTCGTTGTCGGGGCGGCGCTGCCGCTGGCGGCGCTGGCGCTGGACCTGCTGGCGCAGCTCGCGCCGGCGCGTCCATCGAATCGGTCGGTCAGGTGATTGATCGTCCTGATCGCTGAGGGTCAGGCCCGCACCCGAGGCTGGGGCACGCTTCAGCGAGCTTCTCCGAGCGAAGTCGAGGGACGTACCGACGGCCGTGCCTCCTCAGCCGTTCGACAGGCTCAGGAGCGAGGGCCTCGGCGACATCGATCGCCGACCCAAAAAGAAAGAAACGGGGCGCGGTCCCGCGACCGGGCCCCGTTCCGTCTCTACCGGAGGATCAGGGCGAGACGCCGAGCTTCGCCATGATCTTCTTCACGTCGGCCACCATCGCCGGGCTGATGTCGGAGGCGAGCTTCAGCCAGACCTCCACCGACGCCTTCTGGATGGCGCGCTGATCGGCCTCGGAGAACGGCGGCAGCACCTTGTGCCCGACCGTGCTCAGCTCGGCCACCACCGCGGGCGAGATGGTGTCGATCGCTTCCTTCTTGCTCTCCGCGAAGACCCAGTCGGCGGCCTCCGTCGCGACCTTCTGC
>JADZBA010000062.1 GCA_020852355.1 Alphaproteobacteria bacterium
CTGAGCGCCGCCGGCTTCCCGGTCATCGAGGTCACCGGCTTCGCCCATCCGCGCGTCATCCCGAACCTGCGCGACGCCGAGGAGGTGATGGCGCGCATCGCCCGCCGGCCGGGTACCGTCTATCGCGGCTTGGTGCCGAACGCGCGCGGCGGCGAGCGTGCCGCGGCCGCCGGGGTGGACGAGATGCTGGGCCTCATCACGGTCAGCGAAGCCTACCTGCGCAAGAACCAGAACATGACGACCGACGAAGCGGTCGAGCAGGCGGGAGCGGCCTTCCGCATCGCCGAGCGGGCGGGGATCGCCTTCGTGATGGCGCTGGGCGCCTCCTTCTGGTGCCCCTACGAGGGACGCATCCCCGAGGAGAAGGTGCTGGCGCTGCTGCAGCGGTTCCACGATCTCGGCATGCGGCGCTTCTACCTCGCCGGCAGCCTCGGCATGGAGGATCCGCGCCACGTCCACGGGCTGTTCCGCACGGCGCGCGACCGCTGGCCGGACATCGCCATCGGCTTCCACGTCCACAACCTCGCCGGCATCGGGACCGCGAACGTGCTGGCGGCGCTCGACGGCGGGGCGACCAGCGTGGAGGGCGCGATCTGCGGCATCGGCGGCGGCATGACCCTGCCGACCACCGTCGCCTCGGTCGGCAACCTGCCGAGCGAGGACATCGTCCATCTCCTGAACGAGATGGGTATCCGCACGGGCATCGCGACCGCCGAGGTGCTGGCCGCCGCCCGCGACGTGGCCGCCATGCTGGACATGGAGCCACGCAGCCACCTCGCCCATTGCGGCACGCGCGCCGACATCATGGCGGCAGGCCGCAGCAGCCCGCGCCACCATCCGATGTGAGGCGGGAACCGATCACGCAAGGCAGAACGCTATCGGGAGGACGAAGCATGATCACCAGAAGGACGTTCCTCGCCGCCGCGGCGACCACGGCCGCGGCCGGCCCCGCCGTCATCGGCGCCCGCGTCGCCCGCGCGGCCACGCCGATGGTCATCGGCCTGCCGCTGTCGCAGACCGGGAACCTGGCGGACTCGGCCGAGCATGTGCGCAAGGCGATCGCGCTCTGGCAGGAGCAGCTCAACGCCAAGGGCGGTCTGCTCGACCGGCCGGTCGAGCTCAAGATCTACGACGACAAGAGCGACCCGGCGACGGCGGCGCGCCTGACCGAGCGGCTGATCACCAACGACAAGGTCGACCTGCTGCTGTCGCCCTACGGCTCCGCCGGCACCTCGACGGCGAGCGCCGTGTCCGAGAAGCACCGGGTCGTCATGATCAACGTCGCCGGCGCCTCGCAGATGATTCATCAGCGCGGCTTCAAGTACGTATTCCAGGTCGTGGCGCCGATCTCCGCCTACGTCGCCGGCGTGTTCCCGATCGCCAAGTCGCAGGGCTACAAGTCGCTGGTCTTCATCTCCCGCGACTACTCCGCCGCACGCGACATGGAGCAGGAGATCAAGCTGCGAGCGGCGGAGATCGGCGCCAAGATCGTGATGGCGGAGTACTTCCCGTCGGGCACCGCCGACTTCTCCTCCTACATCGCCCGCGGCCGCGACCTGAAGCCCGATGTCTGGATCTCGGTCGGCTATCCGAACGAGGCGATCGAGATGATCCGGCAGATGAAGGCCAGCAACTACCTGCCGCCGATGTTCATCCACAACGGCGTGTCGCAGGAGGATTTCCTCACCGCGACCGGCAAGGACGCGGAATACGCCTTCGGCATGTCGCTCTACGAGCCGATGCTGAAGACGAAGGACAATGTCGCGTTCGTGCGCGACTTCGTCGCGAAGTGGGGCTACGAGCCCGGCTACTACGCCGCCTGCGGCTGGGGGGCCGTGAAGGTGCTGGAGGAGGCCGTCCGCAAGATCGGCGGCACCGACCAGGAGAAGCTGCGCGCGGCCCTGTCGAGCCTGGAGACCGAGACGCCGTTCGGGCCCTACAAGGTCGACGCGACCGGCGGGCAGATCGCCAAGAAGGGTCTGATCGTCCAGATCCTCAAGGGCAAGCGCGAGGTCGTGTGGCCGGACGACGTGCAGTCGGCCAAGCCGGTGCTGCCGCTGCCGCCCTGGTCGCAGCGGTGACGGCTGCCGCCTCGGCGATGCGGACGGCCCCGGCGGTCGCCCCGGCGACCGACCCGATCCTGACGGTGCGCGACCTGACGACCGGCTATTTCGGCGTGCCGGTCGTCAGGAACGCCGACATGGACATTCCGCGCGGTGCCATCACGTCGGTCATCGGCCCGAACGGGGCCGGCAAGTCGACGGCGCTCAAGGCGGTGGTCGGGCTGCTGAAGGCATGGACCGGCGAGGTCCGCATGAACGGCGCCGACATCACGGCCATGCCGGCCCACGCGCGGGTCGGCAAGGGGCTGGCCTTCGTGCCGCAGGGCCGCATCGTGCTGCCCGAAATGTCGGTGTTGCAGAATCTGGAGATCGGCGCCTTCACCATCCGCAAGGACCGGGCGCGGGTGAAGGAGGCACTGGACCGCGTGATGACGCTGTTCCCGATCCTGCGCGAACGCCGCGCGCAGGCGGCCGGCACCATGAGCGGCGGCGAGCAGCAGATGCTGGCGATCGCCCGAGCCCTGATGACGTCGCCGCAGCTCATCGTCCTCGACGAGCCCTCGCTCGGCCTGTCGCCGAAGCTGGTCGACGTGGTCTTCGCGAAGATGACCGAGCTGAAGCGCGAGGGATTCACGGTGGCGATGGTCGAGCAGAAGGCGTCGAAGGCCCTCGAGATCTCCGACTGGGCCTACGTGCTGCACACCGGCCGCGTCGCCTTCTCCGGGGCCGCCCAGTCCATCCTCCACGACGAGCAGGTCAAGCGGCTCTATCTCGGCCAGGGGCCGGAGGAGACCGCCGACGGCGACAGCGACGACGACGAGACGTGATCGCCGCACGGCCTGCGCCCAGACGGCACCGGAACCACGCGAGGTAGCGCCATGCAGCCGCTGCGCACTTTCCTGTTCTCTCCCGCCGACCATGCGCGCCGCGTCGAGAAGGTGTTCTCGGTCGGCGCCGACGCCGTGATCCTCGACCTCGAGGACGCCGTCGCCGCCGCCCGCAAGCCGGCCGCGCGCGGCCTGGCGCTGGCGGCCCTGCAGCGGCCGCGGCACTGCCTGGGTTATGTCCGGGTCAACGCCATGGAGACCGAGTTCTGCTTCGGCGACCTTCAGGCGATCGTCCATCCCGGCCTCGACGGCATCGTCCTGCCCAAGGTCGAGAGCGCGGCCGGCCTGCTGGCGGTCGACTGGGTGGTCGAGCAGCTCGAGCGCGAGCGCGGCCTGCCGCGCCGCGGCATCGACATCATGCCGATCATCGAGACCGCGCGCGGCATCGCCGACCTCGACCAGATCCTGCGGGCGGGCAGCCGCATCAGGCGCGTCTCGTTCGGCGCCGGCGACTTCACCCTCGACGTGAACATGGTCTGGAGCCGGGCCGAGAGCGAGCTGGCGCATGCCCGCTCCAAGGTGGCCGTCTCGTCGCGCGCCGCCGGGCTGGAAGCGCCGATCGACACGGTCTGGGCCGACCTCGAGGACCAGGAGGCGCTGGAGGCGTCGGCCGTCACCGTGCTCGGCATGGGCTTCCAGGGCAAGCTGTGCATCCACCCCAAGCAGATCCCCGTGGTCAACCGGGTCTTCACGCCGAACGAGGCGGAGATCGCGTTCGCCGAGCGTGTCGTCGCCGCCTTCGCCAAGGCCGAGGCCGAGGGTTCGGCCGCCTTCCAGCTCGACGGCAAGTTCATCGACTATCCGCCCGTCTACCGGGCGCAGCGCATGCTGAAGACCGTCGCCGCGATCCGCGAGCGGGAGCGCCGGCAGCAGCCCGCGTGACCCCTCGGAAGCCAGAGAGGACGAAGATGGATACCCCAGCCCAGAAGCCGGCCGTCAACGCCATGGACGGCATCCGCGTGATCGACGTCGCCAGCTATCTCGCCGGCCCGTTCTGCGCGACGCAGCTCGGCGAGTTCGGCGCCGAGGTGATCAAGGTCGAGATGCCCAAGGGCGGCGACGCGACCCGCAAGTTCGGCACGCCGACGGAATGCGGCGACTCCCTCGTCTGGCTCAGCGAGGCGCGCAACAAGAAGTCGGTCACGCTCGACCTGCGCACGCCCGACGGCGCGGAGATGCTGAAGAAGCTGGTCGAAAAGTCGGACGTGCTGGTCGAGAACTTCCAGCCGGGCACGATGGAGCGCTGGGGGCTCGGCTGGGAGGAGCTGCGGCAGCGCAACCCGCGGCTCGTCATGGTGCGCATCTCCGGCTACGGCCAGACGGGTCCGTACAGCGGCCGCCCAGGCTTCGGCCGCATCGCCAATGCGTTCGGCGGCCTCTCCTTCCTCGCGGGCTACCCCGACCGGGCGCCGGTAACGCCGGGATCGGCGACGATCCCCGACTACCTCTCGGGCATCTACGGCGCGCTCGGCGTACTGCTGGCGCTGCGCGCCCGCGAGCTGACCGGCGAGGGGCAGGTGATCGACATCGGGCTCTACGAGTCGGTGTTCCGCATCCTCGACGAGCTGGCGCCGTCCTTCAAGAAGACCGGCTTCGTGCGCCAGCGCATGGGGCCGGGCACCGTCAACGTCGTGCCGCACAGCCACTATCCGACCAAGGACGGGCGCTGGATCGCCATCGCCTGCACCACCGACAAGATCTTCGCGCGCCTCGCCGAGGTCATGGGCCGGCCGGACGTGGCGGGCGAGGGCAAGTACGGCACCTTCAAGCAGCGCTGGGCGATCAAGGAGGAGGTCGACGCATTCGTCGGCGAATGGACCAGCCGCTTCGACCGTGCCGAGGTGCTGCACCTGTGCGAGGGCGCCCAGGTGCCGTGCGGGCCGGTCTACGCGATCGACGAGATCTTCGAGGACCCGCAATATGCCGCACGCGAGAACTACGTGACGCTCGACGACGCGCGGGCGGGCGAGATCACCATCGCCAACGTCATGCCGCGCCTGACCGGCACCCCCGGAAGGGTCAACTGGCTGGGCCCGGCCTTGGGCGCCCACAACGCCGAGGTCTACGGCGAGCTGCTGGGCCTCTCCGCGGCGGACCTCGACGCGTTGCGCGGCCGTGGCGTGATCTGAGCAGCGACGCACTGCCTCTCAGGACGGCACCGGCATAGATTGTCGTCCGAGGGGTGGGCGCCAGAGATGAAATCTGCCGGTCTCGACGCGCGAATGCCCTCTCCGCCCTTCAGGGCGGAGAGGGGGAGAGCCGCTGCGACATCTCCCCGTCGGGGCGCCCCGCGGTGACCTTCGCCGAGCTGACCTGGCTCTGGATCCCCATTACCATCTGGGCGGCGTTCGCGCAGACCGTCCGCAATGCCGCGCAGCGCCACCTGACGCCGCTGCTGGGCACCCTCGGCGCGACGCTGGTGCGCTTCCTCTACGGCCTGCCCTTCGCGCTGCTGTGGCTCGCCTTCATCCACGAGATCCATGGCGTGGACGTGCCCGGCTTCCCGCCCGAGTTCCTGCTGTGGACGGTGGGCGGCGGCCTCAGCCAGATCGCCGGCACCGCCCTGCTGCTCCAGGTCATGGCCGAGCGCAACTTCGCGGCCGGCGTCGGCTGGACCAAGACCGAGATCCTGCAGGTCGCCGTCTTCTCCTTCGTGCTGCTGCGCGAGTTCCCGAGCCCCCTGGCGCTGGCCGGCATCGTGATGGCCACGCTCGGCGTGCTGCTGCTCTCGTCGACCGGCGGCGAGCGGGCGCTGTCGGCGATCGCCAAGGGCTGGGCCTCGCGCGCCGCGCTGCTCGGCGTCACCTCGGGTGCCTGCTTCGCGCTCTCCACCGTGGCCTTCCGCGGCTCGGCGCTCTCGCTGGGGCTGGCCTCGGCGCCGCTTGCCGCCGCCTGGGCGCTGGCCGCCGCCCAGACCAGCCAGGTGATCATGCTGGGCGGCTGGCTGCTGCTGCGCGATCCCGACGTCGTGCTGCGCACGCTGAGGGCGTGGCGCTCGTCGCTGCTGGCGGGCTTCATGGGGGCGGCCGCGTCGGTCGGCTGGTTCACCGCCATGGCCATGCAGCCGGTGACCCATGTCCGCACGCTGGGCCTGGTCGAGCTGCTGTTCAGCTATGCCGTCTCCTGGCGCATGTTCCGCGAGCGCCTGGGCGCCGCCGAGCAGGTCGGCCTGGTGCTCCTGATCCTCGGCCTCGCCGCGGTCCTCAACGCGCGTTAGCGGACCACGAGGTCGAGCGGGGTCCGCGTCAGCCGCTCGCAGCCGCTCGCGGTGACGGCGACCGTGGCGCCGCTCGTCATGGCGAGGTTGCGGACGCTGTCGAAGACGATGATGTGGATGAACAGCACCATGCCGGGGGCGGCCGGCGTCGGGTTGCCGTGGAACAGCATCGACAGGTCGGCCGTGTCCATCCAGTTCGGCGCGAAGGTGGCGCCCAGGCTGTAGCCGCAGCCGTTCATGCGGTTCGCGCGGTGGCCCGCCGCGTCGAGCACGCGGGCGTGGGCGTCGAACACCTCGCCCAGCGGCCGTCCCGGACGCACCGCCGCCTCCGCCGCCAGGAAGGATTCGACCGCGGCCGCGTGCATCCCCCGCTGCTCGGCCGGCGGCGGGCCGACGCGCACGGTGCGCATCAGGCAGGCGTGGTAGTGGCGATGGACGCCGGCGATCTCCAGCGTCATCTGGTCGTCGGCCGAGAGATGCCGGCGCCCGGTGAAGTAGCGGCACATGAGGGCGCCCGGGCCCGATCCGATGATCTGCTCGTTCGCCGGGTCGTCGCCGCCGCCGCGGAAGACGGCGCCCTGCAGCGCCGCGAGTATGTCGCCCTCAAAGGCACCGGCCCGCGTCTCCGCCACCGCCGCGTCGTGCGCCGCGTCGACCAGCTCGGCGGCGCGGCGGACATGGGCGAGCTCGGCCGGGCTCTTGACCAGCCGCAGGCGGCTGACGAGGTCGGAGGCATCGTCCAGCCGGCAGAAGCCGTCGAGCGCGTCCTTCAGGCGGAAGCCGCCCGCCGCCGTCAGCCCGTAGGCGTGCCACTCGACGCCGAGCCGGCCGCCCGCCAGGCGTTGCTCCGCCAGGATGTCGCGGAGCTGCGCCTCCGGCGTGGCGCCTGCCTCGTCGACCCAGACGCGCACGTCCTCGACGACCGAGGTGAAGCGCGCCTGGCGCAGGTCGGGTGCCCGGGTCAGCAGCGTCATCCGCCCGTCCGCGCCCAGCACCAGGCACTGGAAGAAGACGTAGCCGAACGTGTCGTAGCCGGTGAGCCAATACATCGACTCCTGGCGGAAGATCAGCAGCGCGTCGAGCCCGCGCCGCGCCATCTCCGCGGCCGTGCGGCGGCGGCGATCGGCCAGCTCCTCGGTAGTGAAGTGGATCGGCATGGATCTCCCCGTGACGGTGTGGAGGCTCAGGCGCGCGCCACGCCGAACGCCGCGGCCAGTGCGCGGCGGGCGCGGCGGCCGGCGGCGAGGTCCCAGCAGTTCACGATCGCCAGGCGAAAGCCGCCCGGCGGCATCGCGTGCTGCGCCGGCGGGCGGCGCGGATGGAAGGTGATCTGGATCGAGGAGATGCCCGGCGCCGCGCGCAGCGCCGCCACGAGATCGGCCGGCGGCGGCACGTAGCGCCGCCCGTGCGGCGCGAAGAGGACGACGCTGTGGCCGACCCGCCGGTCGCGGTCGCGGAAGGTCCAGCGCCCGTTCGCGTAGAGTGCCACCAGCGCCGCCACCCAGCCCTCGCCGTAGAGGTCGGGCCACTGGTCGCTGATGCGCAGATGCGCCTCGATGATGCGCCCGCCGATCGTCTCGAAATTGACGATGCCCGTGTAGCCGCGCAGATGCCGGCGGAGCCAGCCGCCGCAATGGTCCTCCAGCGCCGGACGGTCGCCCGCCTCGACCGTCCAGCGGTCGAAGGTGCCGCCGCCGGCGGCATGGCCGACGACGTGGCGCCACCACCGCGGCCGGCCGTCGGCCACGGCGACGTCGGACGACACGTGCTCGCCCGCGAGCAGCTCCATCCACATGTGGCCGGGCTGCTGCAGCCGCGCATAGGCGGCCGGCGAGCGCAGCACGCGGCTGCCGATCCCCATGCCGCGCAGGTTGAAAATCGGCTTGCTGAACACCGGGTACGACGCGGGCGCCACGCCATGCGGCGCGTGCGCGATGCCCTGGGTCTCGCAGATCCTGAGCTTGTCGTAGACCCAGCGATGGCGCGGGAAGAGCAGCCACGCGTCGCCGTCGTCGGTCGGGATCTGGACGTCGTCGAGGCAAGGAACGTCGGCGAAGTACTGCGCGCGCCAGGGATCGCGCTCGAGGATCGGCATGCGGGCTCCATGGCGCCCGACTCGGCACCATCATGCATCTTGGCAAGCGCCGTCCCTCGCCCCTACAGTTTTCGCAAGGGACAAGACGGGCGGCGACGCGCCCGCGACCCGGGAGGAGAGAGCATGCGCCAGACCATCCTCGGCTGGGCCGCCGCCGCGGCCCTCGTGATCGCGGCCGCGCCGGCGGCGCGGGCGGACTTCACCCAGCTCTACGAGGCGGCCCGCAAGGACGGCGAGCTGACCTGGTACACGGCCCACTTCACGACGCAGCAGGCGGAGGAGACCGGCCGCGCCTTCGAGAAGAAGTATCCGGGCATCAAGGTCAACGTCGTGCGCACGACCGCCCAGGTCGCCTACCAGCGCCTCAACCAGGACATGGCCGCGGGCGTGGTGAAGTGCGACGTCTTCAGCTCGACCGACATCGGCCACTACATCGAGCTGAAGAAGAAGGGAGCCCTCCTGGCCCATACACCGGAGAACGCGGGCAAGGTCGGCGAGCCGTTCCAGAAGCTCGACCCCGACGGCATGTACCATGCCACCGCCGCCGGCCTCATCGTGATCGGCTACCGCACCGACAAGCTGAAGCCCGAGGAGCTGCCGAAGAACTGGACCGACCTGCTGGAGCCGAAGTGGCGCAACAAGATCTCGACCGGCCATCCCGGCTTCTCCGGCTATGTCGGCACCTGGGTGGTGACGATGGAGAAGCTCTACGGCTGGCAGTTCTTCGAGAAGCTGGAGAAGAACCGGCCGCAGATCGGCCGCTCGATCAACGACACGGTGACGATGCTGAACGCCGGGGAGCGCATCGTCTCGTTCGGCCCGACGGCGACGACGCTGGAGAGCGCCGACCGCGGCAACCCCGTCGGCGTCATCTACCCCACCGACGGTTCGCTCCTCATGGTCTCGCCCTCGGCGATCATCAAGGGCACCAGCAAGCCGAACGCGGCCAAACTGTTCATGGAGTTCCTGCTCGATGTCGAGAACGCCCAGGTCGCCGTCAAGAATCGCCAGGAGAGCCTGCGCCCGGAGGTGAGGCCGCTGGCCGGCGCCAAGCCCTACACCGAGTTCAAGATCATCCGTCCCTCCGACGCGGAGGTCGCCGCGGGCATCCCCAAGGCGATCGAGAGATGGCGCGACCTGTTCGGCGGCTGAGGGCGGCGGCCGGCTGAGCCCGCGACCGCATGGCGCGGGGCAGCGAAGCGGCGGGCGGCGAGGCGGCGGGGAGCATCGCCTGGGAGCGGTCGTCCTGGGCGATGCGCCTGCGCAACCTCGACCCGACCATCCTGCTGTGGCTGCTGCTGATCGCCGTCCTGCTGTTCCTCGTCATCAACCCGCTGCTGCGGCTGGTCCTGACGAGCTTCGCGGAAAAGGACACCGGCCTCTTCACGCTCGCCAACTACGCCGCCGCCTACGGCCGGCCGCGCTACGTCGAGGCGCTCTGGAACTCGCTGGTCCTGGGGACCGCCGTGTCCGCGCTCTGCCTCGTGCTGGCGGTGCCGATCGCGTGGGGCGTGTCGCGCACGGACATGCCGGCCAAGGGGCTCGTCCGCCTGCTGGTGCTCGGCACCTTCATCACCCCGCCCTATCTCGGCGCGATCGGCTGGATCCTCCTGGCCGGGCCGAACGCCGGCTGGATCAACCGCATCTGGCGCGGCCTGACCGGCGCGGAGGAGCCGCTCTTCGACATCTACAGCTTCCCCGGCCTGACCTTCATCATCGCCATCTACTCGTTCCCCTACCTCTTCATCTTCGTGACCGCGGCCCTCGACGTGGTGTCCTCGGAGATGGAGGACGCCGCCGCCATCCTCGGCGCGGGCAAGTGGCGCACGACCGTCCGCATCACCCTGCCGCTGGTGCTGCCGGCGATCTTGGGCGGCGTCATCGTCACCTTCCTCGAGGCGATCGCGCTGTTCGGCTCGCCCGCCCTCATCGCCATTCCCGCGCGCTTCAACGTCGTCACGACGCAGCTCTGGCAGTTCTTCTCCCATCCGGCCCGCGTCGAGGTCGCGGCCGCATTCGCCATGCCGCTGCTGCTCGTCACCGTCGCGCTCTTCCGGCTGCAGCAGCGCATCATCGCGCGGCGCGGCTTCGTGGCGCTGACCGGCAAGGGCGGCGAGCGGCGGCCGATCGCGCTCGGCCCCTGGCGCTGGGCCATGCTCGGCTACGCGCTGCTGGTGCTGTCGCTGGCGGTCGTCCTGCCCTACCTGATCCTCGGCCAGGCCGCCTTCGCCAAGGCCTGGGGGCGCGGCTTCTCGCTCGACAACCTGACGCTCGACAACTTCCATTTCCTGCTGTTCCAGCATGCGACGGCGCAGCAGTCGGTGGTCAACAGCTTCCTCTACGCCGCCGCCACCGCCTGCATCGCGCTGGGGCTGGCCCTCGCGATCGCCTACATCGTGCAGCGCCGGCTCGTGCCGTTCGGCGGCGTGCTGTCGTTCCTGTGCATGGCGCCCTTCGTCATCCCGGGGATCGTGCTGGCCATCGGATTCTACGCCGCCTACGCGCCGCCGCCGCTGTCGCTCTACGGCACGGCGTGGATCCTGATCCTCGCCTTCACCACCCGCTTCCTGCCGATCGCCTTCGCCAACGCGTCGGCCGCCATGCGTTCGATCAACCCGGAGATGGAGGATGCCGTGCGCATCCTCGGCGGCGGCCGGCTGCTGGCGATCCGCCGGGTGATCGTGCCGCTGCTGAAGACCGGGCTGGTCGGCACCTGGCTGCTGGTCTTCATCCCCGCGACGCGCGAGCTGTCGGCGGCGATCTTCCTCTACGGCCCCGACACGCGGACCATGGCGGTGATGCTGTTCGACCTGTCGGAGGAAGGGAACTTCGAGCGGCTGGCCGCGCTCGGCTGGCTGCTGCTGGCGGCCACCATCGTGATCGTGGCGGTCGGCTACCGGCTGGTCGGCCGCGACTTCATGCTGCGCCGCGGGTCGAGCGACTGAGGACGGCTTCGCTCCTTCGCCCCGGCCTTCCGCGGGGATGCGTCGTCGGGCGATGGCCGCACCTGGGCATGCCAGCTCCTGATCGTCGCGATCAGCGCGTCCGGCCTTTCCGCCACGACGGGCATCTCCCGCAGGAAGATCTCGCCGGTTCCGCCGTCGGCCGAGATCAGGTCCCCTTCCTTCAGCTCGACCCCGCCGAGCGACCCGCCGCGATGGCCGGGCGAGATCCGCAGGCTGGCGCAGCCGACGAGGCACACCTTGCCGAGCTGCCGGGCGACGACGGCCGCATGGGAGGTGCGTGCGCCGTGCGCGGTGATGAGGGCATCGGCCTCGGCCAGCGCCGCGATGTCACCGGTTTCGGCGTGCTCGCGCATGAGCACGACCGGCTTCCCGCGACCGCGCATCTCATGCACCCGGCCGGGATCGAAGACGGCGACGCCGACGACGACCCCCGTGCTCGCCGCCACCGCGCGGGCGATCGGCGCGCCGGCGGCCGAGCGATCGAGGGCCATGACGTCGACCGCGTCGAGATCGATGCCCGCGAGCCGCGCGAGCGCATCGCCAGGGGAGATCACCTGCTCCGCCACGAGGTCGCGGGCGATGCGCATGGCCGCGAGCGGCGTTCGCTTGCCGGTGCGCGACTGCAGCATGTGGAGGCGGCCGTTCTCCACCGTGAACTCGAAGTCCTGCATGTCCGCGAACTCGCGCTCGAGCAGATCCTTGATGCCGAGGAGCTGGCGATACGCGTCGCCGGACCGGCGTTCGAATTCCTCCGCGCCGAGCGCGTTGCGCCGCCCGGCGACGACATCCTCGCCCTGGGCATTGGGAAGATAGTCGACGTAGAGCGCGTTGCCGCCGTCCGCCGGGCTGCGCGTGAAGCCGACGCCCGAGCCGCAGTCCGGCCCGGCGTTGCCGAATACCATGGCCTGCACGATGGTCGCCGTGCCCATGTCGTCCGCGATGGCGTTGAGCGCGCGATAGCTCCGGGCGCGCTCGCTCATCCAGGAACGCAACACGGCGTCGATGGCGGCCTCGAGCTGGACCAGCGGGTCCGCCGGCATCGGCCGGCCCACCGCCGTCTCGAAGCATTCCTCGTAGCGCCCGGCCAGCACCCTGAGCGCCTCGCTGTCGAGCTCCTCGGCCTGGGACAGGCCGTCCTCGGCGAGCTTGGCGCGCAGGATCTCGTCGAACGGCTTGGGGGAGACGCCGTGGACCACCTCGGCGAACTGCTGGATGAAGCGCCTCAGGCAATCGTAGGCGAGCCGCGGATTGCCCGTCGACCGCACGACGCCGCGCAGGGTCTCGCGCGTCAGGCCGACATTGAGCACGGTCTCCATCATGCCGGGCATCGAGACCGCTGCGCCCGAGCGGACCGAGACCAGGAGGGGGCGCCTGGCATCGCCGAAGCGCCGCCCCGTCGCCCCGGCCAGATGCTCGAGCTCTCCTGCCAGGACCGCACCGAAGCCGTGCAGCGCGTCCCTGCCGTGGCGGGAGAAGGCCCGCCACAGGTCCGTTCCCAGGACGAAGCCCGGAGGAACCGGGAGACCGCACCGCGCCATCCGCATCAGGTTGTGCGCCTTCGAGCCGACCAGCTCCTTGGTGGGAAGCGCGCCGGCCTCGCCCTCGAAGGGAATGCGGAAGACGCTGAAGGCGCCGTGCCTGGACGAGCGGGACGGGCGGCTCACGCGACGATCTCCTCCATCAGGTAGCGACGCAGCGCCTGGCCGGCGTGCGCATGGGCGTCGGTGGCGCTCTCCAGCGCCCGCGAGAGCTCGTGCGCCAGGTAGAGGCCGCGATGGTCGATCTTCCCGGCCACGAGCACGCGCCGGATCGTCCGGATCTGCGCGTCGGCCTCGTGCTCGATACGAACCAGCTCCTCGAGGCACCGGAGAAAATCGTCGAGATCGTCGCGCACGTCGGCGCGGGTGACGGTCGCCGCGCACTCGACGCACTTGACGAGCTCGCGCGCCGAAGCCAGGGCCGAGCCGGCGAGGCCGCGCAGCGCACCGAGCGCTTCGCCGTCGCAGCAGGCGAGCTGCGCCAGCTCGACGAGGGAGGCCGCCTCCTCCATCTCGTCCACGGCGTCGTCGGCGAATTCGATGAAGTCGAGGAGCGCCCGCGGGCGCTCGAACCGCCGGACATCGTCACGGGCGAGGTTCAGCAGCCGGTCGGCTTCCTTCTCCCACGCGGCGGCGCGCATCGCCAGGACGGCCGCGACCGAAGGCCCGTCGCCGCCGCCGAGTCGGTCCAGGGCGTCGCACAGCGCCGTCGCCAGGTCGTGGCCGTAGGCGGCATGACGGGCGGCGATGTCGAAGATCGCCAGCCGGGCGGATTCGAAATAGCGGCGCAGGTCGGCCTTGATCTCGTCGAGGATGGCGCGGCGCGAGCGGCGCTGGCGCAGTCCCCCGGAGGCGATTTCCAGGGCGTGCCGCAGGAACGCCGAGGCGTTGTCCGGTCCGATCAGCTCGTCGAGCCGGTCGCCATAGCGCAGGCGATCGCCGGCGGCGTACTCGATGGCTTCCGCGAGCGCGTGCTCGCCGCCGACCTCGATGAGGCCGCGATGGCCGAGCTCGTGGTCGGCGCCCCATTGGAGCACGGCGACCGCATGCTCCTTGTCGACGAATGCGCGCAGGCGCTTGCGCATGCGGTTCCAGTCGATGAGGAACACGATGCGCGATCCCACGTGCTCGAGATAGCGCCGCAGCTCCGCCGGGTCCGCGGCGCCGTAGGTCCCGGTCGCCAGCAGGTAGCTGCCCGACTGCAGCTCCCGGCTGGTCCTGAGGTCGGTTTCCTCCCAGCTCACCGCGAAGCCGCCCAGGAGTTTCTGGAAGAACTTCAGCCGCGGCCGGTGGATGTCCGTGTAGGTAAGCGTCGCCGTCGATCCCTGGACGCGGATCACCAGGACATGGGCGTCGGTCGTGCCGATGTCGTTCTGGATCAGCAGCCGGCCGCCGTGCTCGGTGGCGGTCGTCCCGAGGCCGGGATGATCGAACTTCAGCGGCGCGGTGCGGTTGAGGCCGGCCATGAAGCTCTCGACGAGCGCCCTGCCCTCCGCCGACAGGTTGTGCACGCGGGCGCCCGCCAGCGTCTCCGGGGCGGTTCTCGCCTGCAGCTCGTTGATGGCACGGTGGACGTCCATGACGACGAGATGCAGGCTGTCGCCGGCGCCACGGTCGCCCGACGTCATGCGATCGACGAGCTCGCCCGGGACGACGCCGCGCTCGACCCGCGGAGGGCCGAGTCGGTCCAGCCTCTGGACGAAGGGCTGCCGCTGCGCTTCCGGCAGACAGGCGAGCATCGCGTCGACGGCGTCCGTGACCCGGCCGAGGATCTCCGGGCCGTGGGGGATGCGGTATCCGCGCGTCCGGCCCTTCGCCGCCCGCGCCGGCGCCGATCCCGCCACCACGTCGTCGAGCCACACGTCGTCGAGCTGGCAGGCGATCCGCTCTGCCTTGAGATCGGGGGCCGGCACGCGCGGCTGGTCGGCGTTCGCGCGCGCGGTCTGCAGCAGCGCCAGGTAGTATTTGACCGCGTCGTTGGCGAGGAGAGATCGCGCGATCTGGTCGGGCAGCAGCAACTCGGCGTCGCCGAGCTCCCGCACGATCTGCTGCTTGAGGGTCATGGATGTCGTCGCGTCCCCGAACGGTCGGCCTGCGGCTGCCCGGCATCGCGGACCCGGGCAGTTCAGACGCAAGGCATTTCAGAATGATGTGACACGCTGACGACGGTACCGCGGTCAATTGGTCGCAGGCGAACGCCCCGAACCGGTGATCGCCGCGAAATCGCGCCTTCCACGACCCTTGGCGTCGGCTAATCTGGGGCCGTCCGTTCGCATCCGTTCGCCCCCGAGGTTCCATGACCCCTGCTGCCGCCCTGCCGCTCGCCCGCTTCAAGGTGCTCGACCTCACCCGCGTGCGCGCCGGCCCGACCTGCGTGCGCCAGCTCGCCGACTGGGGTGCGGACGTCATCAAGATCGAATCGCCGCCCGCCATCGAGCAGGGCGAGGGCATGGGCGGACCCCGCCACGGCTTCGACTTCCAGAACCTTCATCGCAACAAGCGCTCGATGACGCTGAACCTGAAGGCGCCGGAGGGGCTGGCGATCTTCAACAAGCTGGTCGAGAGCGCCGACGTCGTGGTCGAGAACTATCGCCCGGACGTCAAGTTCCGCCTCGGCGTGGACTACGAATCCCTGAAGCGCATCAACCCGCGCATCATCCTCGGCTCGATCTCCGGCTTCGGCCAGGACGGCCCCTACGCCGACCGTCCGGGCTTCGACCAGATCGCCCAGGGCATGGGCGGCCTCATGTCGATCACCGGCCTGCCCGGCCAGGGCCCCGTGCGCGTCGGCATCCCGATCGCCGACCTCACGGCCGGGATCTTCTGCGCCATGGGCATCCTGGTCGCGCTCCTGGAGCGCGAGCAGTCCGGCCAGGGGCAATGGGTGCAGTCCTCGCTGCTGCAGGCGCAGATCGCCATGCTCGACTTCCAGGCGGCCCGCTGGCTGCTGGCGGGCGAGGTTCCCAGGCAGGCCGGCAACGACCACCCCACCTCGATCCCGACCGGCGTCTTCAAGACCGCGGACGGCCACATCAACATCGCGGCCACCGGCGGCAGCATCTACCAGCGCTTCTGTGCGGCGATCGGCGCGCCGCAGCTCGCGACCGACCCGGACTACGCCACCGGTCCCGCGCGCTCCAAGAACCGCAAGGCGCTGAACGCCGCGATCGAGGCGATCACCCTGACGGGGCCGAGCGCCCACTGGATCGACCTGCTGAACCAAGCCGGCGTGCCCTGCGGCCCGATCTACGCGATCGACGAGGTCTTCGCCGACCCGCAGGTCCAGCACGTGCAGATGGCCCAGCCCGTCGACCACCCGGTGCTCGGCCCGCAGAAGGTCGTGGGCCAGGCCGTCTCCCTCTCGCGCACGCCCGCGGTAATGCGCTCGGCCACGCCCGAGCAGGGCGCCGACACGGTCGCGATCCTGAAGGGCATCGGCTACGACGACGCGGCCATCGCCGCGCTCAGGGAGAAGAACGCGATCTGAGGCGGACGGCGCGGCGGGCGGCTGCCGCGCACCCCCTCACCCCGGCCCCTCCAC
>JADZBA010000063.1 GCA_020852355.1 Alphaproteobacteria bacterium
CCGCTGCACGGGCTGCCGGTCGGCATCAAGGACCTCAACGACACCGCGGGCCTCACCACCACCTACGGGTCGCCGATGTTCCGCGACCATGTGCCCGACCGCGACGAGCGCCTCGTCGCCGCGATCAAGCATGCGGGCGGCATCGTCGTCGCCAAGACCAACACGCCGGAGTTCGGCACCGGCGGCAACACCATCAACGACGTCTACGGAGCGACGGGCAACCCGCACGACCCGGCGCTGTCCTGCGGCGGCTCGTCCGGCGGCTCGGCGGTGGCCCTGGCCCTGTCGATGCTGCCGCTCTGCCACGGCTCGGACACCGGCGGCTCGCTGCGCAAGCCCGCCGCCTGGTGCGGCGTCGTCGGCTTCCGCCCGTCGCCGGGCCTCGTCGCCTCGGAGAAGCGCCGGCTCGGCTGGACGCCGATCTCGGTGCAGGGGCCGATGGCGCGCGACGTCGCCGACACCGCCCTCTTCCTCTCGGTGCTCGCCTCCGGCGACACGCGCGACCCGCTCGGCAGCCCGCGCGTCGACGCCGCCGCCGCGGCCGCCCTGGCGCACCCGCCGGAGGTCGACCTCGCCCGGCTGCGCGTCGCCGTCTCGGTCGATCTCGGCTTCACCCCGATCGCGCCCTCGATCCGCCGCGTCTTCGCCGACCGCGTCGGGCGCATCGCCGGCGCCTTCGCCGCCGCGGTCGAGGAGAACCCGGACTTCGAAGGCATCGAGCAGGCCTACCGCGTCATCCGCTGCGTCAACTTCCTCGCCGCCTACCAGGCGACCTGGGAGCGCGACCCGAACCTCCTCGGCCGCAACACCCGGTCGAACTACGAGGAGGGGCTGAAGTACTCGCTGGCCGACTTCGCCGCGGCGCACGCCGCGCAGACCCGCGTCTACCGCGCCTTCCAGGGCTTCTTCGCCCGCCACGACCTGCTGATCGCGCCGACCCAGGCGATGTCGCCCTTCCCCAAGGAGCAGCTCTACCCGACCGACATGGAGGGCATGCCGCTCGCCCATTATTTCGCGACGTCGGGCATCACCTACGCGATCTCGATGACCGGCCACCCGGCGGTGTCGATTCCCTGCGGCGTCGACGAGAAGGGCATGCCCTTCGGCCTGCAGCTCGTCGCCCCGCGCGGCGGCGACCATTTCTTGCTCGGCGCGGCACAGGCGCTGGAGCGCGCGCTCGCCGCCGATGCCGCGACGCGGCGGCCGCTGCCGGACATCAAGGGCTACGCCAGGGCGGCGTGACCCTCACCGCTTCGCCGGCCGCGCCCGGACCGCCGCCTCGTTCACGTCGACGCCCCAGCCGGGGCCGGTCGGCAGCATGAGGTGGCCGTTCTCGATCTTCGGCACCGGCGTGTAGAACTCGTCGCGCCAGCGGCAGTCGTCGACGTCGATCTCCATGATGCGGAAGTTCGGCACGGTCGCCGAGAAATGCGCGCTGATCGCCGTCGACAGGTGGCCGTAGAAGTTGTGCGGCGCCACGTTGATCTCCCAGGCGTCGGCCATGGCGGCGATCTTGAGCGACTCCGACAGGCCGTTCCACAGCACGTCGACGATGGCGACATCCATGGCGCCCGCCTCCAGGAAAGGGCGGAAGCCGCGGCGGCCGAACAGCGATTCGCCCGATGCCACCGGCACGCGGATCTGGCGGCGGACATGGGCCAGCGCCTGCGGGTCGTAGAGGTCGATCTCGACCCAGGTCGGGTCGACCGCCTCGATGGCGCGCGCCATGCGGACATAGCCCTCGGTGCGGAAGTTGAAGTTGAGGTCGAGATGCAGGCCGGCGTCGGGCCCCGCGCCCTCGCGGAAGGCGGCCATCAGCGCCGCCACGTCGCGCGTCAGGGCGCCGTCGACGTTGATCGCCGGGTCGACGGGGCCGCGCGCGAAGCCGGGCATGTGCAGCGACGCCCTGCCCTCGGCGAAGCGCAGGATGTTGGTCTTGAGCGCGCCGTAGCCCCTCGCCCGCACCTCGCGCCCCAGCGCGGCGACGTCGGCCAGGCTCGCGACCGGCGGCACGCCGCAGAGCTCGGGGTAGGTCACGCGGTAGGTGCCGCAATGCGACCAGTAGAGCGGCAGCCGGTCGCGCACCGGCCCGCCGAAGAGCTCGCACACCCGCACGCCCAGCCCCTTGGCCTTGACGTCGAGCAGCGCGTTCTCGATGGCGGCGATCGCCTGGGCGTTGATGCCGCCCGGCGCCTGGCGCGTCTGGGCATAGAGCATCGCCGTGATCTTCTCGACCGGCCGCGGGTCGGCGCCGACGAGCTGGGCGGCCAGCGCCCGGATCACGGCCGTGAGCCCGCCGCTGCCGTAGTTCTCCGAATACTCCGACCAGCCGACGATGCCGTCCTCGGTCGTCACCTTGAGGAAGGAGTAGGTGCGCCAGCCGGCGTCGGCGTGCAGATCCTCGATGCGGGCGATGCGCATGGGGCGTTCCTCCGGTGGCGGCGGGCCGTTCGGCCTCGGACGGTTACGACGGTAACGCGATTCCCGGCGGCCGACATCGTCCGGTAACCC
>JADZBA010000064.1 GCA_020852355.1 Alphaproteobacteria bacterium
CTCACCTGCAGGGCGACGCGCGCGACGAACCACTCGTAGACGATCACCAGCAGCGTGACGCCGAAGGCGACGCCCTGAGCGAGCGCTTCCGGCAGCAGGTCGGCGGCGGTGATGGCCGTGGCGATCACGAACAGCACCACCTGGATGACGGCCGACCAGTTGAAGGCCTCGACGAACAGCAGCCAGCGCCGCTCGCGGCCGATCAGCCTGCTGACATAGAGCATCGCCAGGGGAAAGGCCGCCCAGTTCGCGGCGTAGGCGATCGCCTCGATGAGGATCATCGCGCCGATGCCGCCCCGCGGCTCGGTCGGCATGTCGCGCAACGCCAGCAGCAGCACGAAGAACGGCGCGACGATCACCGCCGCGAAGAACGACTTCCAGACGGATTCCGGCGTGCCGGCGAAGTTGTCGATGCCGCGCGCGTCGCGGCAGGCGAGGCGCCACGCGCCGTCCAGGGCGCGGGCGATCTCCGTCGCGGAGGGCGGCGTCATCGCCCCTGGGCGGCGCGGGAGAAGTAGCCCTCGAGCACGCCGAGGTAGATGTCCGCCAGCCGCGTGATGTCGTCGACCCGCTGGCGCTCGTTCACCATGTGCATGGTGTCGCCGACGCCGCCGAACTCCACCACCGGGCAGTAGGCCTGGATGAAGCGCGCGTCCGACGTGCCGCCGGTCGTGCTCAGCTCCGGCCGGCGCCCGACGACGGCGGCGCAGGCGTCCTGCACGACGCCGCTGAGGGTGCCCGGCGCGAAGACGAAGGATTCGCCGCTGACCTTGACCTCCAGGTCGTAGCGGCCGCCGACCGCGTCCAGCCGCTCGCGGATGCGCCGGATCAGCGAGGCGCTGGTATGGGCGTCGTTGAAGCGGATGTTGAAGACGGCCCGCGCCTCGGCGGGGATCATGTTGGTCGCCGGGTTGCCGACGTCGACCGTGCTGACCTGCAGCGTCGACGGCTCGAAATGCGCCGTGCCGTCGTCGAGCGTCTCGCCGCTCAGCGCCGCCAGCATGCGCACCAGCCGGTGGACCGGGTTGTCGGCGAGGTGCGGATAGGCGATGTGGCCCTGCGTCCCGTGCACCGTCAGGTAGGCGTTGAGGCTGCCGCGGCGGCCGATCTTCATCATGTCGCCGAGCGCCTTGGGATTGGTCGGCTCGCCGACGATGCAGGCGTCGGGCACCTCCCCCGCCGTCGCGAGGGCCGCCAGCATCTTCTTCGTGCCGTTGATCGACGGCCCCTCCTCGTCGCCGGTGACGAGCAGGCTGATCGAGCCCGCGAAGCCCGGGCCGCGTGCCGCCAGGAACCGGGCCGCGGCGGCGGTGAAGGCGGCGATCGCGCATTTCATGTCGGACGCGCCGCGGCCCCACACCTGGCCATCGCGCACCTCGCCCGCGAACGGGTCGAAGCGCCATTGGTCGCGCTGGCCGACCGGCACGACGTCGGTATGGCCGGCGAAGCAGAAATGCGGGCGCCCCGTCCCCCGGCGCGCCCAGAGATTGTCGACGTCGGGCGTTCCCGGCTCGGAGAACGGCATGCGCCGGCAGGCGAAGCCGATCGCCTCGAGCTCCGCCTGCAGCCGGTCGAGCACGCCCGCTTCGGCCGGCGTGACGCTGGGACAGCGGATCAGCGCCTGCGTCAGCGCGACGGGATCGGGGATGACGGTCATCGCGCGGGCGTCAGTCGCGCAGCAGGTCGTTGATCGACGTCTTGGCCCGCGTGCGCTCGTCGACGCGCTTGACGATCACGACGCAGTACAGGCCGGGGCCGGGGCTGCCGTCGGGCAGCGGCCTGCCTGGCATCGAGCCGGGGACCACGACGGAGTAGGACGGCACCCGGCCGTAGAGGACCTCGCCGGTCGCGCGGTCGACGATGCGCGTGGTGGCGCTGATGAAGCACCCCATGGAGAGGACCGAGCCCTCCTCGACGATGACGCCCTCGACGACCTCGCTGCGCGCGCCGATGAAGCAATTGTCCTCGATGATGACGGGATCGGCCTGCAGCGGCTCCAGCACGCCGCCGATGCCGACGCCGCCCGAGAGATGGCAGTTCTTGCCGATCTGCGCGCACGACCCGACCGTCGCCCAGGTGTCGACCATGGTGCCGGCGCCGACATGGGCCCCGACATTGACGAAGCTCGGCATCAGGATGGCGCCCGGCGCGATGTAGGCGGAGCGGCGCACGACGCAGTTCGGCACGGCGCGGAAGCCGGCGTCGCGGAAGCGGTTCTCGCCCCAGCCCGCGAACTTCGACGGCACCTTGTCGAACCACGGCGAGGGGCCGCGCTCGGGATCGGTCGGGCCGCCGGGCACGGTCGTCATGTCGTTGAGGCGGAAGGACAGCAGCACCGCCTTCTTCAACCACTGGTGCACCCGCCACTTGCCGTCCCGCTTTTCGGCCACGCGCGCCGTGCCGGCATCGAGCGCGTCGAGCGACGCCTCGACGGCGTCGCGCACCTCGCCCCTCGTGGCGGGCGAGAGTTCGCTGCGGGCTTCCCAGGCGGCGTCGACGATCGGCTGCAGGCGGGCGAGATCCATGGTGGGCGGCTTTCCGGCGTGTCTGGCAGGGCGGCGAACATTGGCCATCGCCCGGCGGACCTGTCAACACGCGGGCCGCCGATCGTCACTCGCCCATATCAAGCGGCTCGGCTCGAATGCTATACAACCCCTAGTGAATCGCCGCGCAGGGCCGTCAGCGTGCCATGCGCGGAGCAGGGGGAAGCGGGATGACGGATTTCGTGCTGACGGACGGCAACGACACCTTCGCGGGGACGACCGGTGCCGACCTCGTCCGGGCGCTGGGCGGCGACGACGGCGTCGACGGCGGCCTCGGCAACGACACGCTGCAGGGCGAAGGCGGCAACGACACGATGATCGGCAACGTCGGCAACGACGTGCTGTTCGGCGGCCAGGGCGCCGACATCCTCTACGGATCGGGCGGCAACGACTTCGTCTTCGGCGGCCAGGGCGACGACCAGGCCTATGGCGGCAACGGCACCGACCAGATGTACGGCGACCTCGGCGACGATTCGCTGCGCGGCGACGTCGGCAGCGACGTCATCAACGGCAACCGCGGCCGGGACACGGTCGAGGGCGGCGAAGGCGACGACACGCTGAACGGCGGCGCCGAGGACGATCTCGTGCTGGGCGAGGGCGGCGACGACACGCTCTACGGCGACGTCGGCGACGACACGGCGGAGGGCGGCTCGGGCGAGGATGTGGTCTTCGGCAACACCGGCAACGACCTGCTGGTCGGCGGCACCGGCGCCGACACGGTCTATGGCGGCAAGGACGACGACATCCTGCTCGGCAACGGCGGCGACGACGTGCTGGCGGGCCAGATCGGCGCCGACACGCTGACCGGCGGCAGCGGCGAGGACATCCTCGTCTTCTCGCCCGGCGACGACCGCGACCTCGTCACCGACTTCATCGCCGGCGAGGATCTGATCGACCTGCAGGAGTTCGGGTTCGCCAGCTTCAACGCCCTGCTCTCCGCCACGACCCGCACCGGCACCGCCGGCTCGGTCACCATCGACTTCGGCAGCGGCGACGTGCTGACCGTGTCGGGCGTCAACAACCTCTTCGAGGACTATTTCCTGCTGTAGCCGCGGCGCTTGCCGCGGACCGGCGGCCGGCCGATCTGCTGATAGGAAGAGTTCCTACCAGCGGAGGCTGCCGCCATGGCGGCCGTGGAGAAGATCAGCGTCGCGCTCACCCCCGCGCTCGCCGCCGCCGTGCGCGAGGCGGTCGCGGGCGGCGACTACGCCTCGACCAGCGAGGTGATCCGCGACGCGCTGCGCCGATGGCGGCAGGCGCGCGCCGAGCGGGCCCAGGCGGTGGAGGATGTGCGCCGCCTCTGGAGGGAAGGGCTCGCGAGCGGCTTCGGCGATGCGGCGGATGCCGAATCGATCGTCGCCCGTGGCCGCGCTCGCCTCGCCGGGCAGCACGAGCCGCAGACCTGAGCGATGGCTCGCGTCCGGCGGAGGCGACGCGCCGCTGCCGACCTCGATGGCATATGGCGGCGGATCGTGCCCTTCGATCCCGCGGCTGCGGACCGCCTGATCCACCGCGTCGACGAGGACTGAACCGCGGGCCGCTCAGCCGAGCAGATCGTCCAGCGCCGCCGCGAGGCCGGCGACGTCATCCACGTCGCGGTCGGGCACCTCCAGCCAGGTCCGCGGACGCTGGCCGGCGTGCCGGCCGCCGCGCAGGCGGATCGCCGCCATGCCCAGCGCGCGGGCCGGCGCGATGTCGTTGTCGATGCGGTCGCCGACCATGACGCAGCCCGCGGGCGGCACGTCGAGGGCCGCGCAGGCGGCGAGGAAGGCGCGCGGGTCGGGCTTGCGCAGGCCGGTCGTGCCGCTGACGGCGAAATGGCGGAAGGCGTCGGCGAGCCCGGCCGCGCGCAGCCGGTCGAGGGCACCCGCGGGCTGGTTGGCGACCAGGCCGAGGGCCACGCCGCGCCGGTCGAGGTCGGCCAGCAGCGCCGCGATGCCCGGCCGCGGCTCCAGCGGCGGCGGGTCGGCGGCGAGGGCGCCGCGCAGCGCCTCCCAGGCCGGCGCGGCGCGTGCCGGGTCGCCGGCGGCGAGCTGCCAGACGATCGCCCGGTAGGCATCGGGCGCGAAGCTTTCGACCGCGACCCGGCAGGCCGCCGCGTAGGTCTCGCCGTCGACGCCGAACGCCTCACGGATCGCCCGGTCGGCCTCCCGTTCCAGCGCCGTCTCCAGGTCGATCGGCCCCCCGACGTCGAAGAGGACGGCGCGGCGGCGGGCCATCGCGGCCCCTACGGCGCGGCGCGCCGGATCAGCGTGCCGACGCCGTGCTCGGTGAAGATCTCGAGCAGCACCGAATGATGGACGCGGCCGTCGAGGATGACGGCCGCCTCGACCCCGCCGTCGACCGCGCCGAGGCAGGTCTCGACCTTGGGGATCATGCCGCCGGTGATGGTGCCGTCGGCGATCAGGCGGCGCACGTCGGCGTCCGTCAGCTCCGGCAGCAGCGCGCCGTCCTTGCCCTTGACGCCCGACACGTCGGTCAGCAGCAGCAGCCGCTTGGCCTTGAGCGCCGCGGCGACGGCGCCGGCCACGGTGTCGGCATTGATGTTGTAGGTCTCGCCATCGGGCCCGATGCCGATCGGCGCGATGACCGGGATGATGCCCGACTTCTCCAGCGCGCGCAGGATCGAGACGTCGATCCGCTTGGGCTCGCCGACGAAGCCGAGGTCGAGCACCTTCTCGATGTTGCTCTCGGGATCGCGCCTGGTGCGCGTCAGCTTCTCGGCGCCGATCAGGCCGCCGTCCTTGCCCGACAGGCCGATCGCGACGCCGCCCGCGGCGTTGATCAGCGCCGTGAGCTGCTTGTTGATGGCGCCGGACAGGACCATCTCGACGATCTCGACCGTCTCGCGGTCGGTGACGCGCAGCCCGTCGACGAACTCGCTCTTGATCTTGAGGCGGGCCAGCATCGCGCCGATCTGCGGGCCGCCGCCATGGACGACGACCGGGTTGATGCCGACCTGGCGCAGCAGGACGATGTCGCGCGCGAACAGCTCCGCCACCTTTTCGTCGCCCATGGCGTGGCCGCCATACTTCACGACGAAGGTCTCGCCGGCGTAGCGGCGCATGTAGGGGAGCGCCTCGGAGAGGGTCGCCGCCTTGGCGAGCCATTCGCTGCGGGCGGTGTCGGCGACGGTCATCGGCAGGATCCGCGAGGAGGAAAAGGG
Organism: Alphaproteobacteria bacterium; assembly: GCA_020852355.1. GTDB lineage: Bacteria > Pseudomonadota > Alphaproteobacteria > ATCC43930 > Allostellaceae > Allostella. The sequence goes on from JADZBA010000064.1 coordinate 5,710, forward strand.
GCGGGACTGTATCCGATCAGCGCGGGGCCGCCAACGCGGCCAGCATCGCCCGCAGCTCGGCGACGCCGCGCCCGTCCTCGGCGCTGGTGGCGAGCACGAGGGGATGGGCCGCGACATGGGTGCGCGCCTCGGCGGCGACGCGCTCCTGCATCGCGGCCAGCTCCGCCGCCTTCGGCGCGTCGGCCTTGGTCAGCACGATCTGGTAGGAGACGGCGGCGGTGTCGAGCATCTTCATCCAGTCGCGGTCGCTGTCCTTGAGGCCGTGGCGCGCGTCGATCAGCAGGCAGAGCCGGCGCAGCGTCGGGCGCCCCTTGAGGTAGGCGGCGATCATCTTCACCCACGCCCCGGCCTCGGTCCGCGCCACCTTGGCGTAGCCGTAGCCCGGCATGTCGACGAGGCCGAGCCGCTCGCCGAGCCGGAAGAAGATGAGCTGGCGGGTGCGCCCCGGCGTGTTCGAGGTGCGGGCCAGCGCATTGCGCCCGGTCAGCGCGTTGACCAGGCTCGACTTGCCGACGTTCGAGCGGCCGAGGAAGGCGATCTCCGGCAGGTCGACCGGCGGCAGGTCCCTGGCCGTCGCCGAAGCCCAGACGAAGCGGCAGTCCTGCGCGAAGAGCAGGCGGCCGGCCTCGACCGCCTCGGGGTCGAGATCGGGACGGTCGGCCGCGTCCACCTCAGGCCGCGCCGGCGCGGCGCATGATCACCCATTGCTGGATGATCGACAGGGTGTTGTTCCAGGCCCAGTAGATGACGAGGCCGGCAGGGAACGACGCCAGCATGTAGGTGAAGACGAACGGCAGCGCCATGAACACCTTGGCCTGGATCGGGTCGGGCGGCTGCGGGTTCAGTTTCTGCTGCAGGAACATCGTCACGCCCATGATCAGCGGCCAGCCGCCGATCAGGAGGATATGCGGCGGATCCCAGGGGATGAGGCCGAACAGGTTGAAGATCGTCGTCGGATCGGGCGAGGAGAGGTCGCGGATCCAGCCGTAGAACGGCGCGTGGCGCATCTCGATGGTGACGAACAGCACCTTGTAGAGCGCGAAGAACACCGGAATCTGGATGACGATCGGCAGGCAGCCGGACGCCGGGTTGGCGCCCTCCTTGCGGTAGAGCTGCATCATCTCCTGGTTCAGCCGCTGCTTGTCCTCGCCGTACTTCTCGCGCAGCTCCATCATCTTCGGCTGCAGCTTCTTCAGCTTGCTCATCGCCCGGTAGGACTTGTTGGCGAGCGGGAAGAAGGCGAGCTTGATCAGCACGGTCAGCAGCAGGATCGCCAGGCCGAAATTGCCGAGCCAGTTATAGAAATAGTCGATCACGTAGAAGATCGGCTTGGTCAGGAAGTAGAACCAGCCGAAGTCGATCGCGCGGTCGAAGCGCGCGATGCCCAGGCGGTCGCGATAGTCGTCGAGGAGGCGCACCTCCTTGGCCCCGGCGAAGACGCGGTGCGTCGTCTCGGCGCTGGCACCCGGCGCCAGTTGCCGTGTGGCGCCGAGATAGTCCGCCTGGTAGGCGTCGTCGCGGCCGCGCGCCTCCCAGGTGAAGCGCGTGTCGACGACCTCGCCCTGGTCGGGGATGAGCGAGACCAGCCAGTACTTGTCGGTGAAGCCGACCCAGCCGCCGGTCGTCTTCTGCTCGGACCGCTTCTGGTCCTTGATGCCGGAATAGCTGATCTCGCGCAGCACGCCGTCGGTGACGCCGATCAGGCCCTCGTGGAGGATGTAGAAGCCCGCGGTCTGCGGCGTCGGCCAGCGCTTGGCGAGCGCGTAGGGCAGCAACGCCACCGGCGCGTCGCCCCGGTTCTCGACCCGGTCGGTCACCGTCAGCAGGTAGTTGGCGTCGAGCGCCAGCGTGCGGCGGAAGACGAGGCCCTGCCCGTTGTCCCAGGAGAGCGTCAGCGGCGACTGCGGGGTCAGGCGGTCCCCTTCCGCGCGCCACACCGTGTCGTCCTTGGGCAGCGCCAGGTCGGCGCTGCCCGTCCCCGGCACCCAGCCGAACTGGACGAAGTAGGGCGTCGCCGTGTCGGAGGGCGACAGCAGGTTGATCTGCGGGCTGCCCGCCTCGACGGTCTCGCGGTAGTCCTTGAGCGTGATGTCGTCGACGCGGCCGCCGCGCAGGGAGACCGATCCCTTCACCCGCGCCGATTCGATCGGCACGCGCGGCGAGCGCGCCAGGGCCTCCGCGCGCGACAGCGGGGCGCCGGCCGCCGCGCCGGCGGCCGGCACGGCGGCGGTGCCCGGCGGGCTGGCGGTGCCGGCGGACTGGCCGGGCGCGGGGGTCGGCGGCTGCGTCTGCTGCTGCGCCTGGCGGGCCGCCTCCTGATGCGGCTTCTGCACGAACATCTGGAAGCCGAGAAGGATGGCGATCGAGATCGCGATCGCGAGGATCAGGTTCTTTTGATCGGTCATCTGGGCATCTCGGCGAAAGCCGCTACCGGCGGTGGCCGGGGCAGCAGGATGGTTCGGCGGGCGTGGCGGCCGGCGGCACCGGATCGTAGCCGGCGCTGCCCCACGGATTGCAGCGGACGAGGCGGCGCAGGGTCAGCCAGCCGCCGCGGACCGCGCCGTGCCGGCCGAGCGCCTCCACGGCATAGGACGAGCAGGTCGGCTCGAATCGGCAGCTCGGCGGGAACAGCGGCGCGAGCACCCATTGGTACACCCGCACGAGGAGCACGAGGAAGCGGCTGGCGATGGTCACGGCCCCTCCCTCTCCTGCGTTGCGGGTACCGGCTGGCGCCTGCCGGGCGGCGAAGGGCCCCGGCGCGTCACCCGGACGAGGGCGGTCGACAGGTCGTCCAGCAACGCCTCGAACGGGCGCGTCAGGGCCGCCTCCCGCGCCACGATCACATAGTCCCAGCCGGCGGCCGCGAGCCGCGGCATCACGGACGCTGCCACCGCGCGCAGGCGCCGGCGGACCCGGTTGCGCTCGACCGCACCGCCGATCTTGCGGGTCGCAGTGAACCCGACCCGCGGCGCGCCGCCGGCCGCGTCTCCCGGCCGCTCACATGCCTGGAGAACCAGCCCGGGAGCGACCCATTTGCGTCGTGCCGCGGCGACGCGCAGGAATTCGGACCGCTGCTTCAGCCGTCCGACGGCCTTCGCCATCAGGCCGACAGGCGCTTGCGCCCCTGTGCACGACGGTTCTTGATAACCTTCTGGCCGCCCACGGTCGCCATGCGTGCCCGGAAACCGTGGCGGCGCTTGCGGATCAGGCGGCTCGGCTGATAGGTGCGCTTCACGGCACGTACTCCGAGGAAAGATCGACGTTTTTTTAAGAGTGCGCGCTTATACGGGACGGCCCCGGCCGAGTCAACGCGCGCAAGGCCGCAGGAGGCCGTCGGGCCCTGTCACGCGCCGCTGACGGGAAGGTGACTGGCGGCCCCGGCAGGGCCGATGCTACCGGGATTCCCATGCTAGGCTGGCGGAAGCGGACCATGCCCACCATCGAGGCGGACATCTGCGTGATCGGCGGCGGCTCCGGCGGCCTCAGCGTCGCCGCCGGGGCGGTCCAGCTCGGTGCGCGGACGGTGCTCATCGAGAAGGGGCGCATGGGCGGCGACTGCCTGAACTACGGCTGCGTGCCGTCCAAGGCGCTGCTCGCCGCCGCCAAGGCCGCCGCCGGCATCGGCCGCGCGCGGCGCTTCGGGGTGGATGCGGGGACGCCCGCGGTCGACTTCGCCCGGGTGCGCGCCCATGTCCGGGACGTCATCGCCGCCATCGCGCCGCAGGATTCCGTCGCGCGCTTCACCGGGCTGGGCGTGACCGTCCTGCCGGTGGCGGCCCGCTTCGTCGACCGCGACACGGTCGAGGCCGGCGGCGACCGTGTGCGCGCCCGGCGCTTCGTCGTCGCCACCGGCTCCTCGCCGTTCATCCCGCCGGTCCCGGGCCTGGCGGACATCCCCTACCTGACCAACGAGACGGTGTTCGACATCGAGGCGCGCCCCGAACACCTGCTCATCGTGGGCGGCGGGCCGATCGGCATCGAGATGGCCCAGGCCTACCGCCGCCTCGGCAGCCGGGTGACGGTGCTGGAGGCGGCGACCATCCTGCCCAAGGACGATCCCGAGCTGGTCGAGGTCGTGCGCCGTCGCGTGGCGGCCGAAGGCGTCGATCTGCGCGAGGGCGCGAAGGTGGCGGCGATCGCCCGACAGGCCGATCGGATCGCGGCCACGCTGGAAGGGGGGGATCGCATCGTCGGCAGCCACGTCCTCGTCGCCGCCGGACGGCGCCCCACCGTCGCCGGCCTCGGCCTCGAGAACGCCGGCGTGGCATACACGGCGAAGGGCGTGACGGTCGACCGGCGCCTCAGGACCAGCAACCGGCGCATCTTCGCCGTCGGCGACGCGACCGGCGGCTACCAGTTCACCCATGTCGCCGGCTACCATGCGGGGATCGTGCTGCGGAACGCCCTCTTCCGGTTGCCGGCTCGGGTCGACGACCGGGCCGTGCCCTGGGTGACCTATACCGACCCCGAGCTGGCCCAGGTCGGCCTCGGCGAGCGGGCCGCCCGCGAACGCGGTGCCGTGCATGTCCTGCGCTGGCCCTTCGCGGAGAACGACCGTGCCCAGGCGGAGCGCGAGACCGACGGGCTGGTGAAGGTCGTGACCGGCCGGCGCGGCCGCATCCTCGGCGCCGGCATCGTCGGCGCCCAGGCGGGCGAGCTGATCCAGCCCTGGATCCTCGCCGTCGCCCGGGGGATGCGGATCGGCGCGATGGCGCAGATGATCGCGCCCTACCCGACGCTGGGCGAGGCCGGCAAGCGGGCCGCCGGCAGCTACTTCACGCCCGCCCTCTTCAGCGACCGGACGCGACGCATCGTCCGGCTGCTCGCGCGGCTCGGCTGATGCCTGCCTTCGCGCTGCCGCGCTTCGACGGGCTTTCCGGGCGGCTGCTGATCATGACGATCTCGTTCGTCATGCTGGTCGAGGTGCTGGTCTACGCGCCGTCGGTCGCGCGCTTCCGCCTGGACTGGCTGGAGCAGCGCGTCCAGGCGGCCCAGCTCACCGTCATCGCGCTGGAGGCCGCACCCGATGCCATGGTCAGCACCGAGCTCGCCAACCGCCTGCTCGACCAGGTCGGCGCCCACGCGATCGTCGTGCCGCCGACCGCCGATACGGTGCGCCGCGGCATCTTCCGCGACATGCCGCCGGCGATGGACGTGGCGATCGACCTGCGCGCGCCGGGCTTCTTCCCGCTGATCGCCGACGCCGCCGGCACCCTGTTCCATCCGGACAACCGCGTCCTCTGGGTGCAGGGGGTGGCGCCGGAGCTGCCGGGCAAGCGCCTCGACCTGCTGATCGACGAGGCGCCGCTGCGCCAGGCGATGATCGCCTTCTCCTGGCGCATCCTCGGCCTGTCGCTGCTGATCTCGTTCCTCACCGCCGCCCTGATCTTCGTGACGCTGCGCTGGATGATCGTACGGCCGCTGCGCGAGATCGCCCACAGCATGATCCGCTTCAAGGGGGACCCGGAGGACCAGTCGCGGGCGGTGCCGCCGAGCGACCGGCGCGACGAGATCGGCCTGGTGCGCCGCGAGCTGGCCTCGATGGAGGAGACGGTGCGCCACGCGCTGCGCCAGCGCGCGCGCCTGGCCGCGCTGGGCGAGGCGGTGACGCGGATCAACCACGATCTGCGCAACATCCTGACGACCGCCAGCCTCGTCTCCGACCGGCTGGCCCAGAGCGACAGCCCCGAGGTGCGCCGCGTCGCCCCGACGCTGATGGCGGCGATCGACCGGGCGGTGCAGCTCTGCCAGCGCACGCTGGACTACGTCCGCGAGGACGGGCCGCGGCTGAAGCGCACGCGCTTCCCCCTGGTCGACCTGGTGGGCGAGCTCGACCAGGTGCTGGCCGCCCCCGCCGGCCGCAGCTTCACCGTGCGCAACCTGGTGCCGGCCGACGTCGAGATGGAGGCCGACCGCGACCTCGTCTTCCGCGTGCTCTCGAACCTCGGCCACAACGCGGTCGCCGCCGGAGCGGCGACGCTGACCGTGTCGGCCGCCGAGGAGACGGAGCGGCTGGTCGTGACGGTGCTCGACGACGGCCCGGGCCTGCCGCCCAAGGCGCTCGCCAACCTGTTCCAGCCGTTCTCCGGCGTCGGCCGCGCCGGCGGGACGGGTCTCGGCCTGGCGATCGCGCGCGAGCTCATGCGCGCCCATGGCGGCGACGTCGTGCTGGCGAAGACCGACGCCGAGGGCACCGCCTTCCGTCTCGTCATGCCCGGCAACGGCACCCAGGCGCGCCGCGCCGCCTGATGCCGCCATCCCCTCCCGTTTGCGCGCCGGCCCGGCTGCGCTATCAATTCCCGTGCGCGGCGGGTCTCGCGAAGGGAGAGAGCATGGTCGGTCGGTGGCTTCTGGGCGGCATCGTGGGCATCATCGGGATCATCGGCCTGTTCCTCGCCGCGACGGTGCACACGCCGGGCTTCTACACCTTCGGGCTGCTGCTGGCCGGCGCGGCGGTCGTCTATATCTTCGCCATGATCAAGCGCAGCTTCGACGAGCTGGAGCGCTGAGGGCGGCGGCCCTCACACGGTCAGCACCGATCCTCCGGTCGACGGGTCGGCGCCGCCCGTGACGCGGCCGCCGTCGACCATGATCGCGTGGACGCGGGCGCAGATGTAGGGCTGCACGCTGCGGATCGTGCGGTAGCCCATCTGCGCCAGGGATTCGCAGACATGGGCGGGGATGCGCGACGCGACGTCGATCGCGTCGCCGGTCGCCGAGAAGCGCGGCGCCATCACCGCCTCGACCACCGACATGCCGTGGTCGATGACGTTGAGCATGACCTGCAGCACGCCCATCGGGATGTTGGAGCCGCCGGGCGCGCCCAGGATCAGGAACGGCTGGTCGCCCTTGAAGGCCATCGTCGGCGACATCGAGCTGACCCGGCGCTTGTTGGGGGCCAGCGACTGCGCCCGCCCCGGCCGCGGGTCGAACATCGCCATGGCACCGTTGTACATGAAGCCCAGCCCGGGGGTGATGACGCCCGACTGCATGCCCAGCGTGTGCGTCAGGCTGACCGTGTTGCCGTCGGCGTCGAGCGTGCAGAGATGGGTGGTGTCGGCCGCCTCCTTGGTGGTGGCGCGCGGCACCGACGCCACCTCGCCGCGGCGGATCGCCGCGGCGTCGGCCGCGGCGGCCGCGCGGTCGAAGATGCGCTCGGCCGGCACGTCGACGAAGTCCGGGTCGCCGATGTCGCGGTCCTTGATGACCTGGGCGCGCTTCATCGCCTCCGCCACGACGCGGATGTACTCCGGCGTGTTGAGGCCGAGCGCCTTCAGGTCGAAATGCTCCAGGATGTGCAGCATGCGCAGCAGCATCGCGCCGCAGCCGGGCGGCGGGTTGGAGGCGATGCGCAGGCCGCGATAGCTGCCCCACACCGGTGGCGTCCACTCCGCCCGGTAGGCGTCGAGATCGGCCTGGGCGAGCAGGCCGCCGTTCCTGGCGAAGTCCGCGGCGATCGCCTTGCCGATGGCGCCGGTATAGAAAGCGTCCGGCCCGTCGGCCGCGATCGTGCGCAGGCTCTTTGCGTAATCCGGGTTCTTCACGGTCGCGCCGACCGGCAGGCAGTTGCCGTCCGCATCGAAGAACAGCGAGGCATACTCCCTGGTGAAGCGCAGCCGCTCGATGATCTCGACGCGCCCCATGTTCTCGATCGTCGTCCAGTAGCCCTGGACCGCCGGCGTGATGCGGTAGCCGGCCTCGGCGATGCGGGCGGCCGGCAGCACCACCTCGGCCCAGGGCAGCTTGCCGTAGAGGCTGTGCATGCCGTGCAGCCCGCGGATCGTGCCGGGCACGGCGACCGACTGGTAGCCGAGGTCGTTGACCCGGCCCTTCAGGACGAAGCCGAAGCCGTCGCGCGTCTCGTATTCCAGCAGGTCGCGCCACATGTCCGGGCGCACCGCGAGCGGCGCCTTGGAGAAGAAGTTGATGACCGCGTGCACGCCCAGCTTCGGCAGGTAGACGTGCCCGGCGCCGAAGCCGGCGATGCCGCACATCATCTGGTCCATCACGCCCTGGGCGAACGCGGTGGCGACCGCGGCGTCGACGGCGTTGCCGCCGGCCATCAGGATGCGTGCGCCGACCTCCGCCGCATCGTTCTGCGGCGCGACGACCATGCCTCGTTCCATCGGAGCCTCCGAAGGTGGGGTGACGTCAGCGGCGGATGCGCCGCTGCAGGAAGATCGTCGACACGATAGTCAGCGCCAGCGTCGCCGTCATCAGGACGAAGGCGAGCGCCGCGCCGAACGGCCAGTTGGTCGAGCGCGCGATCTGGTCGTAGAGGGCGAAGCTACCGCAGGGGCGTCAACCAACAATGCAAGCTTCACAGCCAAGGCGGGCGCTGCTATCATGAGTTGATAATATGCGCATAGTCGACTCGGAGATTTGACTGTGCTTGGCAGCAAGGGGGACGACCGATGGGCGGTTACATTTCGATCCGGTATATCAGCATCATTGTCTTCGTGATCGCAGTAAACTGCGGCGTTGCGACGGGCCAGACCCCGGATATCTCTCCCAGTGTCATACACTCTGCGCTCTGCGGTAATTGGCCCAAGGGAGAGTGGACCGCCTCGGCAGGAAATTCGTACTCTTACACAATAAAGATTGACTGCCAATCCAAGTCA
>JADZBA010000065.1 GCA_020852355.1 Alphaproteobacteria bacterium
CATAGCGCCTGCCCGCACGACTGCCCGTCGACCTGCGCGCTCGAGGTCGAGCGCATCGACGCCCGCACCATCGGCCGGGTGCGCGGTGCCGCCGACAACCCGTACACCGCGGGTGTCGTGTGCGCGAAGGTCGGCCGCTACGCCGAGCGGGTGCATCACCCCGACCGGCTGACCCGGCCGCTGAAGCGCGTCGGACCCAAGGGGGCCGGACCCGGCGCCTTCGTGCCGGTGACGTGGGAGGAGGCGCTCGACACCGTGGCCGGCGCGCTGCGGCGCGCCGCCGAGCGCCACGGCCCGGAGACGGTGTGGCCCTACTACTACGCCGGCACCATGGGGCTGGTGCAGCGCGACGGCATCAACCGGCTGCGCCACGTCATGGGCTACTCGCGCCAGAACAACACCATCTGCACGACCCTCGCCGACTCCGGCTGGCTCGCCGGGGTCGGGCTGAAGCGCGGCGTCGACGGCCGGGAGATGGGCGAGTCCGATCTCGTCGTGATCTGGGGCGGCAACCCCGTCTCGACCCAGGTCAACGTCATGGCCCACGCGACCCGCGCCCGCAAGGAGCGCGGGGCGAAGATCGTGGTGGTCGACGTCTACCGCACGCCGACGGCCGAGGTGGCCGACCATTTCCTGTGCGTGCGCCCGGGCACCGATGCGGCGCTCGCCTGCGCGGTCATGCACGTGCTGTTCGGGGAGGGCTTCGCCGACCGCGACTACATGGCGCGCTACGCCGACTGCCCCGAGGCGCTGGAGGCGCATCTGGCGACGCGCACGCCCGCCTGGGCGTCGGGCATCTGCGGCGTGCCGGAGGACGAGATCGTCGCCTTCGCCCGCCTCTACGGCGCGACGAAGCGCAGCTTCATCCGCGTCGGCTACGGCTTCGCGCGCGCCCGCAACGGCGCCTCCAGCGTCCATGCCGTGACCTGCCTGCCGACGGTGACCGGCGCCTGGCGGTACCAGGGCGGCGGTGCGCTCTATTCGAATGGCGCGCTCTACGGCATCGACAAGACGCTGATCGAAGGCCTCGACCGCCTCGACCCGAAGACGCGCCTGCTCGACCAGTCGCGTATCGGGCCGATCCTGGTCGGCGACCGCGACGCGCTCGGCGACGGCCCGCCGGTGACCGCGCTCTTCATCCAGAACACCAACCCGATGATGGTGGCGCCCGAGACGCTCAAGGTGCGCGCCGGTTTCGCCCGCGACGACCTCTTCACCTGCGTGCACGAGCAGTTCCTGACCGAGACCGCCTCGATGGCCGACATCGTCCTGCCGGCGACGACGTTTCTCGAGCACGACGACATGTACCAGGCGAGCGGCAATACCTTCTTCCAGGTGACGCGCGCCGTCATCGAGCCGCTGGCCGAGGCCCGGTCCAACCACTGGGTGCTGGCCGAGCTGGCCCGGCGCCTGGGCGCCGACCACCCGGGCTTCCGCATGAGCGAGTGGGAGATTATGGACGCGGCGCTGCGGGCCTCGGGGTATCCGACGGCGGCAGAGATCCATGCCGGCCACTGGGTCGACCGCGCGCTCCCGTTCGAGCGCGCGCATTTCCTCGACGGGTTCCCGCACCGGGACGGCAAGTTCCATTTCCGCGCCGACTGGCAGGCGATCGGCACCGACTGGACCAGGCTGCCGCCGCTCCCCGACCAGACCACGCTCTACGAGGCGGCCGACGACGAGCATCCCTTCCGCATGCTGGCGCCGCCGGCGCGCTCGTTCCTCAACTCCTCCTTCACCGAGACGCCGAGCTCGCGCAAGCGCGAGGGCCGGCCGACCGCGCGCATGCATCCCGCCGACCTCGCGGCGCTGGGGCTGGCCGACGGCGACCGCCTGCGCCTCGGCAACCGCCGCGCCAGCGTCGTGCTGCACGCCAGGGCCCATGACGGCCAGCGCCGCGGCGTCGTCGTCGTCGAGGGCATCTGGCCCAACCACGCCTTCGAGGAGGGCCTCGGCATCAACGCCCTCACCAGCGCCGATCCCGGCCCGCCCGCCGGCGGCGCGGTCTTCCACGACACCGCGGTCTGGGTGAAGGCGGCGTAGGCCCGGGCGCCCGGCGATCGCCCGGGCGGGACGCCCATGGTGAGCGACTGACGGCGGCCAACGGCCGATCCCTCGCCCTTTGCCGCCCCGTGCGGCGGGCGAGGGGGAACGCTCGGCAACGCGAGCTTCAACCCCGGGAGGTGGCCTCGCGGCGTGTTCCCGCGCCCGCTGAAAGTTGGATGCCAGACATGCAATATAATGTTTGACACATCATTATGGGGGCGCAGTATATGATCGTTCCCGTTCGACTTCGGTGCGAAGGCCGCCCGTATGATCACGGCTCCCCAACTGCGCGCGGCGCGCGCCCTGCTCGGCATCGACCAGCGTGAGCTGGCCGATCAGGCCGGGCTTTCGGTGCCGACGATCCAGCGCATGGAGGCGAGCGACGGGGTGATCCGGGGCAACGTCGATTCGCTGATGAAGCTGATCGCCGCCCTCGACCATGCCGGGATCGAGCTGATCGGCGAAGGGGCCGTCAGCTCGGGCGGGCGGCGGGGCGTGCGGCTGAAGGCGACGGTGGCCGACGGCGCGAACGACGCGGCCGCGGCGACGGCGGGCGGGCGCCGGGACCAGCGGTGATGCCGGCGGCGTCCTTCCTGCTGGCGTGTGACGCCGTCCTTCTCGCGACGGCCATGGCGGCGATCGCCTTCGGCCGGGTCGAGGGGGCCCATCGCGCGGTCTATGGGACGGCCCTGGTCGTCTCGACGGCGATCGCCGCCGTCGCGCTGGGTTACCTGCTGACAGCGGGCGGCGTTCCCTCGGACACCTGGCTGCCGCTCGGGCTGCCCTGGCTGGGCGCCGATTTCCGCGTCGATCCGCTGGCGGCGTTCTTCCTCGTCGTCGTCGGCGCCGGCGGCGCGGCGGCCGGCCTCTACGGCCTGGGCTACGGCAGCCACGAGAGCGCGCCCCATCGCGTGCTGCCGTTCTTCCCGGCCTTCCTCGCCGGCATGAACCTCGTCGTGCTCGCCGCCGACGCCTTCACTTTCCTGCTGTGCTGGGAGTTCATGTCGCTCGCCTCGTGGGCGCTCGTCATGGCGCATCACCGCGAGGAGGGGAACGCGCGCGCCGGCTACGTCTATCTGGTGATGGCCGGCTTCGGCACGATGGCCCTGCTGCTCGCCTTCGGGCTGCTGGCGGGGGCCGGCGGCGACTATGGCTTCGACGCCATCCGCGCGGCGCAGCGGCCGGCCTTCGTGCCGACCCTCGTGCTGGTGCTGATGCTGCTGGGCGCGGGGTCGAAGGCCGGGCTCGTGCCGCTGCACGTCTGGCTGCCGCTCGCCCACCCCGCGGCGCCGAGCCATGTCTCGGCCCTGATGAGCGGCGTCATGACGAAGGTCGCCATCTACGGCTTCGTGCGGGTCGTGTTCGACCTGCTGGGGACGCCCGCCTGGTGGTCGGGGATCGTCGTCCTGGTGCTGGGTGCGGTGACCGCCGTGCTCGGCATCCTGCACGCGCTGATGGAGCGCGACCTCAAGCGGCTGCTGGCCTACAGCACCATCGAGAACGTCGGCGTCGTCTTCATCTGCCTCGGCCTGGCGCTCGCCTTCCAGGCGAGCGGCATGGGCGCCGCCGCGGCGCTCGCCCTGACCGCGGCGCTCTTCCACGTCCTCAACCATTCGCTCTTCAAGAGCCTGCTGTTCTTCGGCGCGGGCGCGGTCCTGTCCGCGACCGGCCATCGCGACATGGAGCGGCTCGGCGGCCTCATCCATCGCATGCCGCAGACCAGCGTCGCCTTCCTGGTGGGGTGCGTGGCGATCGCCGCCCTGCCGCCCTTCAACGGGTTCGTCTCGGAATGGCTGGCGTTCCAGGCCATCCTGCAGAGCCCGCAGGTGCCGCAATGGGGCCTCAGGATCATCGTGCCGGCGGTCGGCGGGCTGCTCGCGCTGGCGGCCGCGCTGGCTGCCGCCTGCTTCGTCCGCGCCTTCGGCATCACGTTCCTCGGCCGGCCGCGCAGCGACGCCGCCGCGACGGCGCACGAGGTCGACCGCTGGTCGCTCGCCGCCATGCTCGCACTCGCGGTCGGCTGCCTGCTGGCGGGGATCCTGCCCGGCCTGGTGATCGACGCGCTGGCGCCGGTGACGCTGGCGCTGCTGGGCGAGCGGATGCCGGCGCAGGCCGGGCTCGACTGGCTCTCGATCGTGCCCATCGCGGCCGGCCGCAGCTCCTACAATCCGCTCCTCGTCTTCGTCTTCATCGTCGCGTCGGCGGCGCTGGCGGTGGCCGTCGCCCACCGCCTCGGCTCGCGCGCGCTGCGCCGCGGGCCGGCCTGGGGCTGCGGCTTCCCCGATCCCGGCCCGGTCGCGCAGTACAGCGCCGGCAGCTTCGCGCAGCCGCTGCGGCGGGTCTTCGGCACCCTGCTGTTCCGCGCGCGCGAGCGCGTCGAGATGCCGGCACCGGGAAGCGTGGCGCCGGCGCGCTTCACCCTGGAGATGCACGACCTCGTCTGGGACCGGCTCTACATGCCCATCGCCTCGGGCATCGGCTTCGCGGCCGACCGCCTGAACCGCCTGCAGTTCCTGACGATCCGGCGCTATCTCAGCCTCGTCTTCGTCTCCCTCGTGGCGCTCCTGCTGGTGCTGGCGCTGTGGCCGTGATCGCCGACCTGCTGGTGCAGGGCATCCAGATGCTGCTGGTGCTGCTGCTGGCGCCGCTGCTGACCGGCTTCGTGCGCAAGGTGAAGGCGCGGCTGCTGCGGCGGCGCGGCCCGCCGGTGCTGCAGCCCTACCGCGACCTGCTGCGCCTGCTGCGCAAGGAGGCGGTGGTGGCCGACGGCGCCTCCTGGCTGTTCCGGGTCGCCCCCTACCTGATCTTCGCCGCGACCTGGGTGGCCGCCGCCCTCGTGCCGACCTTCGCCCCGGGTCTGCTGTTCAGCTGGACCGCCGATCTCATCGCCATCGTCGCGCTGCTCGGCAGCGCGCGCTTCATGCTGGCGCTGGCCGGGATGGACGTCGGGACGAGCTTCGGGGGCATCGGCTCCAGCCGCGAGGTGATGATCGCGGCCCTGGCGGAGCCCGCCCTGCTGCTGATCGTCTTCACCCTGGCGCTGCTCGCCGGCTCGACCCAGCTCTCGACGGTCGCCGGCTTCATGGCCTCGCCCGAGGTCGGCCTCAGGGTCTCGCTGGGGATGGCGCTGATCGCGCTCGTCATGGTGGCGATCGCCGAGAACGGACGGGTGCCGGTCGACAACCCGGCGACGCATCTCGAGCTGACGATGGTGCACGAGGCGATGGTGCTGGAATATTCCGGCCGGCACCTCGCCATGATCGAGCTCGCGGCCGCCCTCAAGCTGCTGCTCTCGGTCTCGCTCGTCGGCTGCGTGTTCGTGCCCTGGGGGCTGGCGGCGCCGGGTGCGGGCGCCGCCGCCTATCCCCAGGGGATCGCGCTCTATCTCGCCAAGCTCGCGGCGGCGGGGGTCCTGCTGGCCCTGTTCGAGACGGCGATCGCCAAGATGCGGGTGTTCCGCGTCCCCGACTTCCTCGGTGCGGCGCTGATGCTGGCGCTGCTCGGCACGCTGCTGCTGTTCGTGTCGCGGAGCCTGTGATGGGTGGTCTCGGCTTCGACGTCGCCCACATGCTGGCCGGTGGCCTCGTGATGATCAGCTTCACGATGCTCTACCAGGACCGGCTGTCGGCGGTGATCCACGTCTACGCGCTGCACGCGGTCGTGCTGTCGCTGTCGGTCGCCTGGCAGGCGTTCATCCAGGAGGCGCCGCACCTCTACATCACCGCGGCGATCTCCCTGGTGTTCAAGGCGATCATCGTGCCGACGGCGCTGCACCGCATCGTCCGCCGTCTCGGCATCCACCGCGAGGTCGAGACGGTGGTCGGCATCGGCCCGACGATGCTGGCGGGCATGGGGCTCGTCGCGCTGTCCATGGTGCTGATGCTGCGGGTCACGCCGGGCGCCGACGCGCTCGCGCGCGAGGATCTCGCCTTCGCGCTCTCGGTGCTGCTGCTCGGCCTGCTGATGATGGTGACGCGGCGCAACGCGGTCAGCCAGGTGATCGGCTTCATGTCGCTGGAGAACGGCCTCGTGCTGGCCGCCACCGGCGCCAAGGGGATGCCGCTGGTGGTGGAGATCAGCGTCGCCTTCTCCATCCTGATCGCCTTCATCGTGATCGGCGTCTTCCTGTTCCGCATCCGCGAGCGCTTCGACACGGTCGATGTCGGCGCGCTCGACCATTTCCGGGGTGAGCGGCGATGAGCGCGCTGGCGCTCGACGCGGTATCGGTCGTCCTGGCGGTCCCGCTCGTCGCGGCCGCGGTCCTGGCGCTGCTGCCGGGCTATCGCGTCACGGCGCGGCTCAACGTGGCGGCCAGCTTCCTGACGCTCGCGGCGGCCCTCACGCTGCTGGTCGCCGAGCGGCCGGAGCCGGGGCAATACCTGCTGGTCGACGACCTCAACATCGTCTTCATCGTGCTCAACACGTTCGTCGGCTTCACGACCAGCGTGTTCAGCGCCAGCTACATCGGCCACGAGCTGGCGACCGGCCGGCTGACGCCGACCTACCTGCGCTTCTACCATGCGATGTACCAGATGATGATGTTCGGCATGAACCTCGCGTTCGTCTCGAACAACATCGGGCTGATGTGGGTCGCGGTCGAGCTCGCCACCCTCACCACCGTCCTGATGGTCGGGATCTACCGCACGCACGAGGCGCTGGAGGCGGCCTGGAAATACTTCATCCTCGGCAGCGTCGGCATCGCCCTGGCGCTGTTCGGCACCATCCTCGTCTACATGACGGCGCGGCCGATCATGGGCGAGGGCTACGACGCGATGGTGTGGACGCTGCTCGTGGCGCAGGCGGCGTCCTTCGATCCCGCGCTCCTCGACGTCGCCTTCGTGTTCCTGCTGCTCGGCTACGGCACCAAGGTCGGCCTCGCCCCGCTGCACGCCTGGCTGCCCGACGCGCATGCCGAGGGCCCGACGCCGATCTCCGCCGTGCTCTCGGGGCTGCTGCTCAACGTCGCCCTCTACGCGGTGCTGCGCTTCAAGATCCTGCTCGCCGCCAACCCCGCCGCGATGCCGCCGGGGCCGCTGATGGTGACGATGGGGCTCACCTCGCTCGTCTTCGCCGCGTTCATGCTCTACCGCCGGCGCGACATCAAACGGATGTTCGCCTACTCGTCGATCGAGCATATGGGCATCATCGTCTTCGCCTTCGGCATGGGCGGCCCGCTCGCCAACTTCGCCGGCCTGCTGCACATGGTGATGCACAGCCTGACCAAGTCGGCGATCTTCTACGCGGTCGGCCACGTCGCCCAGGTCAAGGGCACCCAGCGCATCGCCGAGATCCGCGGCCTGACGGAGAGCCACCCCGCGCTCGGCTGGGGCCTGGTGATCGGCGTCGTCGCCATCGCCGGCCTGCCGCCCTTCGGCATCTTCACCAGCGAGTTCCTGGTGGTGACCTCGACCTTCGCGCGCGAGCCGCTGCTGGCCATCGTGCTGGTGTTCGGGCTGCTGGTCGCCTTCGGCGCGCTGCTGCTGCGGGTGACGGGGCTGGCCTTCGGCGCGCCGACCGGACCGGTCGGGCCGGTCGAGGCGTCCTACGTCCCGCTCTACGCCCATCTCGCCCTGGTGCTGGGGGCCGGCCTCTACCTCCCGCCGCCGCTGGTCGCCTGGTTCCAGCATGTCGCCGGACTCCTCGGATGATGCCGCGATGGCCGGTCTGAACGATCTCCTGGGGCAGGGCCGCCGCGTCGAGCGGCACGCGCCCTGGCCGCGCGCCCTGGTCGACGCGGCGATGTGGGAACGCGTCGCGGCCGAGATCGCCGAGGGCGCATGGACGCTGCTCGGCCTCTGGGGCGACACCGGCGCCGTCCACATGGCGCTGCTCGACGAGCCGGCCGGCGCGGTCGGGGTCATCACCCTGGACTGCCCGGCCGGCCGCTTCCCTTCGGTTGCGCGGCACCATCCGCCGGCCCTGCGCCTGGAGCGGGCGGCGGCCGACCTGTTCGGCCTGCAGCCCGACGGCCTGCCCGACCCGCGGCCGTGGCTCGACCATGGGCGCTGGGGCGTCCGCCACCCGCTGGGCGATCGCGCGCCCGCGTCGCCGGACGGGCAGGCCTACCCGTTCCTGGCGTCGGAAGGGGAGAGCCTGCACCAGATCCCGGTCGGCCCGGTGCATGCGGGCATCATCGAGCCCGGCCATTTCCGCTTCACCGCCAACGGCGAGACCATGGTCCGGCTGGAGGAGCGCCTGGGCTACGTCCACAAGGGGATCGAGGGCCTGATGGCGGGGGCCGGCCTCGACCACGCCGTCCGGCTCGCCGGCCGCACCTCGGGCGACAGCAGCGTCGCCTACGCCCTGGCGGCGGCGCGGGCCGCCGAGGCCGCGCTCGCGATCGCGCCGCCGCCGCGCGCCGTATGGCTGCGCGCGCTGATGGCCGAGCTGGAGCGCCTCGCCAACCATTTCGGCGATGTCGGTGCGGTCTGCAACGACGCGGCCTTCGCCCTGATGCACGCCCATTGCGGCATCTTGCGCGAGCGCGTGCTGCGCGCCGCCGACGCGTGCTTCGGCCACCGCCTGATGCGCGACCGCATCGTCCCGGGCGGCGTGGCCGCCGACCTGGACGAGGCCGGGACGCGGGAGATCCGGGCGCTGGTCGCCGAGGCGCGGCGGCACTTCCCGGCGCTGGTCCGTCTCTACGACGGCACCGCCTCGCTGCAGGATCGCACCGTCGGCACCGGCACGCTGCGGCCGGCGCTCGCCCGGCTGTACGGCGCCGGCGGCCATGTCGGCCGGGCGTCGGGCCGGGCCTTCGACGCGCGCCGCGCGCTCGCCTATCCGCCCTACGACGCGCTCGCCTTCGAGGTTCCGGTGCTCCAGGAGGGCGACGTCAACGCCCGCGTCTGGATCCGCATCCGCGAGGTCGAGCAGAGCCTGTCGCTGGTCGAGCAGATCGTGGCGGGGCTGCCGGCCGGCGCGCTGCGCGTCGCGGTGACGCCGGCGGACGAGCCGCGCGAGGGCATGGCCGTCGTCGAGGCGTTCCGCGGCGACGTGCTGGCCTGGCTGCGCCTGGCGGCGGACGGCACCGTCGCGCGCTGCCATCTGCGCGACGCCTCCTGGTTCCAGTGGCCGCTGCTGGAGGCGGTGATCGAGGGCAACATCGTCGCCGACTTCCCGCTCTGCAACAAGTCGTTCAACTGCTCGTATTCCGGCCATGACCTCTGAGGGCGCACGGACATGAGCATGCTGCTGCTCGAAGGCCTGCTGCGGCTGCCGCTGACCGAGCGCGCGCCGGCACCGGGCGAGGCCGCCCTGGCGGAGCTCGCCGCCGGCGTCGGCCGCACCGCCCGCCGCCGGCTCGGCCGCAGCCTGTCGATCCGCGAGATCGACGCCGGCTCCTGCAACGGCTGCGAGCTGGAGATCCACGCGCTCGGCAACGCCTTCTATGACCTGGAGCGCTTCGGCCTGCGTTTCGTCGCCTCGCCGCGCCATGCCGACGTGCTGCTGGTGACCGGGCCGGTCACCGCGAACATGCGCGAGGCGCTGGAGCGCACCTGGCGCGCCACGCCCGACCCGAAATGGGTCGTGGCGCTGGGCGACTGTGCCCGCGACGGCGGCTGCTTCCGGGACAGCTACGCGGTGGTCGGCGGCGTCGCGGCGGTGGTGCCGGTCGACCTCCACATCCCCGGCTGCCCGCCGCGGCCGATCGCCATCCTCGAAGGGCTGCTGGCGCTGCTCGAGCCGCCCGCGGGCGGGTCACGCCAGCCGGGATAGGGCCAGCCGGGACAGGGCGAGCACGTGGCGCTCCTGGTCGTCGGTCTCGATGGACCCGGGGCGCGTGTGGCGGACCAGCGCGATCGCCGCCTCGGGATCGAGGCCGCGCGCCACCAGCAGGCGGGCCGCCACGGTTCCGGTGCGGCCGAACCCGCCGCGGCAATGGATGAGGATGCGCTCGCCGCGCTCCAGCCGCTCGAGCAGGGTCGGCGCCACGCTCTCCCAGACGCGCTCGAACGCGTCGTCGGGCGCCCTCAGGTCGAAGATCGGCAGATGGTGCCACTCCAGCCCGGCGGCGACCATCATCGCGCCCAGCCGGCCGATTCCCAGCCATTCCAGCTCGTCCTGGGGCTGGAGCGTGACGACGGTGACAGCACCCCAGGCGCGGATGGTCGCGATGTCGGCGTCGAGGTCGACGCGGCCCGGGACCGGCGCCAGGCCGATCACGCCCGGACGCTCCGGCAGGGCGAGGGTGGTGATCGTGTAGGGGGCGAGCGCCATCGCGTAGTCTCCTTCGCCCTCAACGCCGGGCCGATGCGTGCCATATAATGCTTCATGGCCGATGACCGGAAGAACCTGCCGACGCGCTCCAGCCGGGCCGAGGTCGATGGTTTCCTCGCCCGCCTGAAGGCCGCTCCCCGCGCCGGCCCCGGCGGCGGGCGCCTGATCTTCGCGATGGACGCCACCGCCAGCCGCGAGCCGACCTGGGAGCGCGCCTGCCGCATCCAGGGCGAGATGTTCCTCGCCGCCGACGGGCTGGGCGGCCTCTCGGTGCAGCTCTGCTGGTATCGCGGGCTGGACGAGTTCGGCGGCGGCAAGTGGGCGGCGAACGCCGGCGAGCTGCTGCAGGCGATGCACGCCGTCCATTGCCGCGGCGGCCAGACGCAGATCGTCCGGGTGCTGCGCCACGCCGCGGCGGAGACGCGCCGGCAGCGGGTGGCCGCTCTGGTCTTCGTCGGCGACTGCATGGAGGAGGACATCGACCGCCTCTGCCATGCCGCGGGCGAGCTCGGCCTGCTCGGCGTGCCGGCCTTCATGTTCCACGAGGGCCGCGACCCCGTGGCGCGCAAGGCTTTTGAGGAGGTGGCGCGCCTGACCAAGGGCGCCTGCTGCCCGTTCGACGCCGCGTCGGCCGACCAGCTCCGCGACCTGCTGGCGGCGGTCGCGGCCTATGCGGCCGGCGGCCGGCGCGCGCTGGAGGATTTCGGCCGCCGCCGCGGCGGTGCCGCGCTTCTGCTGACGCACCGCTTCGCGGGTGGCAGGTGACAGGGGTGGTGCCCTCGGACGTGGGAATGCGTGACGGACCCAACTACCTGAACAATCTCGTGTTTGCGTCGGCGTCGGCTGGATTGATGCCGCCGGCTGCGCCGGGCTAGCCCCGATGCTCGCCTGGTTCGCCCTCGGCTCGCTCGCGCTGGTCGGTCTCTGGCTGCTGTTGCGCGCGTTCGCCGCCGCCGATCCGGCGGTGGTGGCGCGCTGGCTGCGCATCCTCGGCGCGATCCTGCTCGCCGTGGCGGCGATCCTGCTCATCTGGTCGGGCCGCATCGGGCCGGCGATGATCGCGCTCAGCTTCCTGCTGCCGCTGTTCATGCGCTGGCGGGCGCTCGCCGGCCGCATGCGCACCGCCGCCGGCCCCGCGCCCGGGCAGGCCAGCGCCGTCGACACGCGCTTCGTCGCCATGACCCTCGACCACGATACCGGCGCCCTGTCGGGGACCGTCAAGGAAGGCCCGTTCGCCGGGCGCCCGCTCGATTCGCTGAGCTTCGCCGAGGCGCTCGCCCTGTGGCGGGCGGCCGTCGCCGTCGATGCCGACTCCGCGCGCGTCATCGAGGGCTGGATGGACCGCGCCCACGGCGCGGACTGGCGGGAACGGGCGGGCGGCGCCGAAGGCGGCGGGGGCGACGGCCGGATGACCGAGGCCGAGGCGTTGGAGATCCTCGGGCTGGAGCGCGGGGCCGACGCCGAGGCGATCCGCGCCGCGCACCGCCGGCTGATGATGGCGAACCATCCGGACCGCGGCGGCTCGACCTGGGTCGCCGCCAAGATCAACCAGGCGAAGGACCTTCTGCTCGGCGGCGCGGGATAGGCCCGCTGGTGCGCAACCCGTTCAATCCGGTGCGTTCGGTCCCGGCGGCGGCGGCGGCCCGCGGTTGCCTGCCCGCCGCCCGCCATGGCAAAAGGCCCTACTTTTCGCAGTTGCGGAATGATCTCCCTCCGCCGGCGTTCTCGACGCGGCACCCGATCAGCGAGAGCCATTCATGTCCCGACGCGTTCGCACAGCCGTCTTCCCCGTCGGCGGGCTCGGCACCCGCTTCCTGCCGGCCACCAAGTCGATGCCCAAGGAGATGCTGCCGGTCGTCGACAAGCCGCTCATCCAGTACGCCGTCGAGGAGGCGTGGGAGGCGGGGATCGAGCAGCTCGTCTTCGTCACCGGCCGCGGCAAGGCGGCGATCGAGGACCATTTCGATTCGAGCTACGAGCTCAACGTCACCCTGAAGGAGCGCGGCAAGGACGAGCTGCTCGACGAGCTGAACCGCGGCGTGCCGCGGCCCGGCCAGATCTGCTACACGCGCCAGCAGCAGCCGCTCGGCCTCGGCCACGCCGTATGGTGCGCGCGCGAGCTGGTGGGCGACGCGCCCTTCGCGGTGCTGCTGGCCGACGACCTGATCCTGGCGAAGAAGGGCTGCCTCGCCCAGATGGTCGACGCCCATGCCAAGGCCGGCGGCAACATGGTCGCCGTCATGGAGGTGCCCCAGGCCCACACCAGCCGCTACGGCATCGTCTCGCCCGGTGCGGACGACGGCCGCCTGGTGGCGGTGCGCGGCCTCGTCGAGAAGCCCAGGCCGGAGCTGTCGCCCTCGCGCCTGGCGGTCATCGGCCGCTACATCCTGGAGCCCGAGGTGTTCCTCCATCTCGGCCGCATGGAGCGCGGGGCGGGCAACGAGATCCAGCTCACCGACGCCATGGCGAAGATGATCGGCGTCCTGCCGTTCCACGGCCTGCGCTTCGACGGTCGCCGCTTCGACTGCGGCGACAAGGTCGGGTTCCTGGAGGCGAACATCGCCTTCGCGCTGGAGCGCGGCGACATGGCGGATGCCGTGCGCGCCTTCCTGCCGCAGTACCGCTGAGCCACGGGGAGAGTTCCGCCTCATGCGCATCGCCATGATCGGGACGGGCTATGTCGGCCTCGTCTCCGGCGCCTGCTTCTCGGAGTTCGGCACCGACGTCGTCTGCGTCGACAAGGACGCGTCCAAGATCGCCCGCATCCAGGCCGGGGAGATGCCGATCTTCGAGCCCGGCCTCGACGAGCTGGTGGCGACCAACGTCGCGGCCGGCCGGCTGTCCTTCACCACCGACCTCGCCGAGGGCGTGCGCGGCGCCGACGCGGTCTTCATCTGCGTCGGCACGCCGAGCCGGCGCGGCGACGGCCACGCCGACCTCTCCTACGTCTACGCCGCCGCCGAGGAGATCGGCCGCGCGATCGACGGCTACACCGTCATCGTCACCAAGTCGACGGTGCCCGTCGGCACCGGCCGCGAGGTCGAGGCGATCGTGCGCCGGGTGCGCCCGGACGGCGACTTCGACGTCGTCTCCAACCCGGAGTTCCTGCGCGAAGGCGCGGCGATCAACGACTTCATGCGTCCCGACCGCGTCGTCATCGGCACCGCGTCCGAGCGCGCCGAGGCGGTGATGCGCCAGCTCTACCGCCCGCTCTACCTGATCGAGACGCCGATCGTCATGACCCGGCGCGAGACGGCGGAGCTGATCAAGTACGCGGGCAACAGCTTCCTCGCGGTCAAGATCACCTTCATCAACGAGATTGCCGACCTCTGCGAGAAGGTCGGCGCCGACGTCCACGACGTGGCGCGCGGCATCGGCCTCGACGGCCGCATCGGCCGCAAGTTCCTGCATCCCGGCCCGGGCTACGGCGGCTCGTGCTTTCCCAAGGACACCCTCGCCATCGTCAAGACCGCGCAGGACGCCGGCACGCCGCTGCGCATCGTCGAGACCGTGGTCGACGTCAACGAGACCCGCAAGCTGGCGATGGCCGAGCGCGTCGTCGCCGCCTGCGGCGGCTCGGTCGAGGGCAAGACGATCGCCGTGCTCGGCCTCACCTTCAAGGCCAACACCGACGACATGCGCGACAGCCCCAGCCTCGCCATCGTGCCGGCGCTGCAGGCGGCGGGCGCCACCGTGCGCGCCTATGATCCCGAGGGGATGCACGAGGCGCGCAAGCTGCTGCCGGGCGTCGAGTACGGCACCGGCGCCTATCCGATCATGGAAGGGGCGGACGCGGTCGTGCTGATCACCGAGTGGAACGAGTTCCGCGCGCTCGACCCCGTGCGCATGCGCCGGCTGCTGCGCGCGCCCGTGGTGGTCGACCTGCGCAACGTCTACGATCCCGCGCAGATGGCGGCGGCCGGCCTGCGCTACCATTCGATCGGCCGCCCGCCCAGCGGGGAAGCCAGGCCATGACCGACGCCTATCGTTTCGATCCGACGATCCTGCGCGAGTACGACATCCGCGGCGTCGTCGGGAAGACGCTGTCGGCCGACGACGCGCGCGCCATCGGGCGCGGCTTCGGCACCATGGCCGGCTCCGGCACCATCGCCGTCGGCCGCGACGGGCGCCTGTCCTCGCCGCTGCTGGAGGAGGCCCTGATCGACGGGCTGACCAGGGCCGGCCGCGACGTCGTCTCGGTCGGGCTCGGCCCGACGCCGATGCTCTACTACGCCGACTACGCGCTGGACGTGGCCGGCGGCATCATGATCACCGGCTCGCACAACCCGCCCGACTACAACGGCTTCAAGATGATGCTGCGCAAGAAGCCGTTCTTCGCCGGCGACATCCAGGCGCTGGGCAAGCTGGCCGCGGAAGGCGGCTTCGCGACGGGCAAGGGCACGGCGACCCGCGTCGACATCCTCGACCGCTACGTCGACCGCCTCGTCCAGGACTATGACGCGGGCCGCGCCCTCACCGTCGCCTGGGATGCCGGCAACGGCGCCGCCGGCGAGGCGATGGTCCGGCTGACGAAGCGCCTGCCCGGCCGCCACATCCTGCTGCATGAGCGGATCGACGGCACCTTCCCGAACCATCATCCCGACCCGACGGTGCCCGAGAACCTCGTGGACCTCCAGGCGGCGGTCGCGCGCGAGAAGGCCGACCTCGGTATCGCCTTCGACGGCGACGGCGACCGCATCGGCGTCGTCGACGGCGGGGGCCGCATCCTGTGGGGCGACCAGCTCCTGCAGATCTGGGCCGAGGCGGTGCTGAAGGAGCGGCCCGGTGCCGTCGTCATCAGCGACGTCAAGGCGAGCCAGACTCTGTTCGACCGCATCGCCACGCTGGGCGGCAAGCCGCTGATGTGGAAGACCGGGCACTCGCTGATCAAGAACAAGATGGCCGAGACCGGGGCGCCGCTCGCCGGCGAGATGAGCGGCCACGTCTTCTTCGCCGATCGCTACTACGGCTACGACGACGCGCTCTACGCCGCCGTCCGCCTGCTCGGCGTCGTCGCGCGCACCGCGGAGAGCGTGGCGGCGATGCGCGACCGCATGCCGGCCACGATCAACACGCCGGAGCTGCGCTTCCCGTGCGCGGAGGAGATGAAGAAGCCGGTGATGACCGCGGTGACCGGCCGCCTGCGCGCCGCCGGCGCCGACTTCTCCGACGTCGACGGCGTGCGCGTGAAGACCGCCGACGGCTGGTGGCTGCTGCGCGCGTCGAACACCCAGGACGTGCTGGTGGCGCGCGCCGAATCGACCACCGACGCCGGCCTCACGCGCCTCACGGCGACGCTGGTCGAGGCGGTGAAGGCGGCTGGCATCGAGCCGCCGGAGATCTGACGGCCCGGCCGGCTCAGGCCCGCACGGCCTTTCTGCCCAACCCGTCATAGGCGTCGAGCATGCGCTCGCGCCAGCCATGGACGGGGTCGTCGTCGGCCAGCAGCTCGAATGGGCTCGCGCAGCGCGCCCACTGGAAGCCGCCGAAGAGGATGTGGTCGGCGTAGAGCGGTGCCGCGCCGCCGAGGAACCGCTGCGCCCCGAGGACGACGCGCAGCGGCTCCAGCGACGCCCGGAAGGCGACGCGGGTCGCCTCGCGGTCGGCCGTGACCGCGGCGAGCGGCTTGCCGTAGCGCGCTTCCCGGCTCGCGACGAAATAGGCGCGATCGGCCGCAGCCAGTAGGTCGGGGATGTGCGAGACGATCATGCGCCCGATCGCGGGCTGCACGACGGTGTCGGCGAAGGCGTTGACGAAGCGCGTCGCCGCGATGCCGCCGGGTCCGCCGAACAGCGAGGGCCGGTCCGGATAGGATTCCTCCAGGTAGAGCGCGATCGCCAGGGAATCGTGCACCGCTCGCCCGCCGTCGACGAGCACGGGCACGCGGCCCTGGCCCGAGAAGGCGATCGCGTCCTTCTCGGTGAAGCGCCAGGGCACCGTCTCGACATCGAGACCCTTATGCGCCAGGGCCAGGCGCGTGCGCCAGCAGAAGGGGCTGAAGCGCAGGGCCGGGTCCGCACCCGCCAGGTCGTAGAGGATGCGGCGGATCATGGCTGCCACCACATCCGCAGGAGGTTGAACAGGCCGTTGCGCAGCGCGTCGGTCTCCGGCGCCGCCGGCGCGGTGCGGTCGAGCAGCTTCTTGGCCTCGCTCAGCTCCCACAGGATGCGCCGCTGCCGCTCGTCCGGGACGTAGCTCTGCACCCACGAGACGGCGGCCAGGCGCGTGCCGCGCGTAACAGGCGTCACGTGGTGCAGGCTGGTGGTCGGGTAGGTGACGAGGTCGCCCGCCGCGTGCCTGGCGCGGAAGGTGGCGTCGCCCTGGCGGATCGTCAGCTCGCCGCCCTCGTACTCGTCCGGGTCGCTGAGGAAGAGCGTCAGCGAGATGTCGGCGCGCACCCGGCCCGCGGAAAGGAAGGGCGCGTCGACATGGTCGCCGTAGGTCATGCCCGGGTCGTAGCGGTTGTAGGTCGGCGGGGCCATCACCTTGGGGAACGCCACCTCGACGAAGCGCGGGTCGGAGAGGATTGCCGGCATCACGATCTCGTCGAGCGGCTTGCGGCGCGCCGGGTCGCCCGCGACCTGGAGGTTGCGCTTGACCGATGCGGCATGGCCCGAGGCCGTCGCCGCGCCGTCCTCCCAGGGCGCCGCCCGGACGAGCGCGCGCACGCGCTCGAGGGCGGCTCCCTTGAGGACGGCCGGGATGTGCGAGAGCACCGGCGCTTCAGCGCATCGTCGGCATCACGTACTCCGCGCCCGCGCGGATGCCGGTCGGCCAGCGCGCGGTGATGGTCTTCAGGCGGGTGTAGAAGCGCACGCCCTCGGGCCCGTGCACGTACATGTCGCCGAACAGCGAGCGCTTCCAGCCGCCGAAGCTGTGGAAGGCCATCGGCACCGGGATCGGCACGTTGACGCCGACCATGCCGACCTTGCACTGCGCGGTGAAGGCGCGGGCGGCGTCGCCGTCGCGGGTGAAGATGGCCGTGCCGTTGCCGTACTCGTGGTCGTTGACCAGCCGCAGCGCGGCGTCGAAGGTCGGCACGCGCACCACCGACAGGACGGGCCCGAAGATCTCCTCCTTGTAGATGCGCATGTCCGGCGTCACCCGGTCGAACAGGCAGCCGCCGAGGAAGTAGCCGTTCTCGTAGCCCTGCAGCTTCAGGCCGCGGCCGTCGACCACCAGCTCGGCACCGGCCTTCACCCCGTCGTCGACGTAGCCCTTCACCTTCTCCAGGTGCTGCTTCGTCACGAGCGGGCCCATCTCGCTTTCCTTGTCGATCCCGGGGCCCACCTTGAGCGTGCGCAGGCGGGTCGCCAGCCGGTCGACCAGTGCGTCGCCCGAGTTGCCCACGGCGACCGCCACCGACACCGCCATGCAGCGTTCGCCCGCCGAGCCGTAGGCGGCTCCCATCAGCCCGTCGGTCGCCAGCTCCAGGTCGGCGTCCGGCATCACGACGAGATGGTTCTTGGCGCCGCCCAGCGCCTGCACGCGTTTCCCGTGGCCGGCGGCGGTTCGGTAGACGTACTCGGCGATCGGCGTCGAGCCGACGAAGCTGACGGCGGCGATGCCGGGATGGGCGAGGATGGCGTCGACCGCGGCCTTGTCGCCGTGCACGACGCTGAACACGCCGTCGGGCAGGCCCGCCTCCTTCAGCCACTGTGCCATCAGCAGCGAGGCCGACGGGTCGCGCTCCGACGGCTTCAGGATGAAGCAGTTGCCGCAGGCCAGCGCCACCGGGAACATCCACATCGGCACCATGGCCGGGAAGTTGAACGGCGTGATGCCGGCGACGACGCCGAGCGGCTGGCGCATCGCCCAGCTGTCGATCTCGGTGCCGACATTCTCGGTGAACTCGCCCTTCAGGAGCTGCGGGATGCCGCAGGCGAACTCAACCACCTCCGTGCCGCGCACGACCTCGCCCTCGGCGTCGGAGAGCACCTTGCCGTGCTCCAGCGTGATGGCGCGGGCCAGCTCGCCCTTGTTGCGCTCCAGGATCTCCTTGAACTTGAACATGACGCGTGCGCGGCGCAGCGGCGGCGTCGCGGCCCAGGCCGGGAAGGCCGCCGCCGCCGTGGCGACGACCGCGTCGACCTCCTCGGCGGACGCCAGCGGCACCGCGCCCGTCACCTCGCCGGTGGCCGGGTTGAAGACGTCGCCGAAGCGGCCGCTCCTGCCGGCGGCGGGCCGGCCGGAGATCCAGTGGGTGATGGTCGTCGTCATGGTCGCAATCCTCGGGTGGGGGGCGTGGCGCGAACGTTGGCGCGAACCGCCGTCGCTGACAACAGGACTCACATCCGTGCGGCGAGACGGCCGGCCTCGGCGCGCTGGCGCCCCAGGAAGGCGCCCGTCGCCGGGTTGCGCTGAGCCGGCGCCACCACCGGCGCGCGACGATAGAGGGGCGGGCGCTGTGTGGCCGGCGGGTCCTCGCCGCGCAGCGCGCTCTCGAAGGCGGCGACGAAGCCCGCATCCTCGACCGCACTACCGCGTGCGTCCATGAATGCGGCGGCCCGCCGCCCGAGCTCGCCGGAGGCGGCGGGCCGGTCGAGCAGGTGCAGGATCGCCTCGGCGATCGACTCCGGTGTCTGGAAGGCGAGGAGGGCACCGTCCTCGGGGAGATCGAGGAGGGTGTTGGCGCGGTACAGCTCCACGACGGGGAGGCCGCAGGCCATCATCTCGAACGGGATGCGCGAGGGGTTCGTCGCGCTGAGGCAGAGCCCGACGCGCGAGCGGCGGTAGAGCCGGCCGAGGGCCGGCCGGTCGAGCCGGCCGAGCGCCTCTGCGGCGAACTCCACGTCCGGCGGCCGGTCGTCGCCGAAGAGCCGGACGATCGTCCGTGGCCGCCGCCGCTTGACGATGGCGAGCGCGGCCAGCCCGGTCGCCGGGCAGCGGCGATGCTTGCCCGGCTGCAGGATGAACGCGACCGCGTCGTCGCGCGCATCGTCGCCGGGGCGATAGATGTCCCGGTCGACGCCGAAGTCGCACACGAAGGGGCGCCGGCCGTAGCGGTCGGCGAAGGCGGCGGCGAGCCAGCGTCCCAGCGCGATCGTCGTGGCGCCGCAGCACGGGGCGGCTTCCAGCAGCAGCGTCGCGTCGCCGGCCTGACGGAACGCGGCCTCCTGGTCCTGCGCGAACTGCATCACCCGCTTCGCGCCGATCTGCGACGCCGGGTCGAGGCCGGACCAGTCGGTGGCGATGACGACGTCGCGTCCGGCGGCGCTGGCCGGCCCGGCGAAGACCCGCTCGGCCGGCACGCCGTACCAGCGCATCAGCCGGTCGGCGATCGAAGGCAGGTCGTCGGCGGCGAGCCGCGGCAGATGGAAGGTGCAGCGATGCCCGGCGCGCTCCAGCGCGCGCGCCAGGGCGTAGACCGTCGCCTGCCCGCCCGAGGCGGGAACCGGCGCGCCGACGAGCCAGCCGACGGTCGCCACCCGGGCGTCCCCCGCGCGACGTTTCAGGCGATCGCGCGGTCCGGCGGGAAGAAGGGCAGCGCCAGGTCGCGCGCCACCGCCTCGTGGGTGACGCGACCGGCGCAGAGGTTGAGGCCGGCCAGCAGGTGGCGGTCGTCGGCGAGCGCCTGGCGATGGCCCTTGTCCGCCAGTGCCAGCACGAAGGGCAGGGTGGCGTTGTTGAGCGCGAAGGTCGAGGTGCGGGCGACGGCGCCCGGCATGTTGGTGACGCAGTAGTGGACGACGCCGTCGACGACGTAGGTCGGGGCGGCGTGGGTGGTGGGCCTGCTGGTCGCGAAGCAGCCGCCCTGGTCGATCGAGATGTCGACGATGACCGAGCCCGGCTTCATCGCGGCGACGAGCTGGCGCGACACCAGCTTCGGCGCCGCCGCACCCGGGACGAGCACCGCGCCGATGACGAGGTCGGCCTCGCGCACGTGCTTCTCGATGTTGTCGACGGTCGAGAAGATCGTGTTGATCTTGGCGCCGAACTGCAGGTCGAGGTCGTAGAGGCGGTGCAGCGACTTGTCGATGACGACGACCGACGCCTCCAGCCCCATCGCCATGCGCACCGCGTTGGTGCCGCTGACGCCGCCGCCGAGAATGACGACGCGGGCGGCCGGCACGCCGGGGACGCCGCCCAGCAGCATGCCGGAGCCGCCCTGCTCCTTCTCCAGGCAGTGGGCGCCGACCTGCACCGACATGCGGCCGGCGACCTCGCTCATCGGCGACAGCAGCGGCAACGCGCCGCGCTGGTCGGTCACCGTCTCGTAGGCGATGCCGACGACGCCGCTGTCGAGCAGCCCCTGGGTCAGTCCCTTGTCGGCGGCGAGGTGGAGGTAGGTGAACAGCACCTGGCCCGGCCGCAGCATCGCCACCTCGGCCGGCTGCGGCTCCTTCACCTTGACCACCATGTCGGCGGTCGCGAACACCTCGGCCGCGCCGGCGGCGATGGTGGCGCCGACGGCGCGATAGTCGGCGTCGGCGAAGCCGATGCCGGCGCCGGCCGCCGTCTCCACGACGACCTCGTGGCCGTGATGGACGAGCTCGCGCACGCTGCCCGGCACCAGGCCGACGCGATACTCGTGGGTCTTGATCTCCCTGGGAACACCGACGCGCATGGCTGGGGCCCTCACGTAGCAAAGAATACGGCCCCGCGGCGCCGCCGGCGCCGCGGGGCCGTCGGGGAAGACGGGATCAGGCGGCCGCTTTCAGCACGTCGCCCAGCGTCCCGAAGATCTCGTCGATGTGCGGCTTGCCGGCGATCAGCGGCGGCGACAGGGCGATGATGTCCGCGGTGTAGCGGATCAGCACGCCCTTCTCGAAGCACTTCACGAAGGCGTCGTAGGCACGCGCTGTCGGCTTGCCCGGCAGCGGCTCGAGCTCGATCCCCGCGACCATGCCGAGGTTGCGCACGTCGATGACGTGCGGCAGCCCCTTCAGGCTGTGCGCCGCGTCGGCCCAGTAGTCGTGCAGGGCGGTCGAGCGGCCGAACAGGTCCTCCTCGGCATAGAGGTCGAGCGTGGCGAGCGCCGCCGCGCAGGCGACCGGGTGGCCGGAGTAGGTGTAGCCGTGGAACAGCTCGATGACGTTCTCCGGCCCGCTCATGAAGGCGTCGTATATGTCCTTCGCCAGGAGCACCGCGCCCATCGGGATGGTGCCGTTGGTGATGCCCTTGGCGCAGGTGATCATGTCCGGGACGACGCCGAAATACTCCGCCCCGAAGCCCTTGCCGAGGCGGCCGAAGCCGGTGATCACCTCGTCGAAGATCAGCAGGATGCCGTGCTTCGTGCAGATCTGGCGCAGCCGCTCGAGGTAGCCCCTGGGCGGCACCAGCACGCCGGTCGAGCCGGCGACCGGCTCGACGATGACGGCGGCGATGGTCGACGGGTCGTGCAGCGCGCACAGCCGCTCCAGGTCGTCGGCCAGGTGCGCGCCCCATTCCGGCTGGCCGCGCGTGAAGGCCTGGTGGGCGAGGCTGTAGGTGTGCGGCAGATGGTCGACGCCCGGCAGCAGCGCGCCGAACTGCTTGCGTTTTGACGAGATGCCGCCGACCGAGATGCCGCCGAAGCCGACGCCGTGATAGCCGCGCTCGCGGCCGATCAGGCGGGTGCGGTGCCCCTCGCCGCGCGCGCGGTGGTAGGCGATGGCGATCTTCAGCGCCGTGTCGACCGCCTCGGAGCCGGAGTTGGCGAAGAACACGTGGTCGAGATTGCCCGGCGCCATGGTCGCCAGGCGCGACGCCAGCTCGAAGGGCAGGGGGTGGCCCATCTGGAAGTTCGGCGCGTAGTCGAGGCGCGCGACCTGCTCCTGCACCGCCTTGACGATCGGCGCGCGCGCGTGCCCGGCGTTGACGCACCACAGGCCGGCGGTGCCGTCGAGGATCCGGCGGCCGTCGACCGCGACGTAGTGCATGTCCTGCGCCCCCACCAGCATCCGCGGCGCCTTCTTGAACTGCCGGTTCGCGGTGAACGGCATGAAGAAGGATTCGAGGTTGTTGGGCATGCTGGTCGCGCGCTGGGAATCGTAGCCGGCCATGGCGAGGCGCTCCGGGGGTCGAGGGAGGGCGCAACCTATCACGCCGCGCCGATGCGCCGAAACGGCGCGCAGCGTCGCATGCGTATGCCGGTCCAGACCCGGCGTCGCCAGCCCGGGGAAATACGGCTGACGAATAGTCCGGGCTAGCGGAACGAGACGGTCGACGCCCGCGCGACGGGCTCACAGCGCGCCGCCTTGCGGAACTCCGATGGCCGCATACCGTAGGCGCTCAGAAACGCTCTGTGAAAATGCGGCAGGTCGGAAAACCCGCACTCCATTGCGATATCTGCGATGCGGAGCGAGGTCTCCTTGAGCAGGTGCCGCCCGTGCAACAGACGGTACTGTCGCGCGAACCCGCTCGCTCCGACACCGAACTCCCGCTTGAACAGCCGGTGCAGTTGACGTGCGGAAACCCCGACATGGCAGGCGAGGCGGGTCAGGGTCGGTGGATCCTCGATCATCTGTTCGATCAGGAGAATGGCGCGCTGGACGCGCCGGTCCCGAGCGCGAGGGATCGCCGGAGATTGCGGCTGTGCCGCCTCGGGTTGGCGTGGGCGGTCGATCATGAGGATATGCAGGCTCTTCAACGCGACGGCGCTCCCGAGATGGCGCGCGACCAGCCATGCGGCGAGATCGATCGCGCCGCCACCGCCGGCACAGGTGATCCTATCGCCATCGACGACGAAAAGCTGATCGGACACAGGCACGACGGAGGGGAACTCCGCCGCCACGTCCCGGCTGTGAAACCAGCTGACGCAGCACCGCTTGCGGTTCATGAGGCCGCTCTTGATCAACGCAATCACGCCCGTGCAGATGCCGATCAGCGGCACGCGGGATCGGTTGGCGAGTCGGAGGTATTCGACGACCGCGCCGTTGCTCTGGTCCCCGTGGTGGAGGATGCCGCCGACCACGACCACGTAGCTGAAGCCGCACGGATCGATGAGTGACGAAACCTGGGTCAGTTCGACGCCGCAGCTCGAACGCACCGGCCCGCCATCGGCCGACATCACCGTCCAAGAGCATCGGATCTGCCGGCTCCGATCACCTTCGTCGGCGGCAAGTCGCAACACATCCACGAACCCCGCGAACGGAGTCAGCGTGAAATGCTGCAGCAACACGATCCCGACCCGTAACGCCGGTGTCGACGCGGCCCCGCCCGCACGATAAGGCCTACGTGAAGCCGCCCCGTGCGCCGCGGAGCCATATCCCACCGAACTCATGCCACTACGTTCCTCGGCGAAGGTCGCGCCGATGGGTTGGAGCCGGGGCCGCCTGCCGATCGCACGATCACCGGTCACCCGAGATGGGGCGAACCTAGTTGGTCAAGTGATCGACCTGCTCAATACACCACGCTCCTCGGCCAACGTCCATACTTTGGCTGCGGCCGCCGAGGCTCTGCGCATGATATCCCTCTCGGGGATGTGCGGGCACATCCCGTCCCGCATGATGACTCGCCCGTCGATCATGATGAGCGTGAAATCCGCGCTCGACCCCTTCCAGATCAGGTTCTTGACCGGATCCCATACAGGCTGCAGATGCGGCCGGGCGAGCGAGGCGACGATGAGATCGGCCTTGGCCCCGGCCGCGATTCGGCCGAGGTCGGGACGACGCAGCGCCGACGCGCCGACGAGCGTCGCCGCCCGGACAAGATCGTAGGCGCTGGCGATATAGGCGCACTTTTCATGGAGCTTCGAGAACCAACCCGCGGTGCGCAGCTCGCTGATCAAGTTCATGCCATGGGAGTCGGTGCCGATCCCGGTCCGGATACCCGCGCCCGAGTACCGTGACAGCGGCACGTTGATCCCGCCGCGCGCGAAGCTGATCACGCAGTTCGCAATCGCCGTATCGGTCCGGCGAAGCGTCACGAGATCGTCGTCGGTGGCATGGACGCAATGGGCGGCAATGAGGTCGGGTCCGAGCAGCCCGACAGATTCGAGGTACTGTACGGGGTTCTTCCCATAGCGGCCCTCGACCGCGGCCACCTCCTCGGGTGTCTGCGACAGGTGGATGGTGATCAGCGCATCGTGCGCGTTCGCGGTCTCCCGCACCGCGCGCAGGAGTTCCGGTACGCAAGTGTCGGGGGCGTGCGGGCCGAAGATCACGCCGAGGCGACCGTCGGCCCCTCCGTGATGAGCCCGGTAGACGCCAACGGCCCGGTCGAGCATCGAGGAGTCGTGCGGCTTGAAGTCGAACCGAGGCATGCCGTCGTCGCCGATCTCGAAGTTGGCGGCCGAGAGTACCGATGGCGCTCCGTAGGTCCGGATGCCCAACTCCTCGGCGACGTCGAAATAGACGGCCTCCTGGCCGAGATGCCACTGATCGACCAGGGTCGTGCTGCCGCCCCGCATGACGTCCAGCATGCCGAGCATCACGAGATCGCGGACCTCGTGCTTGGCCAGCGTCTTGTGGGTCAGCTGACCGAGCGGCATCAGCAGCTGGTAGATCAGGCGCTGCATCCAGGGGTCTTCGAACCGCGCGTCGTCAGGTATGCCGCGGAACATCGCGCCGTTGATGATGTGAGAATGGAGATTGATCATCCCCGGCAAGACGAGGCTCTCCTCGTACTCGATTACCTCCTCGCCGGCGGCAGGACGGTCGGGGGTGACGCCGGTGATGACGCCGTCATCGACATAGACCGTATGGTCGCGAAGCAGCGCCGGACGGTCGTCCTGCCACGTCAGCACCCATGATCCGCGGATCGCCATCTTCTTCTTCGGCGGGAGGCCAACTGACCCGCCAGCGCCCGTCGCGGAGTTGTTCATGCTCGCCTCCTCGGATGAGCCAGGACCGTCGGCCACCATGGACCATGCGCTATCGGCACAGAACGACGTTGTCCGTCTCGTTCAGGAATGACGTCCGAATTCTTCAAGCGATCCTGGCGCCCACGGCCGATAGTCGTCGCAGGGCTGCGGCATGAGACGGCCGCGTGAGCGATGGTAGGCTGGGTGCTCGGCGTCGCGAGCATGCCGAACAGGCGAGGAGGACGCGATGAGACAATCGAAGTTGCTCGGCATCGGCGCGGGCATTGCCGCGTTGGTGGCAGCTTGGCATGGGCCGGCGAATGCAAACCTCTTTCGCTTCGCGTTCCAGGGCGAGATCATCTCGCTCGACCCGGATACGCAAAACGAGTCATTCACCAACACTTTTCTAAACAACATATACGAGGCACTCGTCCGGTATGACGGCGATGGCAAGATCGAGCCGGCCTTGGCCACGAGCTGGAAAGTCGTGGAACCCACCGTCTGGCGATTCGAGATCCGCAAGGGTGTGACCTTCCACGGTGGCGAGCCGCTGACCGCCGACGACATCGTCTTTTCCATCGAGCGCGCTCTTTCCGACACGTCGGATCAGCGCGGCGTGATCGCCGACGTGAAGGAGGCGCGCAAGGTCGACGCCTTCACCGTCGAGATCGTCACCAAACGGCCTGCGCCGATCCTGATCCGTCAACTCACCTACATCCTGATGATGAGCAAGACGTGGTCGGAAGGGAACAACGCCGCCAAGCCGGCCGATATCCGCAAGGGCGAAACCAACTTTGCCGGGTTCAATGCCAACGGGACCGGGCCGTTCATGCTGAAGTCGCGGCGCCCGGACGTCCGCACAGAGCTCGTCGTCAATCCGAAATGGTGGGACAAGGCGGTCCACAACCTGACCCAGGTGCACTTCATTCCCATCAAGTCGGATCCGACCAGGGTGGCCGCGCTCCTTACCAACGAAGTCGACCTGTCCTGGCCCGTACCCCTGCAGGATATTCCTCGGGTCAACCGGACCGACGGCCTCAAAGTGCTGGAAGGTCCGGAGGAGCGCACCCTCTTCCTCGGCATGGATCAGCACCGCGACGAGTTGCTGTACTCCAGCGTGAAGGGCCGCAATCCGTTCAAGGATATCCGCGTTCGCCGCGCGATTTATCAGGCGATCGACATCGAGGCGATCAAATCCCGGATCATGCGCGGCACCTCGGTCCCGACGGGCGTGATGGTGGCCCCCACCTTGCAGGGGTTCGTCCCGGCACTCAACGACCGCCTGCCGTTTGATCCGGAGGCTTCGAAGCGGCTTCTCGCGGAAGCGGGCTACGCCGACGGCTTCGGTGTCAGCCTCGACTGTCCGAACGACCGCTACATCAACGACGAGTCGATCTGCCAGGCGATCACGGGGATGCTCGCCAGGGTCGGCGTGAGGGTGACTCTGGTCGCGCAGTCCAAGAGCATCTACTTCGGCAAACTGCTGAAGCTCGATACGAGCTTCTACCTGCTCGGGTGGGCCTCGACGTCGACCCGTGACGCGCTCGACAGCTATGCCAAGCTCACCACCTGCCGCGGTTCCGCGTTCGGGCCCGCCTACAACATCGGCGGCTACTGCAACCGTGCACTCGACGACTTGCTGAGCAAGGCGACGGTCGAGATCGATCTGGACAAGCGTCAAACCCTGCTCACAGAAGCGATGAAGCTGCATAAGGAAGAAATCGGCCATATCCCCCTGCATCAGCAGGCGCAGTCCTGGGGGGTGCGTACCGTCTTCGACGTGCCGCAGACGCCGGAGGGCTCGCTACGGCTATGGCTGGTGCGACGGAGGGGGTGAGAGCCGATTCGGGAAGCCCGGGCTCACGATGAGGCGGATGTCCGTGTCGGTCGTCGGAGCATGAGGCGGATCATTGCGAGCCTGAAGAAAGTGGCGACCGTGATGGCGTAGCACTCGATGTCGCGGACGAGGCTGCGGGCGGCCGCGCTGGCGACGTGCGGCCCCTGGCAGTCGGCGTCGGCGGAGATGCGCTCCATGAAGGGAGGCAGCCTTCGCGCCCGCCGCAGCACCGCGCCCTCGCCGTCACGATACTGCTGTTCGGCCGAGCGGACGACGACGCCCGGCAGGAGGCCGGCGTATCGACCAGGATGTGGCGCTTGCGGCAGGTGACCCTGTGTTTACGCCTTCCCCAGCACCGCCTGCCGGAAGCGGTCCTTGAGGTACGCCCCGTCCTTCGGCGGCAGGACGAAGGGCAGCTTCTCGGCCATGATCTTGGCGACCGCGAAGACCGGGCCCGGCGTCCGGCGCGCGAGCTCGACGAGGCGCGGCACGTCGGTCTCGGCGCGCGCGGTGAAGGTGGCGGGCCAGCCGGCGGCCGCCGCCATCCCGGCGAGGTCGACGCCGGCGTGGGTGGGTGTGGGCTGCATGCCGGTCTCGCCGAAATGCTCGTTGTCGAGCACCACCACGGCGAGGTTGGCGGGGCGCTTCATGGCGACGGTGGCGAGGCTGCCGACGCTCATCAGCATCTCGCCGTCGCCCGCCAGCACCAGCACGCGCCTGTCGGGCTGGGCCAGGGCCAGGCCGAGGCCGATCATGGTGGCGCCGCCCATCGCGCCCCACAGGAAGAAGGTGCGCGGGTCGTCGCCGGCGGCCGCCACGTCGTAGGTCGGCGTGCCCAGCCCGGTCACGACCAGCAGGTTCTCGTCGCGGCCCTTCAGCAGATCGGCGACGAGCGGGCGGCGGTGCAGGATGGCTTCGGGCATGGGGCGGCTCACTCGTTGACGAAGGCCTTGGCGCCGATCAGCCGCTGCGACAGCAGGACCGCGACCGGGCGGCTGCCCTCGAAGGCGTAGCGCAGCGCGTTCTCGACGACGAGGCCGACCTCGTCGGCGCGCTCGCAGCGGTAGCAGGCGACCTGCATGGCGGTCAGCACGGCTTCGGTCGCCAGGCCCATGGCGTTCTGCCAGGGATTGAACTCGCCGAACTCGCCCCGCATGGTGACGATCATCAGCAGCGGCATGCGGCAGGTCGTCGGCAGGGACAGCATGTTGATGCAGTTGCCGACCCCGCTCGACTGCACCAGCAGGACGCCGCGCTGGCCGCCGAGATGGGCGCCGCACAGCATCGCGACCCCTTCCTCCTCGGTCGTGAGGGTGACCACCTGCATGGCGTTGTCGCCCTCGCAGCTCCGGATGAGCCGCGCATGGCCGGCGTCGGGCACGTGGCAGACCTGGCGGACGCCGGCGGCCTTCAGGGCGCGGAAGATGTCGTCCGGCCAGGTCGGCGCGGCGGGGGCGGGAGCGGTCATGCGCGGGACAGCCTTGCTGCCGATGGGGTGGCCGACGCTAGCGGCCGGCGGAGGCAGGCGCAACCGGTCTTCCCAAGCGACGGGGAGGTGCGCCATACCACCCGCCCTCGCCACCCTCCGCCCTCCGACCCAGCGTGAGCCCCATGCCCCGACCCCCCTGGCATCCCGACCGGTTCCGGGCGCGCCTGCCGTACCTGGAGCGGCGCGCGCGGCTGGTGCGGGCGGTGCGCGGCTTCTTCGATGAACGCGACTTCCTGGAGGTCGAGACGCCGGCCCTGCAGGTCTCGCCGGGGCTGGAGCCGCACCTGATGTCCTTCGCGACGGAGCTGGAGGCGGCCGACGGGCGAGTGCAGCGCCGCATGCACCTGCACACCTCGCCCGAGTTCGCGATGAAGAAGCTGCTGGTCGCCGGCGCGCCGCGCATCTACCAGCTCGCGCGCGTCTTCCGCAACCGCGAGGGCAGCCGGCTGCACAGCCCGGAGTTCACGCTGCTGGAATGGTACCGCGCCGGCGCCTCCTATCGCGACCTCATGGAGGATTGCCGCGGGCTGCTGCAGGCGGCGCTGCGCGCGACGGGCAATCCCGTCCTGCGCATGGGCGACGCCGTCGCCGATCCGTTCGCCTGCTGGACGATGGTCGGCGTCGCCGAGGCGTTCGACACCTGGGCCGGCATCGACCTGCTCGCCACGATGCCCGACCCCGCCGCGCCGTCGGCGCCGCTGCTCGCCGCGGCCGCCGCGGCGTCCGGCGTGCGGGTGGACGCCGGCGACGACTGGGAGACGCTGTTCTTCCGTGTCTTCCTCGAGCGTATCGAGCCGAACCTGGGGCAGGGCGCGCCCACCATCCTCTACGACTACCCGATCTCCATGGCCGCGCTGTCGCGGCCGCGGGCGGACGACTCCCGGCTGGCCGAGCGCTTCGAGCTCTATGTCTGCGGCGTCGAGCTGGCCAACGCCTTCGGCGAACTGACCGACGCCGCCCGGCAGCGCGCCCGCTTCGTCGCCGACATGGACCGCAAGGAGGCGCTCTACGGCGTGCGCTACCCGATCGACGAGGACTTCCTGGCGGCGCTCGCCCACGGCATGCCCGAGAGCGCGGGGATCGCCCTCGGCATCGACCGCCTGGCCATGCTGGCGACCGGGGCGGAGCGCATCGAGGACGTGCTGTGGCTGCCGGTCGACGGCGGGCCGGAGCGCCGTTGACAGCCCCGCCGGCCGACGGCTGAATGCGGCCGACGCCGAGGGCCGGTGGGCGCGGAGGAGGGGCAGCGATGCGGGGGCTTTGGCTGGGGTTGGCGGTCGCGGCGGCGACGGTCGCCGGTGCGGCGTCGGCGCAGGAGCGCACGGTCAACGTCTACAACTGGAGCGACTACATCGAGCCCAGGGTGCTGGCGGAGTTCCAGGCGGAAACCGGCATCAAGGTCAACTACGACGTCTACGATTCCAACGAGATCCTCGAGGCGAAGCTGCTGACCGGCAAGTCGGGCTACGACGTCGTGGTCCCGACCAACTCGCCCTTCTTCGTCCGCCAGCTCGCCGCCGGCGTCTACCAGAGCCTCGACAAGTCGAAGCTGAAGAACTGGGGCAACCTCGATCCGGCGATCCTCGCGCTGCTCGCGAAGTACGATCCGCAGAACGCGTATGGCGTGCCGTGGATGTGGGGCACGTCGGGCATCGGCTACAACGTGAAGAAGGTCCAGGAGGCGATGCCGGGCGCGCCCGTCGACAGCCTCGCCATCCTCTTCGACCCGGCCGTCGTCGAGCGCTTCGCCA
>JADZBA010000066.1 GCA_020852355.1 Alphaproteobacteria bacterium
CTCGGCCGCCAGGCGGGAGAGCGGGCGTACCCGGTCGGGCGAGTGCGGCCCGGCGATGTGCGGCTCCAGGGTCGACAGGTCGATCTCGACGACGCGGTCGTAGTGGCGCTCGGGATGCGCCTCGGCCTCCGCGTCGGGGACCAGCAGCTCGGCGTTGCGGCGGGACATCTCGGCGAGGTCGCCGCGGCCGGTCGCGACGAGGTAGCGCGCCATGCGCTCGTCCCAGGGGAAGAGGGAGGTGGTGGCGCCCAGCTCGGCACCCATGTTGGCGATGGTCGCCTTGCCGGTGGCGCTGATGGTCCGCGCACCCGGCCCGATATATTCGATGATGGCGTTGGTGGCGCCCGCGACCGTCAGCTCGCCGGCGACGCGCAGGATGACGTCCTTGGGCGCGGTCCAGCCGCCGAGGGTGCCGGTCAGCCGCACGGCGATGCGCCTTGGATAGAGCAGATCCCACGGCAGCCCGGCCAGCACCTCGACCGCGTCGGCGCCGCCGACCCCGATGGCGCAGGTGCCGAGCCCGCCGGCGTTGGGCGTGTGCGAGTCCGTGCCGATCAGGAGCTGTCCCGGGAAGGCGTAATTCTCCAGCACGACCTGATGGATGATCCCGGCGCCGGGCTCCCAGAAGCCCAGGCCGTAGCGCGCGGCGACGGTGCGCAGGAAGTCGTAGATCTCGCGGTTCTCCTCCAGCGACCGGCCGAGGTCGGCGGCGCCCGCGGTGCGGGCCTGGATCAGATGGTCGCAATGGATCGTGGCGGGCACCGCGACTGTGTCGCGGCCGGTCTGCATGAACTGCAGCATGCCGGTCTGGCCCAGCACGTCCTGGAACACCACCCGGTCCGGTCGCAGGCTGACATAGCCGTGCCCCGGGTCGACCGTCGCCTCGGCGGGATCGTCGAGGTGCCCGAGCAGGATCTTGTCGGCGAGGGTGAGGGGCCGGCCGAGGCGGCGGCGCACCACCGCGAGGTTGCGCGCGCTCGTGGCATGGATGCGGCCGGCCGTCTCCGCGGTCGCTTCGATCGTCACTGTCATCGGGGTGCCTCCTGCGGACCGCCGGCAGTGAGCGCTGGCCGCAACCCATTGTCCAATATATGATTGACGCGATTTCCATATCTAATGGATATGCCACGTGGAGCTGCGCCATCTCCGCTACTTCGTCGCCGTCGCCGAGGAAGAGCATGTGACGCGCGCGGCCGAGCGCCTGAACATCCAGCAGCCGCCGCTCAGCCAGCAGATCCGCGCCCTGGAGACGGAGCTCGGCGTGCCGCTCTTCCGCCGCAAGGCGCGCGGCATCGCGCTGACCGAGGCGGGCCGGCTGTTCCTGGAGGATGTGCGGGCCATCCTGGCCCAGGTCGACCATGCGGTCGCCGCGGTGAAGCGCGCGGCGCGGGGCGAGCAGGGCCGGCTCGCGGTCGGCTTCACCAGCTCGGCGCCCTTCCACCCGTTCCTGCCCGCGGTGCTCCGCCGCTTCCGCGACGCGTTTCCGGGCGTGGCGCTGGCCATGGAGGAGAGCGGCACCGCGGAACTGGTGGAGGCGCTGCGCAGCGAGCGCATCGACGTGGCTTTCGTGCGTTCGCCGATCGCCGAGGGCGCCGGCCTCGACGTCCTGCCGCTGCTGGAGGAGGAGATGCTGGCGGCGCTGCCGGCGGGCCATCGCCTGGCGGCCGGAAAGCGCGCCGCCGCGGCCCTGCCGCTGGCGGCACTCGCCTCGGAACCGTTCATCCTCTATCGCCGCTCGGCCGGCGCCGGTCTCTACGACGCGATCATCGCCGCCTGCCACGGCGCCGGGTTCAACCCGCAGCTCGTCCAGGAGGCGCCGCGCATCCTCTCGACGCTGAACCTGGTCGCGGCCGGCCTCGGCGTCTCCATCGTGCCGGCGTCGCTCGGCCGGCTGGCCCTGGCGGGCGTCGCCTATCGCCGCCTGCGGACGCGGCCGCCGCTCGTGGCCCCGCTCCACCTGGCGATGCGGCGCCGCGAAGGTTCCGCCGTCGTCCGCCGCTTCGTCGAGCTGGTCGGCCGGGCGGCGGCCGCGCCCCGGGCGGTCAGCGCGGGATCAGCGGCGCCAGGAAGTCCCGCATGACGTGCGTCCACTTGTTCCAGGCATTGCCGGCCGCGGTGTGGCCGTATTCCGTGTCGATCTCGAAGTAGCGCGCATCGACGCCGGCCGCCTTCAGCGCCGGCATGACCGTGTCCTTCAGCGACGGCGGGAACAGCACGTCGGTGCGGGCGATGACGTAGAGCACTTTGGCGCGGATCTTCGCGAGATCGGCCGTCACGTCGAACCTGTCGGCCGCCTTGCGCAGGATGAGCAGCGCGTGCGCGTCGAACTTCTTCGACCAGGCGTCCGCCAGCTCCTTGATGCGCGCGTCGCGCGCCGCGGCGTCGAGGCCCTGGTCCTTCAGCACCTCCTCCATGCCGTAGCGCTTCAGCGTCTCCTCGCGGATCGCCCGCATGGTGCCGATGACGCCGTCCGTGCCGTAGTACCAGCCGCCGTTCCAGCCGGGGTCGGCGGCGAGCCGCCCATGGAGCTCGGGATAGGAGATGCGCGGGCTCTTCGGCGCGGTCACCGTTGGGACGATCGCGTCCATGAAATCGGGGAAGTCCACCGCCCACTGGAACGCCTGGAAGCCGCCGTACGATTGGCCGGCGACGGCGACCAGGTGCTTCACGCCCAGCGCGTCGAGCAGCAGTCGCTGCAGGCGGACGATGTCGGAGACCGAGATGTCGGGGAAGGTCGGGCCATAGGGCTTGCCCGTCACCGGGTCGATGCTGGCGCCGCTGGTCGAGCCGTAGGACGAGCCCAGCATGTTCGAGGACACGACGAACAGCCGGTCGGTGTCGATCGCCTTGCCCGGCCCGACATGCCCGTCCCACCAGCCCGGTGCGCCGCCGTTCTCGGGATTGCGGCCGGCGGCGTGGTGGCTGGACGTGAAGCCGTGGGTCAGCAGCACCGCGTTGCGGCCGTCGGGCGCCAGCCGCCCGTAGGTTTCGTAGGCGAGGCGCGCCACCGGCAGCACGCCGCCGCCGGTCAAGCGGAAGTCGTGCGTCTCGAAATGCTTCGTGGCGACCGGGCCGAGGCTGCGGGGCGAGGGATCGTCGGGCAATGGTCTCTCCATCGGGCGGGACGCCGGCTGCCGCAACCTTGCCAGCGGCGGACGGCGATGCCTACAGTTTGCGCCCGAAGCCGCGCGACTGTCCCGGAGATCATGCCGCCTTCCGCCCGCCTCGCCGTCGATATCGGCGGAACCTTCACCGACGTGGTCGTCGAGACGACGGATGGCCGCACCACGACCAAGGTCCTGACGACGCCGCGCGCGCCCGAGGTGGGGGTGATCGAGGGCATCAGGCGGGTGCTGCAGGTGGGCGCGATCGCGCCCGCCGACATCGCCATCGTCGTCCACGGCACGACGCTCGCGACCAACGCCATCATCGAGCGCAAGGGCGCCCCGACCGCGCTCATCACCACCGACGGCTTCCGCGATTCGGTGGAGATGGCGCTGGAGAACCGCTTCGAGCAGTACGACCTCTACATGGACAAGCCGCCGCCGCTGGTGCCCCGCGACCGGCGGTTCACGGTGATCGAGCGCGTCGATGCGCGCGGCCGGGTGCTGCGTCCGCTCGACGAGGCGGCGGTGGCGGCCCTGGCGGAACGGCTGCCCGCGCTCGGCATCGCCAGCGTCGCGGTCGGCTTCCTGCACAGCTACGCCAACCCGGAGCACGAGCGGCGGGCCGGCGCCATCGTGGCACGGCACGCGCCGGGCCTGGCGGTGACGCTGTCGTCGGACGTCTGTCCCGAGATCCGCGAGTACGACCGCCTGTCGACCGCCTGCGCCAACGCCTATGTGCAGCCGCTGATGGCGAGCTACCTCGCCCGCCTCGCCGACGCGCTGAAGGACGAGGGCATCGGCTGCCCGCTGTTCCTCATGCAGTCGGGCGGCGGCCTGCTGACGGTGGAGATGGCGATCCGCCAGCCGATCCGCCTCGTCGAGAGCGGCCCCGCCGGCGGCGCCATCCTCGCCGGCACAGTGGCGGAGGAATGCGGCCTCGACCGCGTGCTGTCCTACGACATGGGCGGCACGACCGCGAAGATCTGCCTGATCGACGACGGCAGGCCGGAGACGGCGCGCAGCTTCGAGGTCGGCCGCGTCTACCGCTTCCTCAAGGGCAGCGGCCTGCCCCTGCGCATCCCGGTGATCGAGATGGTCGAGATCGGGGCGGGGGGCGGCTCGATCGCGCGTATCGACGCGCTCGGCCGCATCGCGGTCGGGCCGGATAGCGCCGGGTCGGAGCCGGGGCCGGTCTGTTATGCCCGCGGCGGCACGGAGCCGACCGTGACCGACGCCGACGTCGTCATGGGCCGGGTCGATCCCGCGCGATTCGCCGGCGGCAAGGTCCGCCTCGACCCGGCCGCGGCCGAGACGGCGGTGGCGGCGTCGATCGGCGCCGCGCTGGATCTCGACGTCGCGCACGCCGCCCACGGCATCGCCGAGATCGTCGACGAGAACATGGCGAACGCCGCCCGCGTCCATGCCATCGAGCGCGGCAAGGCGGTCGCCGACCGCACCCTCGTCGCCTTCGGCGGCGCTGCCCCGTTGCATGCCGGCCGACTGGCCGAGAAGCTCGGCATCGCACGCATCGTCGTGCCGTCGGGTGCCGGCGTCGGCTCGGCGATCGGCTTCCTGCGCGCGCCGGTGTCCTACGAGGTCGTGCGCAGCCACTACGCGCGGCTGTCGGCCCTCGACCTCGGGGCGATCAACGCGATGCTCGACGAGATGGCCGCGGAGGCGCGGTCCGTCGTGCGGCTCGGCGCGCCCGCGGCCGAGCTGACGGAGCGCCGCCAGATCTCCATGCGCTATGTCGGGCAGGGCCACGAGATCGTGGTGGCCCTGCCGGCGCGCCGGCTCGTCGCATCGGACGCCGCCCTGCTGCAAGCCGCCTTCGACGATGCCTACCGGCACCTCTACGCCCGCACCATCGCCGGCCACGAGGCCGAGATCCTGAGCTGGACCCTCAACCTGTCGACGACCGTCGCGCCGCCCGCCCGCGTCGCGATGCCCCGGCCGAACGGCGCCGCGGTTCCGGCGGGCGAGCGTTCCGTGTTCGATCCTTCGCGGCGGCGCCACGTCGCGATGCCGGTGCATCGGCGCGACGCGATCGCCGAGGGCGCCCTGGTGCGCGGCCCCGCCCTGATCGTCGAGGACGAGACCACGACCGTGGTGCCCGCCGCCTTCGACGCCACGGTCAACGCCATCGGCTACATCGTCATGACCCGCCGCGGCGGGTCGGAGGCCACGCCATGACCTTCAGCCCGATCGAACTGCAGGTGATGTGGAACCGCCTGATCGCGGTCGTCGAGGAGCAGGCGCAGACGCTGATCCGCACCGCCTTCGGCACGGCGACGCGCGAGGCGGGCGACCTGTCGGCGGGCGCCTTCCTGCCGGACGGGCGGATGGTCGCCCAGGCGGTCACCGGGACGCCGGGCCACGTCAACTCCATGGCCAATTCGGTGATGCACTTCCTGCGCGTCTTCCCGCCCGAGGCGACGCGGCCGGGCGACGTCTTCATCACCAACGACCCCTGGATGGGCACGGGCCACTACTGGGACCTGACGGTCGTCACGCCGACCTTCCGGCAGGGCCGCCTCGTCGGCTACTTCGCCTGCACCTGCCACGTCGTGGACATCGGCGGCGTCGGCCTCGGCGTCGAGAGCCGGCAGGTGTATCACGAGGGCCTCGCGATCCCGATCATGCGGCTGGCCGACGCGAACGGCCTCAACGAGCATCTGCTGCAGATCGTCCGCGCCAACGTCCGCGAGCCGGTGCAGGTCGAAGGCGACATCTACTCGCTGATCGCCTGCAACGATGTCGGCGCGCGGCGCCTCGTCGAGATGATGGACGAGTTCGCGATCGACGACCTGACGCCGCTCGGCAGCTACATCATCGACCAGTCGCGCGCCGCCATGCTGAAGGCGATCAGGGCGCTGCCGGCCGGCACCTACCGCAACACCATGCGCATCGACGGCATC
This sequence comes from Alphaproteobacteria bacterium, assembly GCA_020852355.1. GTDB lineage: Bacteria > Pseudomonadota > Alphaproteobacteria > ATCC43930 > Allostellaceae > Allostella. The sequence goes on from JADZBA010000066.1 coordinate 6,026, forward strand.
GAGGCGCCCATCGACCTGGTATGCACGCTTACGATCGCGGCCGATGGCATCGCCGTCGACTTCGCCGGCACCTCGGGCATGTCCTCCTACGCGATCAACGTGCCGATCTGCTACACCGAGGCATATGCTTCCTTCGGCGTGCAGTGCGTGGTGGCGCCCGGCGTGCCGAACAACGCGGGCACGCTCGGCACGGTCAAGGTCACCGCCCCCGTCGGCACCATCCTCAATGCGCCGCGCCCGGCGCCGGTGGCCTCGCGCCACATGGTCGGCCAGATGCTGCCCGACATGGTCTTCGGCTGCCTGCATCAGGCGGTGCCCGACCGCGTGCCGGCCGAAGGCACCTCCTGCCTGTGGAACCTCAGGCTGTCGGGCGGCACGGGTCTCCCCGACATCGATCCCAACCTGCTGTCGAACGCGACGCCGTTCAACATCACCAGCTTCCACAGCGGCGGCGCCGGCGCGCGGCCGACCAAGGACGGGCTCAGCGCCACCGCGTTTCCCAGCGGCGTCCGCAACGTGCCGATCGAGGTGACCGAGGCGCTGACGCCGCTCGTCTTCTGGCGCAAGGAGTACCGCACCGATTCCGGTGGTGCCGGAACCCAGCGCGGCGGCCTCGGCCAGGTGATGGAGCTGGAGAACGGCGAGGGCTCCCCCTTCGCCATCTCCGCCACCTTCGATCGCGTCGTGCATCCGCCGCGCGGCCGCGTCGGCGGCCTGCCGGGCATGACGGGGCGGTTGACCACCCGCGGCGGGCGGACGCTGCGCGCCAAGGGGCGCCAGTCGGTCGCCGCCGACGACCGGCTGATCATCGAGTTCCCCGGCGGCGGCGGCTACGGCGACCCGCTCGACCGCGCGCCCGAGCGTGTGGCCGCGGACGTGCGGTTGGAGTTCGTCAGCGCCGAGGCGGCGCGACGCGACTACGGGGTCGTGCTCGACGCCGCCGGCGGCGTCGACGTCCCGGCTACCGAGGCGCTGCGCGCGCGCCGGCGGGCGAGCCGGCAGGCGGCGGAATGAGCGAGCGAAAAAAGACGACGAAATAAGCGACCGGGAGTCACCACGAAGGGAGCAGCCGATGACCACGCGTCTCGCCATCGCCCTGGCCGCCGCGCTCGCGGCGTCGACCGCGGCGGCACAGGAGCCGATTCGGATCGGGCTCAGCACGCCCCTGAGCGGCACCGCCGCCAATCTCGGCGAGCACGACAAGTGGGGCGCCGAGCTGGCGGTCGAGGAGATCAATGCGGCCGGCGGGCTGCTCGGCCGCAAGGTCGTGCTGCTGCCGCAGGACAACCGCTGCAACCCGGCGGAATCGGTGAAGGCTGCAGGCAAGCTGATCAACGAGGACAAGGTGGTCGCCCTGCTCGGCGCGATGTGCAGCTCGTCGACGCTGGCGACGATGCCGATCGTGCAGCGCGAACGCATCCCCTTCGTCGTCGCCATATCGACCGCCAGCAAGATCACCGAGCAGTCGGGCGCCGGCGGCAACGTCTGGACCTTCAAGACCAACCCGACCGATTCGGGGCTGTCGAAGGCGCTGCTGGAGTTCCTCGCCCGCGACCGCAAGATGAAGCGCGTCGCCGTCGTCGCCGAGGACACCGACTACGGCCGCGGCGGCGCCGATGCGATGCGCGCAGCGGGCAAGGAGCACGGCATCGAGATCACCACCGCCGACTTCTTCCCCCAGGGCACGCCCGACTTCACGACGCTGCTGACGAAGCTGCGCGCCCAGCGCCCCGACGCGATCGCGATCTATGCGCTGGGCGCCGACCAGATCAACTGGTTCCGCCAGTATGTCGGCTTCGGCATGCGCGTGCCGATGACCGGCCGCGTCAACAACGAGGAGATCAACAAGCAGTTCATCGGCCAGGGTGCCGTCAACGGCACGACCAGCGTCTTCCCCTATGACTGGCGGGTCGACACCGCGGCCAACAAGGCCTTCGCCGAGAAATACCGGGCGAAGCACAAGGTCGCGCCCTTCTACCAGAGCTTCTACAGCTACGAGGCGACCCAGATCCTGGCCGACGCCATCCGCCGGGCCGGCTCGACCGACGCGGAGGCGATCCGCACGGCGCTGAGGGCGACGAGATACGCCTCCGCGCTGGGCGCCACCATCGCCTTCGACGCGAACAACCAGGCGCACAACTTCGCGGTCATCACGGAGATCCGCGAGGGCGACATCAAGGTGGTCGGCCTCGAGGGCACCTGAGCGCTCCGCCCCGGGGCGCCGGTCGCCATGGACGCCGCCTTCCTCGCCCAGCTCGTCGTCAACGGGCTGGTCATCGGCATGATCTATGCGCTGCTGGCGATGGGCCTGTCCCTCATCTTCGGCGTGCTGGAGATCGTCAACTTCGCCCATGGCGACTTCTACATGCTGGGCGCCATGGCGGCCGGGCTGGCGCTCGGCACGCTCGGCTTCGGCTACTGGCCGACGGTGGCGGCGGTGACGCTGGCCTCGGCCGGCGCCGGCCTCGTCCTCTACGAGGCGCTGCTGACGACGCTGCGCGCCCACAGCTTCGAGCGCAGCATCCTGCTCACCCTCGGCGTTTCGATGGTCCTGCAGAACGGCGCCATCTACCTCTTCACCGCGACGCCGCGCATCGTCGAGAGCGAGTACGGCGTCGCTTCCGTCGGCATCGGCGACGTCACCGTCACGCTGGTCCGGCTCTTCGCCATCGGCATCGCGGCCGCCGCCTTCGTCCTGCTCTGGCTCGTCCTCTACCGGACCCGCATCGGCCAGGCGATGCGTGCCATCGCCCAGAGCCGCGAGGCGGCGCTGATGGTCGGCATCCGGCCGCGCCAGGTGGCGCGGCTCGCCGTGATCCTCGGCATCGCGCTGGCCGGCGTCGCCGGCGCGGCGCTGGCGCCGGTCTACACCGTCCATCCGACGATGGGCGTGCTGCTGGTGTTCAAGACCTTCGCCATCATCATCATCGGCGGCCTCGGCAGCCTCGCCGGCGCGGCGATCACGGCCGTCGCGCTCGGCGTCGTCGAGAGCCTGATCGGCGGATTCTCGTCGGTCGTGCTCCAGGACGCCTTCGCCTTCCTGGCGATGATCGCCGTGCTGCTGCTGCGCCCGCAGGGCCTCTTCGGCCGCGGAGTGCGGGTGTGAGGCGGCCGGCGGCCGTCGCCGTGACGCTGCTCGCCGCCGCGGCGCTCGTCCTGCCGCCGCTCGCCGGTGCCAGCGGCTATGCCGTCACCGTCGGCATCTCCTTCCTCGCCTTTGCCGTGCTCGCGACCGGGCTCAACCTCGTCTACGGCTATATCGGCCTGCTGTCGTTCGCGCAGGTGGCGTTCTGGGCGATCGGTGCCTATTCGGCGGCGCTGCTCGTCGTCGAGCGCGGCTGGGCCTTCCTGCCGGCGGTCGCCGCGGGCGGACTCCTGGCGCTGGCGGCGGGGATCGTCGTCAGCTATGCGGCGCTCCGCCTGTCGCGCCACTCCTTCGCCATCGTCACGCTCAGCTTCGCGCTGCTGTCGCAACTCGTCGCCCGCGACTGGGTCGAGCTGACGCGCGGCCCCGCCGGCATTCCCGGGCTGCCGGCCCCGATCCTGCTCCTGCCGGGCCTCGGCGCCGTGGCCATCGACACGCCCGTCGCCTTCTACTGGCTGATGCTCGCCTACGCGGTCGTGGCGCTCGCCTTCGTCCACCGGCTGGTGCGCTCGCGCATCGGCCGCACCATGCTGGCGATCCGCCTCGACGAGGCGCTGGCCCAGGCCCAGGGCATCGATCCCTTGCGCTACAAGCTGCTGGCGATCGGGCTCTCGGCGCTGCTGAGCGGCATCGCCGGCGGCATCTTCGTCTTCCACCTGACGATCGTCGATCCGTCGATCCTCGACTTCTACTACACGGAGACGATGCTGATCATGGTCATCGTCGGGGGGCGCGGCAGCTTCTGGGGCGTGCTTGCCGCGGCGGCCGTGTTCGCCGTGGTGCCCGAGGCGCTGCGCGCGGCGCCGGAGCTGCGCATGGTCCTCTACGGCGCGGTGCTGGTGGCGGCGATGCTGGCCTTTCCCGAGGGCGTCGGCGGCTGGCTGCGGCGGCGGCGGGTCGCGCGCTGGCGGCGCCTGGCATGACCCGGCCGCTGCTGCGTGTCGACGGGCTGATGCGCAGCTACTACGGCGTGCGCGCCGTCGACGGCCTTTCGTTCGAGGTCGCGCGCGGCTCGATCACCGGCCTGATCGGCCCCAACGGCTCGGGCAAGAGCACGACGATCGACTGTGTCACCGGCTTCCAGCCGGCCGACGGCGGCCGCTGGACCTTCGACGGCGTCGAGCTGACCGGCGCGCGCCCGCATGTCGTGGCGCGGGCCGGCCTGACGCGGACCTTCCAGAACGTGCGCGCCTTCGAGCAGCTGTCGCTGCGCGACAACCTGCTGCAGGCGGCCCAGGCCGCCGACGGCGTCGGCTGGGTCGACGCCTGGGTCGGCACGCGCCGGCTGCGCGCGGCCGCGGCGGCGGCCGGCGCCGAGGCGATGCGGC
>JADZBA010000067.1 GCA_020852355.1 Alphaproteobacteria bacterium
GCCGCCGACATCGAGACCTGGGAGATCGACTACAAGCCGGGCAGCGTCAACTACATGGAAGGCATCAACGACACCGGCCGGACGCGGATCGAGCGCAACACGGCGCTGCGGAAGAACTTCGAGGCCCACGGCATCGCGGTCCGTCAGGACATCGTGCCCAACGTGCCGCACGACGGCGCCAAGGTGGTGCCGGAGGTGCAGGACTTCTTCCTCGACGTGCTGCGCCGCCGGCGCAACGCCTAGCCCGGCCGGATCGCCCCATGGGAAGCATCGCCCGCGCGGCCCTACTCGCCGCCCTGCTGTCGGCGGCGTCCGCCGCGGCGGACACGATCACGGTCGCGACCAACGCCGACATCCGCAGCACCAATCCCGGCGTCAATCGCGACGACAACACCGACGCGGTGATCCTGCACATCGTCGAGGGGCTGGTCGCCTACCGCGAGGACGGCACGGTCGGCCCCCTGCTCGCCGACGCGGTCGAGCCGTCGGAGGACGGTCGCACCTATAGCTTCCGGCTGCGCCGGGGCATCCGGTTCCACAACGGCGCGGAGATGACGTCGGCGGACGTGCTGTGGAGCTGGAACCGGCTGATGGAGCCGCGGACCGACTGGCGCTGCCGCAACGAGTTCGACGGCCGCGGGTTGTTCAAGGTCGAAGCGGTGGCGGCGCCCGATCCCGCAACGGTGACGATGCGCATCGATCGCCCGAGCGCGCTCTTCCTCGCGACCCTGGCGCGCACCGACTGCGGCATGACCGCGGTCATCCACAGGGATTCGGTCGCCGCCGACGGCAGCTGGGTGAAGCCCATCGGCACCGGGCCGTTCAGGCTCGGCGACTGGCGCAAGGGCCAGCAGGTCGTCCTGGAGCGGTTCGCCGACTATGCGGCGCGGCCCGGACCGCGCGACGGCTACACGGGCGGCAAGCAGGCGCTGGTCGAGCAGGTGAAGTTCCTGGTCGTGCCCGACCCGTCGACGGTCAAGGCGGCCCTGCTGTCGGGCGCGGTCGACATCTCCGACGTCCCCGACGCCGACGCCAGGGACCTCGCCGCCAATCCCGCCGTCACGCTGAAGTCGGCGCCGACCCCGGTCATGCACGGCATCCTCCTGCAGACCCGCGACCCGGTGCTGGCGAACCCCGGGATGCGCCGGGCGATCGCCGCCGCGGTCGACACCGAGGAGATCGTGGCCGCCGTGTCCAACGGTCTCGGCAGGCCCAACAACTCCGTCGTCTCGACGGCCAGCGCCTTCCACGGGGCGGTGGAGCGCCAGGGCTTCCGCCACGATCCCGAGCTGGCGCGCCGCCTGCTGCGCGAGGCGGGCTATCGCGGCGAGCCGATCAGGCTGATCGCCAACAAGCGTGCGGTGGTGCCGAGCTTCGCCGTCGCCGTGATCGCCCAGGCGATGCTGCAGGCGGTCGGCCTCAATGTCGAGATCGAGGTCATGGAGTGGGCGACGCAGCTCGACCGCTACGCGAAGGGCAGCTTCCAGATGATGTCCTTCTCGTACTCCGCGCGGTTCGATCCCGCCCTCAGCTTCGAGCAGATCTCCGGCCCCAAGGACAAGCAGCCGCGCAAGGTCTGGGAAGACGCCGAGGCGCTCGCCCTGCTGGAACGCGCGATGACCGTGACCGACCCGCCCGAGCGGCAGAAGCTGTTCGACGCGCTGCACCGCCGCTATCTCGAGACGGTGCCGATGATCGTCCTCTACAACGGGGCCGACAGCGTCGTCTTCTCGAAGCGCATCGTCGGCTACGAGCCCTGGCTCGGCGCCAAGCCGCGGCTGTGGGGGGTGCGTCGCACCGGGTGAGCCCCGGCCGCCGTCTCGACAAGCGGGTCGCCGCCGCGCTAGGCCTAGCGGCGTCATGCCGCCGGCAGGGCCCGTAGTTCAGCGGTCAGAACGCGCCGCTCATAACGGTGTTGTCGCAGGTTCGAATCCTGCCGGGCCCACCAGCGCCTCGTCGGCACCGGCGATCCGGCGGTCGAGGACGTCGACGCGGGGTCGGCACACGCGCTCGCAGGGTCGGTTCGCGCATGCGGCCCCGGCTCCGCCGTGCGCTACTGGGCGCGCCGGCAGGTCGGCATCAGGCCGCCCAGCCCCGGATCGGCCTTGACGGCGTCCACGATGAACCAGACCTCCGCAGTGTGCCCTTCGGGGATCGCCGCACCGACGCAGTCGTAGCGCGGGTACGACCATCCGATCTTCGCGCTGCCAAAGGCGACGGCATCGCCGAAGCAGGTGTCGAGGGGCGCGTAGCCGGGGTTGAAGTAGCCGCCGTTGTTCGCGACGTACACCACTCCTCCGAGCGAGAGCATGACGGTGGCGTAGTTGCGTCCTTCGAACCCACCGGCCCGGATGCAGAGCCTGTAGGCCGCCTCCGCCGCCGACGTGGTGGCGACCGCCGCGAGCGCGAAAGCAGCCGCTGCCAGCCTGATCCTCATCGCGAACACCCTCCGACCTTCGGGCTCCGGAAATCGGCATCTCGTACCGGCCGCCCCGGCACGCGTAAACTGCATATTCGGGTCGGCCGCGTCGCTCCCGGCGTCGACGGTATCTTCGCATTTCTGCGATCGTGGCGGCGTTCCGTCGCGGCCGACCGGTCGCGGCCATGCGGGTACCATCGGGACGAGTGCCATGCGCGTGCTGGTCGCCACCCTCCATCCCTATTACCCCGAGCATCGCGGCGGAGCCCAGGCGGCGATCCGCGATCGCTGCCTGTACCTGCGCCGGCGCGGCGTCACGCCCCTCGTCCTGTGCGGCCGGTTCGGCGCGAATGGCCGCGATGGGGAGGAGGAATGGGAGGGCCAGCCGCTCGTGCGCGTGGCCGACCCGGCGGCCGCGCTGCCGGGAATCGCCGCATCGTTCCGCCCGGACGTCGTGTCGGTGGAGATGGGCGGCAGCGGTCCGGTCGGGGTCGCCGCCATGGCGGCCGGGCTGCCGACGGTGGCCTTCCAGCACGATGTCGGCCTCGACGGGGCACTGCTCCGTCCCGGGTTGCAGGTGCTCGCGGCCTCGTCCTTTCTCGCAGCCCGCTGCGCCCGGCTCGCAGGGCGCCGGGTCGCCGTCGCCGGCTCGATCGTCGACCTGCCGCGCTACACCCGGCCCGTCGCCGGGCTCGGCGACGGGGTGCTGTTCGTCAACCCGATCCCGAGCAAGGGTCTCTACATCGCTCTGGACATCGCCCGCTCGATGCCCGAGACGCGGTTCCGGTTCCGCCAGAACTGGCCGTTGCCGACCGGGCCCGACCGCGAGCTGGCGGCCCTGGTGCGCCGGGTGCCCAACGTCGAGATGCTGGCGCCCGCCGATTCCGACGCCGCGCTCTACGACGGCATCGGCGCGCTCCTGGTCCCGAGCGTGGTCGAGGAGGGCTGGGGGCGGGTGGTGACCGAGGCGCAGGCCGCCGGCATCCCGGCGGTCGCCGCCGATCGTGGCGCATTGCCCGAGGCGACCGGTGCGGGCGGCATCGTGCTGCCGCTCCATGCCGCGACGGGGGCATGGGTGGCGGCGCTCCGGCGGCTGCTCGGGCCGGAGCGGGCGGCGTGGTCCGCGGCTGCGCGGCGGCGCGTGGCCGACCCCGATCTCGATCCGGGGCGGCTCGCCGCGCGGCTGGCGGCGATGCTGGAAGCGGCGTGCCGCAAGCCGTGATCGACGGCGGCGCTCGCCGCGACGGCGATTCGCACTAGATTCGCAACCCTGCGCGGACTGCGAGGGGGCGGCAATGGCGATGGAACGGCTACCGACGGGCTACGGGCCGCCGGCGCGGGCGGCGCACTGGGCGACGGCGGCGCTGCTCGCCGTGTCGATCCCCCTCGGCCTCGTGATGGTCCGCATCGAGGGGGACGTCAAGTTCACCCTCTACAACTGGCATGAGTGGATCGGCTTCACCGTCTGGTGGATCACGCTGTTCCGCGTCTCCTGGCGGCTCGGCCATCCGCCGCCGCCGCATGTGCCGCCCTTGCCCACGCTGCAGCACGCCGCCGCGGAATCGGTGCACGGGCTGCTCTACCTCGCGCTGCTGGCGATGCCGATCGCCGGCTGGATCGGCAATTCCGCCTATGGCTTCCCGCTGGAGCCCTTCGGCCTGTTCAAGCTGCCGGATCTGGTGAGCAAGAACGAAGCGCTCGGACGGGTGGTGCTCGACATCCACGGCTGGACCGGATGGGCGGTGATCGTGCTGCTCGGCATGCATGTCGCGGCGGCGCTGCACCACCATCTCGTGGTCCGCGATGCGACGCTCCGCCGGATGCTGCCGCGGGCATTGGGGGGCTTGTAGCCGTCATCGGCTTCATTGAAGGAAGCGAAGCACGAGGCTGACGGCCCACAGGAAGACCGCGACGCCGGTCGCCACCTGGGCGTGCCAGAAATAGCGCTCGCGCAGGATGCCGCCGATGATCGCCTGGGCCCGCTCCTCCGGCAGGCCGTGCCGCTTGTCGAGCAGCAGCCATAGCTCGGTCGAGCGATAGCGCCGGCGCGGCGCGCGCAGGCCCTTCAGGAACAGGATCGTCGCCATCAGCGCCATCATGATCGCGCCGCCGTAGCAGGCCAGCGCCACGTCGTGGGCGACGCCGACCATCGCCGTCGACACCGCCAGCATCCCGAAGCCGCAGCCGCGGCGGATCGAGACATCGGCGAGTTGGCGGATATGGTCGACCATTGGCGTCGCGCGGCTGGCGCGCCGATCATAGCAGAACGCGTCGGAGCGGCCAGCCGGCGCCCCCGGCCGCTCAGGGGGCGAGATTGGGAAGCGCGGGAAGGGTGAGCAGTGCGGCGCCGGCGAGCCACGTCCACATCGGCCCGGCGGCCTCGCGTCCGTCCGGAGCGAGGCGCTCATGCACGGCCGCGGGCACGCCGCTGAACAGCAGCGTCCCGCTGGAGACCAGCACCGAGCTGAAGAACAGGACCCAGGCCGGGTTGCGCGGGAAGATCTCCGGCATCAGGACGGCGACGATCGGGATGGCGACGTTGAGATAGGGCGAGAAGATGCCGTTCACGACGGCGACGCCGATGACGAGCGTGAAGAGCATGTGGCGGTCGAGCATCGCCCCGTTCCGTCAGCCGGCCGACATGCGCGGCGTGAGGCCGGCCTGGAACATCGCCATGAAGAAGACGACGCGCGCGACGACGACCCAGAAGGCCGCCGCCGGCGGCAGGAACGCCCGCGGGATCATCGCCGGGGTGATGCGGTCGACCAGCACGATCAGCCAGTCGGTCAGGCGGCAGAACCAGCGGTAGATGTAGTTGCTGCTGGTCGGCGGGACGACGAGGCCGAGCAGGAAGCGGCCGAACAACGTGTAGAAGAGGACGGAGAACGCGTAGTTCGGCAGGTGGAAGTACCAGTAGCTCCACCAGATGTCCTGGCCGCCGCTCACGCGCCCGTTCTCCGCAAGGCCGAAAAGGAGACGGGGCCCACGCCGGTGGGCCCCGTCGGTCGATGGTAGCGGAAGCGGCGCCTATTCGTGCGCCGCGCCCGACCAGCGGACTTCGCCCCGCGGCACGCGGATCGAGTCCACGAACTCCTGCATCTCGTGCGACGGCGGCGCCGTGACGAGGCTGACGACCCAGGTCACGATGAACGCGACCGGAAGCCCGAACAGCGCGCTCGAGATGTTGCGGATGCCGAACCACAGCGGCATCGCGAAGTAGTGGGTCGCGATGAGGTAGTAGAGGCAGACGCCGAAGCCGCCGATCATGCCGAGGATGGCCCCGGTCGAGGTCGTGCGCTTCCACCAGATGCCCATGACGAGCGGTGCGAACAGACCGGCGGCCGCGAGCGAGAACGCCCAGGCCACCATCTGGATGATGCCCGACGGCCGCGTGCCGGCGACCGCCGCCGCCAGGATGGCGACGCCGACCAGCAGGGTGCGGGCGACCACCAGCCGCCGCTTCGTCGATGCCTGCGGGTCGATCATCTTGTAGTAGACGTCGTGCGACAGCGCGTTGGCGATGGCGAGCAGCAGCCCGTCGGCGGTGGAGAGCGCGGCCGCGAGGCCGCCCGCCGCCACCAGCCCCGAGATGACGTAGGGCAGGCCCGCCACTTCCGGCATCGACAGGACGATGATGTCCTGGTTGATGCGGAGCTCGCCGAGGTCGAGGATCGGCCCGGCGATGGCGTACTTCGTCAGCTCCAGGATGCCGTTGCCGTTGGCGTCGTTGATGGTCAGCAGGCCGCCGACCTGCGACCAGCTCTGCACCCAGGCCGGGAGGGTGGAGATCTGGGCGCCGATGACGTTCTGGTAGACCTCGAGCTTGGCGAAGGCGGCGTAGGCCGGCGCCGTGAAGTAGAGCAGGAAGATGAAGAAGATGCTCCAGCCGACCGACTGCCGCGCATCGCGCACGTTCGGCGTCGTGAAATAGCGCATGAGGACATGCGGCAGCGATGCGGTGCCGACCATCAGGCAGAGCACCAGCGCCCAGAAGTTGTTGAACTCGACCCAGCTGAACTTGCCGGTCGCATCGGTGAACGGCTGCACGTGGCTGCGGACGATGTTGAGCTTCTGCTCGAGCGTGGCGATCTGCTGCAGCGCCTTGCCGTAGGTCAGCTCGGGGATGGGGATGCCGTAGAGCTTGGTCGACAGCCACACCACCGGCACGAGGTAGGCGATGATCAGGATGATGTACTGCGCCACCTGGGTCCAGGTGACCGCGCGCATGCCGCCCAGCATCGAGCAGACGAGGATGCCGACGAGCCCCGCGAAGATCGCGATCTCGAAGGGGATGCCGAGGAAGCGCGAGGTGATGATGCCGATGCCGAAAGCCTGCGCCACGATGTAGGTGAAGGACGCGCAGAACAGCACCACGACGCCGCACAGGCGCGCGACGTTGCCTTCGTACCGGGTTCCCAGGAAGTCCGGGACCGTGAACTGCCCGAACTTGCGCAGGTACGGCGCCAGCAGGATCGCGACGAGGACGTAGCCGCCGGTCCAGCCGAGCACGTAGCCGAGTCCGTTGTAGCCCGCGAGGAACAGCCCGCCCGCCATCGAGATGAACGACGCGGCGCTCATCCAGTCGGCGCCGGTCGCCATGCCGTTGTAGAACGCCGGCACTACGCGACCTGCCACGTAGTACTCGGAAATCTCCATCGTCCGCGACAGGTAGCCGATATAGGCGTAGACGAAGATCGTCAGGAAGACGAACGCGTAGCCGATCCACCGATTCGGTACACCCATCTGCTCGAGGATGGCGAGCACGATGGTGAATGCGATGAATCCGCCGGTATAGATCCCATAGACCTTGCCGAGATTGGCAACGAAGCTGCGGGAGCCGCTGGTGTCCGTGGCCATGATGCCCTCCCCGATCAGTCTTCTGCGACGCCGAATTCCTCGTCGATCCGGTTCTGGGCCGAGGCGTTCCAGAAGCACAGGATGACGAAGACGATCAGCGAGCCCTGGGCGGCCATGTAGAAGCCGAGCGGGAAGCCGAGGATGACGATCTCGTTCAGCTGGATCGCGAAGGCATGGACGACGAAGCTCGCCGCGAACCAGATGGCGAGGATCGTCCACATCAGACGGGACGTCTTGCTCCAATAGGCGTCATGCTGCGCCTGGGTCAGATTGGGTTTGGCCATGTCACGTTCCCCCCGGAATGCGGCCGAGCGGGCGCTTGGCGCCCTGATTGGTCCGGTCGTTCCCGCACCCGCGCCCGGGCAGCATGGACCGCCGACTCTTTGACAGATACTCTTAACATCGTGTCCAAACCTGCACAACGATCCCGATTTATGGAGATGATGCCGGTCCTCGCAGCAATCCGCGGCTGGTTCGCCGCCCATTTCGTGCGGACCGGCGGCGGGCAGGCGAGCGATGTTCCCGGCCTGCGGGCGCTGCTCTCCGGGCAGGCCTCCTTCGTGGCGCAGAAGCTGGTCACCGAGTATTGCCAGGCCAAGGCCGGCCGGCACTGGCCCCAGCTCGCCACCGAGCAGACGTTCATCGACGCCCTCGCGCGCGCCCGCTGGGAGGCTTTCGCGGCCATCCTGGCCGACGTCGTGGTCATCGCCGAGGGGATCCTGCGGCCGGCGGCCGGTGACCGGCGGGAGCGGCTTCTCGATCCTCTGATCCGGCTCTACGCCGGCGCGCTCGATGCCTATCCCCGGCCGTCCCACCGTCCGGAAGGGTGGGGCGATGCGGTCGCGGCGTTCGCGACGCGGCTGGCGGCTGCCCAGCGGGCCGAACCGCAGGCGCCGCGGCTGGTGGCGGCGGTCGGTGGGCATCGGATGTTCGAGACCCTGCCCATCGCGCTCGGCATGCGCCGTTACGACGAGCCGATGGTGATCAACGGCGTCGCCTTCCACCTGACTGCCATGATTGGCCGGCTGCGCCGACGAATCGACGCGCCGGCCGTCGTTGGTGCCCTCCTGGCTCCGCCGGACTGAAGCGCCCATGGGCCGGCGGCCGCGCGAAGGGCTCATCGTGCTCGTGCTGCCGTCGGCCGCCGCGGCCCTGGCCGGCGCCGCCGGGCTGGCGGCGTCCTCCAGGCCCTGGCTGGCGGTCGCCGCGGCCACGGCGGCGGTGGCGGCGCTGGTGGCGCTGGCGACCCTGACCGCCCATCATCTCCGCGCGCTGCGGCGCGTCGCCGATATCCTCGCCGGCCTGGCCGCGGGGGCGGGCGTCCGCTCGCCGTCGCCGCACATCGACGGCGCCGGCCCGGCGCTGTCCGCGGCCTTGGCGGCCGGGCTCGGGCTCTCCGCGGCGCGGCCCGCCGGCCAGGGAGCCCCCGACCCGCGCCTGGCGCGCATCGTCGCCGGGCTGCCGCTGCCCGTGCTGGCGCTCACGGCGACGGGACTGGTCACCCTCGCGAACGGTCCGGCGCGGCGCCTGCTGGGCGCCGCCGCCGTCGCGCCGGGAACCAGCGTGCTCGATGCCGTGGACCGCGCCAGCCTGGGCGCTGCGCTCGCCGCCGCGCGGGCAGGCGCGGGTCCGGTCGAGGCGGTGCTGGACGCGACGGACGGTCGCCGCCTGCCCGCCCGCGTGGCCGATCTCGGCGAGCAGGGGGGCGCGCTCGTGACCTTCGCCGCCGACGTCGGCTGGGAGCCCTGGCTCGGGCACGCCTTCGAGCTTCTCGACCGGCCGCCGCCGCCGGGGCCGGTCGACGAGAATACGCCGCTCGCGCGGCTGCCCGTGGCGGTGATCGACCTGGAGACGACCGGGCTCGATCCGATGCGCGACCGTGCGGTGTCCGTGGCGGGCGTGCGCATTCACGGCGACCGCCTCTACGGCGCCGTCACCCTCGATCGTCTGGTGCGTCCGGACGTGCCGATCCCGCGGACGGCCACGGCGATCCACGGCATCGCCGATGCGACGGTGGCGGATGCGCCGACGGTCGCCGCCGTGCTTCCCGAGGTCGCCGAGTTCGTCGCGGGCTGCGTCGTGGTCGGTCACAATATCGGCTTCGACCTCGCCGTGCTGGCGGCGGAGGCGAGACGGACGGGCGTCGCCTGGGGAACGCCGCCCTCGCTCTGCCTGCTGCAGCTGGTCGACGTGCTGGAACCGGGCTGGACCAATCTCGACCTCGACAGCCTCGCCGCGCACTTCGCGGTGCCCGTGACCGGGCGCCACACGGCGCTGGGCGACGCGCTGGTGACCGCCGAGCTCTACATCCGGCTGCTGCCGCGTCTGGCGGCCGCCGGCGTCGCCACCTGGGGCGAGGCTGCGGCGCTGGCGGCCCGCTCGCGGCGCGCCCGCCGCCTGCAGGCCGCCGCGGGGTGGTGAGCCGATGGGGCCCCTGACCGACGGGGCCGACGCGCTCGGCCGCCTCGACGCCTTTCCCTATCGGACGACGGTCGACCGCGTGATGTCGACGCCGCTGGTGACGGTGGCGGCCGGCACCGCGCTCGGCGTGGCTGCGGCCCGCATGGTCGAGGCGGCGGTCAGCTCGGTCGTGGTCGTCGACCCCGATCCCCTGGGCATCGTCACCGAGCGCGACCTGCTGCGCGCTACCGCGCGCGACGGCGCCGCGGCGCTGGCGGCGCCCGTCGGGCGCGTCATGTCGTCGCCGCTCGTCACGGTGCGCGCCGACGCGCTCGTGGCCGTCGCGATCGGCCGGATGGACCGCCTGGGCATCCGCCATCTGGTCGTGGTCGACGAGGCGGGCGCGCCGGTCGGCATGCTGTCGGCACGCACGCTGCTGAAGCTGCGCGCGCGCGAGACGCTGAGCCTGGGGGACGGGGTGGCGACGGCCGGCGACGCCGCGACGATCCGGCAGGTGCGTTTGGGCCTGCCCGCCCTCGCGCGGTCGCTGCGCGGCGACGGGGTGCCGGCGACGGCGGTGGCCGGCGCGCTCTCTGCGGTGCTGCGCGAGGCGACGGCACGGGCCGGCGTCCTGGCGCTGGCGGGCATGGCCGACGACGGCTGGGGCGGGCCGCCGGCGCCGTGGTGCCTGATGGTGCTGGGCTCCGGCGGGCGGGGAGAGAGCCTGCTGGTGCCCGA
>JADZBA010000068.1 GCA_020852355.1 Alphaproteobacteria bacterium
CCTCGTCGTAAACCTGCTGTCGGACCTGACCTATACTTGGATCGATCCGCGCATCGATTTTGAAACGCGGGAGGTCTGAGATGGATGCGCCCGCCATCCTTCCCCAGACCCCGGCGCAGGAGCCGCCGCCGCGCGCGCCAAGGGGCTGCCCGAGCGCCGCGTCCTCTACGGGCACGTCTTCCGCAACGCCATGCTGATCGTCGTCGCCGGGTTTCCGTCGGCCTTCGTCGGCATCCTCTTCACCGGCTCGCTGCTGATCGAGGTCATCTTCTCGCTCGACGGGCTCGGCCTGCTCGGCTTCGAGGCGGCGATCAACCGCGACTATCCGGTGATGTTCGGCACGCTCTACTTCTTCACCCTGCTCGGCCTGCTGCTCGGCATCGTCGGCGACCTCATGTACGTCGTGATCGACCCGCGCATCGACTTCGAGGCGCGCAGGGCCTGATGGCGGCCGCCCGCACGACCTTGCTCGGCCGGCCGATCTCGCCGCTGACGGCGCGGCGGCTCGCCAGCTTCCGCGCCAACCGCCGCGGCTTCTGGTCGCTGTGGATCTTCCTGGCGCTCTTCGGCGTCTCGCTGGCGGCGGAGATCGTCGCCAACGACCGGCCGCTGCTGGTGCGCTACGAGGGTGCCTTCTACTACCCGGTCCTGGTCGACTACCCGGAAGCGACGTTCGGCGGGTTCCTGCCCACCACCGACTACCGCGACCCCAACGTGCGCAGCGAGATCGAGGCCAAGGGCTGGATCCTGTGGCCGCTGATCCCCTACAGCTACGACACCATCAACTTCGACCTGAAGGTGCCGGCACCGGCGCCGCCGTCGGGCGAGAACTGGCTCGGCACCGACGATCAGGGGCGCGACGTCGTGGCGCGGCTGATCTACGGCTTCCGCATCAGCGTGCTGTTCGGCCTCACCCTGACGCTGCTCAGCTCCGTCGTCGGCATCGCGGCGGGCGCGGTGCAGGGCTATTTCGGCGGCCTGCTCGACCTGCTGTTCCAGCGCTTCATCGAGATCTGGTCGGGGCTGCCGGTCCTCTACCTCCTCATCATCCTCGCCTCGATCGTCGAGCCGAACTTCTGGTGGCTCCTCTCGCTGATGCTGCTGTTCAGCTGGATGTCCCTGGTCGGCGTGGTGCGGGCGGAGTTCCTGCGCGCCCGCAACTTCGACTATGTCCGCGCGGCGCGCGCGCTCGGCGTCGGCGACACCACGATCATGGTGCGCCACGTCCTGCCGAACGCCATGGTGGCGACGCTGACCTTCATGCCGTTCATCCTGAACGGCTCGATCACGACGCTGACCAGCCTCGACTTCCTCGGCTTCGGCCTGCCGCCGGGCTCGGCCTCGCTGGGCGAGCTGCTGTCCCAGGGCAAGGCCAACCTGCAGGCGCCGTGGCTCGGCCTGACGGCGTTCGCCGTGCTGGCGCTCATGCTGAGCCTGCTGATCTTCGTCGGCGAGGCGGTGCGCGACGCCTTCGACCCGCGCAAGACGGTCCGGTGAGGCGATGGCGCTGCTCGAGGTCCGCGACCTGACGGTGACCTTCGGCGAGGGCGAGAAGGCCGTCGCGGCGGTGCAGGGCGTGTCCTTCGCGCTGGAGCGCGGCGAGACGCTGGCGATCGTCGGCGAGTCCGGGTCGGGCAAGTCGGTGACCGCCCTCTCCATCCTGCAGCTCCTGCCCTATCCGGTCGCCGCACACGGGAAGGCGAGCAGCATCCGCTTCGACGGGCAGGAGCTGATCGGCGCCGCGCCGTCGGTCCTGCAGCAGGTGCGCGGCGGCCGCATCGGCATGGTCTTCCAGGAGCCGATGACCTCGCTCAACCCGCTGCACACGGTCGCCCGCCAGATCGGCGAGACGCTGCTGCTGCACAAGGGACTTGCGGGGGCGGCCGCGCGGGCGCGCACGCTGGAGCTGCTCGCCCTGGTCGGGCTGCAGGACGCGGCCAACCGGCTCGACGCCTATCCGCACCAGCTTTCCGGCGGGCAGCGCCAGCGCGTCATGATCGCCATGGCGCTGGCGACCGAGCCCGACATGCTGATCGCCGACGAGCCGACGACCGCCGTCGACGTCACCATCCAGGCGCAGCTCCTGAAGCTGCTGCGCGACCTGCAGGCGCGCTTCGGCATGGCGCTGCTGCTCATCACCCACGACCTCGGCATCGTGCGCAACATGGCGCGCCGCGTGCTCGTGATGACCCGCGGCGAGGTCGTCGAGGAGGGGCCGGTCGAGGAGGTCTTCCGGCGGCCGCGCCATCCCTACACGCAGCGCCTGCTGGCGGCCGAGCCCAAGGGCGACCCGCTGCCGCCGTCGCCGCAGGCGCCGGAGGTGATGCGCGCCGACGCCGTGAAGGTATGGTTCCCGATCCGCCGCGGCGTGATGCGCCGCACGGTCGGCCACATCAAGGCGGTGGACGGCGTCTCGGTGGCGGTGCGCGAGGGCCATACGGTCGGCGTCGTCGGCGAATCGGGCTCGGGCAAGACGACGCTCGGCCTGGCCTTGCTGCGCCTGACGCGCAGCGAAGGGCGCATCGCCTTCCTCGGCCGGCCGATCGACGGCCTCGGCTGGCGCGAGCTGCGGCCCCTGCGCCGGGCGATGCAGATCGTCTTCCAGGACCCCTACGGCTCGCTCAGCCCGCGCATGTCGGTGGCCGACATCGTCGCCGAGGGCCTGGGCGTGCACCGGCTGGCGCGCGACCGCGCCGAGAGCCGGCGGATGATCGAGGCGGCGCTGACCGAGGTCGGTCTCGACCCGGCGAGCGCCGGGCGCTATCCGCACGAGTTCTCCGGCGGCCAGCGCCAGCGCATCGCCATCGCCCGGGCGCTGATCCTGAAGCCGAGCTTCGTCGTCCTCGACGAGCCGACCTCGGCGCTCGACATGAGCGTGCAGGCGCAGATCGTCGACCTGCTCCGCGACCTTCAGTCGCGCCATCGCCTTGCCTACCTGTTCATCAGCCACGACCTGAAGGTGGTAAGAGCGCTGGCCGACGAGGTGCTGGTGATGCGCGACGGCAAGGTGGTCGAATCCGGCCCGTCGGCGCAGATATTCGACGCCCCGCGCGAGGACTACACCAAGGCGCTGATGGCCGCCGCGCTCCGCCTGGAGGCGGTCGACACGGGGGCGGTGAGGAGCTGACATGGCATTGCTGATCGTGAGCCGCGAGCATCCGTCCGCCGACGTCTGGGCGCCGGAGCTGCGCCGGCTCGCGCCGGGGATCGACATCCGCTACTGGCCCGACATCGGCGATCCCGCCGCCATCGCCGCGGTGCTGATGTGGCAGGCGCCCGACGGCATGTTCGAGCGGCTGCCGCAGCTCCGCGCGATCTTCGCCACCGGCGCCGGGGTCGACGCCATCCTGCGCGATCCCAGGGTGCCGGCCCGCCTGCCGCTCGCCCGCCTGATCGACCCGTCGATGACGGCGGAGATGAGCGAGCACGTCGTCCTGCAGGTCCTGCGCTTCCATCGCCAGGAGCCGGTCTACGCCGCCCAGCAGCGCGCCCGCGTGTGGCAGGTCCACGCCCAGCCGCACCCGCAGTCGCGCCGCGTCGGCATGATGGGCCTGGGCGAGCTGGGGCAGGATGCGCTGCGCAAGCTGGCGCCCTTCGGCTTCGCGCTGCGCGGCTGGAGCCGCTCGCCGCGGCAGCTTCCCGGCGTCGCATGCTTCGCCGGCGCGGCAGGCCTGGGCCCGTTCGTCGAAGGCACCGACATCCTGGTCAACCTCGTGCCGCTGACCGCGGAGACCGAGGGCATCATCGACGCGAAGCTGCTGGCCCGGCTGCCGGCCGGCGCCTTCGTGGTGAACTGCGCACGCGGCCGCCACGTCGTCGACGCCGACCTGCTGGCGGCCCTCGATTCCGGCCACGTCGCCGGCGCGGCGCTGGACGTCTTCCACCAGGAGCCGCTGCCGGCCGACCACCCCTACTGGTCGCATCCCAAGGTGATCATGACGCCGCATTCGGCGGCCCTGACCAACCCGCTGACCGCCGCCCCGCAGATCGCGGAGAACCTGCGCCGCCTCGCCGACGGCCGGCCGCTGCTCAACCTCGTCGACCGCGCCCGCGGCTACTGACGCCGGCCGATGCCGGCACCATATCCACCGCCATGACCGCACCAGCGCGCCGCGCCGTCCTCATCCTCGCCGCCGGCCTGGCGCTGCTCGCCGCAGCGCTGGGCGGCCTCTATGTCATGGGCGGGCCGGGCGGCGCCCGGCTGGCCGAGGTCGCGGGGCCGCAGATCGGCGGGCCCTTCGCGCTCACCGACCAGGACGGCCGGCGCGTCAGCGAGCAGAGCTGGCCGGGCCGGCATCTCCTGCTGTTCTTCGGCTTCACCCACTGCCCCGACGTCTGCCCGCTGGCGCTGGGCGAGGTGTCGGTCGCCCTCGACGCGCTGGGCCCCGCCGCGGCGAAGCTGCAGCCGCTCTTCGTGACGGTCGATCCCGAGCGCGACACCCCCGCGGCGCTGAAGGACTATGTCTCCGCCTTCGACGACCGCATCGTCGGCCTGACCGGCACCGCCGAGGAGATCGCCGCCGCCGCGCGCGCCTATCGCGTCTACTACAAGAAGGCGCCGGTCCAGGGCGCGCTGGGCTACACCATGGACCACAGCGCCTTCGTCTATCTCGTCTCGCCCCAGGGCAAGCTCGAGGCGTTCTTCACGCACGAGACCAAGGGCGCCGCCATGGCCGAGAAGATCAAGGGTTTCCTGGCGAAGGGGTAGGCCGCCTACCCGGCGCGCACGACGCGGGCGAGCGTCACGACGTCGACCGCGCGCGCGCCGGCGGCGCGCAGCGCCCGCGCGCACGCCTCGACCGTCGCCCCGGTCGTCAGCACGTCGTCCACCAGCAGCACGCGCCGGCCATCGACATGGCGGCGCCGGCGCGGCGGCACCGCGAACGCGCCGGCGACGTTGCGGAAGCGGCCGAGCCGGCGCAGCCCGCCCTGCGAGGGCGTCGCGCGCTTGCGCACCAGCGCGTCGGGCACCACCGGCACGCGGATCCGCCGGCCCAGCGCCAGGGCGAGCAGCGCCGCCTGGTTGTAGTGGCGGCGCAGCAGGCGCAGCCGGTGCAGCGGCACCGGCACGACGACCTCCGCCTCGGCGGCGAGCGGGCCGGCGGCCCGCGCGAGCCAGGCGCCGAAGGCCGGCGCGGCATGGGTGCGATCGCCGTGCTTGAATCCCAGGATCAGCGGCCGGCTGGCGTCGTCGTAGCGGAACACGGCGCGCGCCCGGTCGAACGCAGGCGGCCGGCGCAGGCACTCGCCGCACTCCACCCCGGCACCGCTGTCGAAAGCGAACGGCAGGCCGCAGCGGGTGCAGCAGGGCGGCGCGATGAAGCCGACCCCGGCCCAGCACTCCGGACACAGCGCGCCGGGGTCGCCGACGATGGTGCCGCAGGCGAGGCAGCGCGGCGGCAGCACCACGTCGAGCAGCGTCCGCGCCGCCCTGCCGGCTCCCTCCGCCGCGCGCCGTGCGATCTCCCACGCCATGCGTGGCGCTCCCCCTGGTCCGCGCCCATATTAGCGCAATGGCTGCCCCCGCCGACCCCCGAGCCGGCATGCGCGTGTTCGACCGCGCCGCGGTGCGCCGGCACCGCGTGCGCGCGGCGGGCCGCTTCGCCGACCACGACTTCCTCTTTGCGGAAGTGGCCGAGCGCCTGGCCGATCGGCTGGACGACGTCCGCCGCGACTTCGCGACGGTGCTCGATCTCGGCGCCCGCGGCGGCGTCATGGCCCGCGCCCTCGCGGCCCGGCCGGCATCGCCGCTGGTCGTCCACGCCGACCTCGCGGCCGAGCTGGTCCGCGGCCTGCCGCGGGCGGTCGTCGCCGACCCCGAGGCCCTGCCCTTCGCCGGCGGCTTCGACCTGGTGGTGAGCTGCCTCGACCTGCACTGGGTCAACGACCTGCCCGGCGCGCTGGTGCAGATCCGCCGGGCGCTGCAGCCGGACGGCCTGTTCCTGGCGGCGCTGCTGGGCGGCGAGACGCTGGTCGAGCTGCGCGAGGCGTGGCTCGCCGCGGAGAGCGAGATCGAGGGCGGCGCCGGCCCGCGGGTCTCGCCCTTCGCCGACGTCCGCGACGCCGGGGCCCTGCTGCAGCGCGCCGGCTTCGCCCTGCCGGTCGTCGATTCCGACCGGCTGACCGCGACCTATCCCGACGCGCTGGCGCTGATGCGCGAGCTGCGCGGCATGGGCGAGGCCAACGCGGTCGCCGGGCGCCGGCCCGCCTTCACCCGCCGCGACACCCTGCTGCGCGCCGCCGCGATCTACGGTGAGCGTTTCGCGGCCGCCGACGGCCGCGTCCCCGCCACCTTCCAGGTCCTGACGCTGACCGCCTGGGCGCCCCACGCGGCGCAGCAGAAGCCGCTGCGGCCGGGCAGCGCCGCGGCGCGGCTGGCCGCCGCGCTGGGGGTGGAGGAACAGGGCGCGGGGGACGCGGCGCTCCGCGCTCCCCGCGGCTCCGACTAAGGATGCGGCGCGATCCGTTCCCGGAACCATTGCGCCAGGTCGGCTTCGCGCAGATCGCCGGCGGCGGCGGCCTCGACGAGGTGGATCGCTTCGCGGCGGTCGAAGCGCAACGTCGCGCCGTTGTCGGCGAGGAAGATCCGCCCGATCACCCAGGCGACGCGCTTGTTGCCGTCGGTGAAGCCGTGGTTCCGCAGGAGGCCGTGGACATGGGCCGCCGCCAGCGCGGCCGTGTCCGGCTCGCCGTACGCGGCGAGATTGTGCGCCCGCGCCAGCGCCGATTCGATGAGGCCCCTGTCGCGAAGCCCGTCGAGGCCGCCGTGCTCGACGATTTGCCGGTCATGGACGGCGTAGACGACGGCGGCGGAGATCCAGCGCCACGCTCTCACCGCGACAGGGCCCGGAGGACCTCCCTGTCGTCGTGCATGATCTCTTCGGCCAGCGTCATCTGCCGCGCGAAATCCGGATCATAGGGCGTCAGCCGATAGCCGCCGTCGGGCGCCTCGGTCAGGTAGAGCGTGTCGCCCTTCTTCACCTTGAGGCGCGCCATCGCCTCCTTGGTCAGGATCACTCCCGACGAGGCGCCGACCGTCGTCACCTTGAATGCCAGCACGGCTCCGCTCTCCGGACTATATAATGGTGATTATATAGTGGTCACCGCCTCGGCTCACAACAGGTCGCGCAGCACCGCGACGAGCGGGGCGTCGGCGGGCGGCATCGGGTAGTCGCCCAGGCGCTGCGGGCGGACCCAGGCGAGGCGCTGGCCCTCGTACGGCGTCGGCGTGCCGCGCCAGTTGCGGCAGACGAAGAGCGGCATCAGCAGGTGGAACGTCCCGTAGCGGTGCGAGGCGAAGGCGAGCGGCGCCAGGCAGCGCTCGGCGGTGTCGACGCCGAGCTCCTCGGCGAGCTCGCGGACCAGCGCCTCCTCCGGCGTCTCGCCGGGCGCCACCTTGCCGCCGGGAAACTCCCACAGGCCGGCCATCGCCTTGCCCGGCGGGCGCTCGGCGAGCAGCACCCGCCCGTCGGG
Organism: Alphaproteobacteria bacterium; assembly: GCA_020852355.1. Taxonomy (GTDB): domain Bacteria; phylum Pseudomonadota; class Alphaproteobacteria; order ATCC43930; family Allostellaceae; genus Allostella. Next base: position 7,474 of record JADZBA010000068.1, read on the forward strand.
GTCGACCAGCGCCACCGCGGCGACCAGCAGCGTCGGCAGCTCGACCGGCCGCGCGATCTCGTAGCGCACGGTCTCCACCGGCTCGCCGCGCACCCGCGTGGCGACGCGGCCCGTCTCGCGCATCCCCGCCTTCTCCAGCACCCGGCAGGAGGCGCGGTTGTCGGGATGGACCTCGGCGAAGACCATGTCCACGCCGTCGAGCGCGAAGGCGTGGCGCAGCACGGCGCGCGCCGCCTCCGCCGCGTAGCCCTGGCCCCAGAAGGGCATCCCCAGCCAGTAGCCGATCTCCAGCACGCCCGGCTCGTCGGCCGCCTCCAGGCCGATCATGCCGAGGAAGGCGCCGTCCCCGCGCCGTGTGATGGCGAAGAGGAGGGCGTTGCCGGCCGCGCGGTCGGCCGCCACCTCCGCCAGGAACGCCGCGGCGGCACCCGGCGGGTAGGGATGGGGAATCCGCTGGGTGTAGCGCGCCACCTCCCACGGCGCGGCCAGCGCCTCGATCGCCGGCGCGTCGGCGGCGACGGGCGGGCGCAGGACGAGGCGCGCGGTGGCGAGCGCCTCAGCTGCGGTAGCTGCCATTGATGTCGATGTAGGCGTGCGTCAGGTCGCAGGTCCACACGGTCGCCGACGCCTTGCCGACGCCGACGTCGACCGCGATGTCGATGGCGCGGCCGGCCATGTGGGCGGCGACCGGCGCCTCGTCGAAGTCGGGCACGCGCTGGCCCCTGCGGGCGACGGCGACGCCGCCCATGGCGATCGCCAGCCGGTCGCGATCGGCCTTCTCGCCGGCCTTGCCGACGGCCATGACGATGCGGCCCCAGTTGGCGTCGCCGGCGGCGATCGCGGTCTTGACCAGGGGCGAGTTGGCGATCGCCATGCCGATGCGCCGCGCCGCCCTGGGCGTGGCCGCGCCGGAGACGTGGATGGTCACCAGCTTCTCCGCCCCTTCGCCGTCCCGGACCACGAGCAGCGCCAGCTCCAGCAGCACCGCGTCGAGCGCGCGGCGGAAGTCGGCCAGCCGGGGGTCGCCGGCGCGCGCGATCGCCGGATGCTCGGCCTGCCCGGTCGCGAACAGCAGCACCGTGTCGCTGGTCGAGGTGTCGCTGTCGACCGTGATGCAGTTGAAGGTCTTCTCGGCCCCGCGGGCGAGCAGCGTCTGCAGCACGTCGGCCGGCAGCGCCGCATCGGTGAAGACGAAGCCCAGCATCGTCGCCATGTCCGGCGCGATCATGCCGGAGCCCTTGATGATGCCGTTGATGGTGACCGTCGCGTCGCCGATGCGGGCGGTCGCGGTGACCCCCTTGGCATAGGTGTCGGTCGTCATGATGGCCTGCGCCGCCGCCGACCAGCGGTCGGCGTCGAGGCCGGCCGTCAGCGCGTCGAGCGCGGCGGTGATGCGCTCGGCCGGCAGCGGCTCGCCGATCACCCCGGTGGAGGCCACGAAGACCTGGCGCGGGCGGCAGCCGAGGCGCTCGGCGACGCCCTTGGCCGTCACCTCGACCGCCTTCAGGCCGGCCGCTCCGGTGAAGGCGTTGGCGTTCCCGGCATTGACGATGACCGCCCGCGCCTTGCCGCCGGGCAGCGCCTTCTGGCACCACACCACCGGCGCCGAGGCGGTCTTCGACCTGGTGAACACCCCGGCGACGGTGGTGCCCGGCGCCAGCTCGGCCAGCATCACGTCGACGCGGTCCTTATAGCGGACGCCGGCGGCGATGGTGCCGAGGCGGACGCCGGCGAGCGGCGGCAGATCGGGGAACCGCTCGGGGGCGAGCGGGGAGACCTTGTGCGCCATGGCGGGGCTTCTCGTCGTGGAGGGTGGATCGGCGATCACGTCGCCGGGGATCACTTGGCGGGGGTCACTTGGCGGGGGTCAGGCCCTGGGGCGCGGCCGGCGCCAGCGCCGAGCCGTCGGCGCCGAACAGCTCGACCTTGGCGCCGCGACGCAGCGTCTGGACATGGCCGTCCACCGCCTCGCGGGTCAGCTCGTCGCTCAGCTCCTC
>JADZBA010000069.1 GCA_020852355.1 Alphaproteobacteria bacterium
CCCGCGACGGCGCAGTATCCGGAGAAGCTGGTGCGGATCGTCGTGCCGTACGTGGCGGGCGGCAACCTCGACCTCATCGGCCGCATCGCCGCCCAGGCGCTCACCGAGGCGCTCGGCCAGACCTTCATCGTCGACAACAAGGCCGGCGCCAACGGCAATGTCGGGACCGACCAGGTCGCGCGCAGCGCCCCCGACGGCTACACGCTGGCCATGGTCTCGGCCGGGACGCTGACGATCAATCAGAGCCTCTACCCGAAGATGCCGTTCGACAGCGAGAAGGACCTGACGCCGATCACCCTGGTCGCCTCCGGCCCGATGGTGCTGGAGGTCCATCCCTCGCTGCCGATCAAGTCGGTCGCCGACCTCGTCGCCTACGCGAAGTCGAAGCCGGGCGCGCTCAACTTCGGCAGCGGCGGCAACGGCACGCTTGCGCACCTGTCGCTGGAGATGCTGAAGACGCGCGCCGGCATCGATATCGTCCATGTGCCCTACAAGGGCACGTCGCTTGCCCTCAACGATCTGGCGGGGGCCAGCATCCAGGGGATGTTCGACACGCTCAGCACCTCGGTGCCGTTCATCGAGAGCGGCAAGCTGCGGGCGCTCGCGGTGACCAGCGCCAAGCGCTCGGCGATCCTGCCCGACCTGCCGACGATCGGCGAATCGGGGGTGGCAGGCTACGTCGCCGAGGCCTGGTCGGGGCTCGTGGCGCCGGCAGGAACGCCGCCCGCGATCGTCGCGAAGATCCAGTCGGCGCTCGCCGTCGCCCTGGTGCGCCCGGAGACGAAGGAGAAGCTCGCCAGGCTCGGCAGCGAGCCGGTGGTCAGCACGAGCGCCGAGTTCGCCGAGACGATCCGGGCGGACAAGGCGAAATGGGCGGAGATCATCAAGGCCTCGGGCGCCAAGATCGACTGAACGCGGAGGCGGGCGAGGGGAGGCCGGCGATGCCGTCTGTGACGAACGCGAGTGGCCCGATCGGCGCGGAGGTGCGCGGCGTCGACCTGTCGGGCGAGGTCGACGACGCGCTCTTCGCGCGCCTGCGCGACCTGCTGCACGCGCGCGGTGTCGTGGTCGTGCGCGGCCAGCACCTGACGGAGGCCGATCAGGTCGCGTTCGCCGGCCGCTTCGGCTCGCTGCAGAAGATCCTCTTCAGCGAGCACCTGGTGCCGGGCTACCCCGAGCTCTTCCTGATCTCCAACGTGGTCGAGGGCGGCCGCAACGTCGGCAACACCGACGCCGGGCGGTTCTGGCACACCGACGGCGCCTACCTGCCGGCGCCGCACAGGATCTCGATGCTCTACGCGGTGGAGGTGCCCCACCGCGACGGGCGGCCGCTCGGCGACACGGTGTTCACCGGGATGGCGGCGGCCTACGACGCGCTGCCCCGGGCGACGAAGGCCCGGATCGCCGGGCTGAAGGCGATCCACAGCCTGGTCCATCGCTACGAGACCAAGACCGGGTCGCCCGAGGACCTGGTCGCGCGGACCCGGAAATATCCTCCGGCCGCCCATCCGCTGGTGGTGCGCCACCCCGATACCGGGCGGCAGTGTCTCTACGTCAGCGAGGGCTACACCACCGGCATCGAGGGCATGGGGGAGGCGCAGGCGAGGGAGCTGATCGACGCGCTCTGCGCCCATGCCGTCCGGCCGGAGTTCCACTATCGCCACCGCTGGGAAGTGGGCGACCTGCTGATCTGGGACAACCGCCAGACCCTGCACAAGGCGACCTTCGACTACCTGCCGGCCGAGCGGCGCCTGATGCGCCGGGCGACCGTCTCGGGCGAGGCGTTCGCCTGACCCCTCCGGGCGGGGGAGGGGCCGATGCGGGGCGACGTCAGCCGCCGAGGATCGTGCGCCGCACCGTCTCGGGATCGTTGAGGGCCGCGACCAGGGACTGCATCGCCGTGCGCGCCGCCGCGGCGATCGTCTCCTCGCCCATCCGCGCGCCGTCGGGATAGGTCATCAGCCGGAAGGTGCAGGCCGATCCGGGCATGCCGCTCGCCGGGATGGTGACGCCGCCGAAGCGCTCGAGGATCACCATGGCGGTGAAGGCCATCGCCTCGATCGGCACGATCGTCGACGAGGTGTCGTTGGCGCGGCGCCGGGCGATCTCCAGGAAGTCCTCGCCGCCGACCGCGACACCGGCGCCGGCCATGTAGGCGCGGCCGTCCATCTCCGGCTGGATCGCGTCCAGGATGCGGCCGGCCATGTCGCGCGCCGCGCGGATCGGCGCCGGATCGAAGGCCTCGATCGCCCGCAGGCCCGAGAGCTGCGGCCCGATCTGCGCCTCCACGCCCAGCGACAGCGCGCGCGCCTTGATGCGGGTGATCAGCTCCGACCGGCCGGCGACGAAGCCGGAGCGCGGGCCGATGACGTGCTTGTCGAGCGACCAGACCGCGATGTCGGGGTCGCCCAGCAGCAGCCCGGGCGGCTCGTCGTAGAGCGAGATGCGGGCCGCCATGTGGGCGTCGTCGATCATGACGAGGGCACCGGCCGCACGCGCCAGGGCGATGGCGCGCAGCGCGTCGGGGGCGGGGAGGTGGCGCTTCGACGGCGAGATGGCGGTGACCGTGACCATCGCCGGCCTCGGCCCGTGCGCGATCGCCTCGGCGAAGGCGTCGATGCCGACCGCCTCGTCGAACTGCCCGCCGGCCATGTCCACCGCCTGCTTGATCGACGGGTGCGAGCGGTCGTCGGCCACGATCGACAGCACGCGGTCGCCGCGCTGCAGCAGCGTGACCATCACCGCCAGCACGCCCGAGGTGACGCGGTTGGCGAGGAATCCCGAATGGCGCGCCGGATCGCCGCCCATGCGGGCGAGCGCAGCCTGCTCCAGCTCGTCGCCGCGGCGCGCATTGTAGTGGACGTAGGACTGCAAGGCCTCGCTGTCGCCATCGGCCAGCGGGTAGCCCCGGATCAGCCCGGTCAGGTTGAAGACGCCGGCGTCGCCATGCCGGACGAAGCGGTCGCGCATGATCGCATGGGCATGGGCCTGACGCCGCACCTCGTCGACCTCGCCCGTGATGATCCGGCCGCGGGCATAGCCGACCTTGGGGTCGATCGGGTTGCCGAAGCGATCGCGGCGGGCGTCGTCGGAGGGTGCGGTCATGGTGATCAGTCTCCTGCTGCGGCGTGGGGCGCCGGCCCCGCCGCCAGATTGACAAATGTCCGGACAAAAGCCTACCGTTTCCTATGGCCGCAGATCGCCATGGCGACGATATCCGCGCCCCTTCGGCGAACGGGCGCCCGACCTATCAGCGGATCCACGAGGTGGTGCTGCGGCGCATCGCGCAGGGCGAGTACGCGGTCGGCGACCGTGTCCCCACCGACGAGGAGCTGATGACCGAGTTCGGCGTCAGCCGCTTCACCGCGCGGGCCGCGTTGCAGCTCCTGGTCGACGACCAGGTGGTGCGCCGCTTCCCCGGCCGCGGCAGCTTCGTCGTCGCCGCGCCGGATGCCGTCGGGCAATGGGCCTGCACGACGCTCGACGACGTCATCGACCGCAGCTTCCCCGACACGCTGCGCGTGCTGGAGGCGAAGTCGCTGCCCTCCGGGGATGATCCGGATGCCGCGCAGGCCCTCGGCCTGGCGGGCGACGAGGACATGTTCCGGGTGCTGGCGCTGCGCGAGCGCGGCGACGCGCCCTACACCTGCTCCGAGGTGTTCATGCCCGAGGACGTGGCGCGCCGCCTGCCGGCGGACGCGCTCCAGGGATCGGTGCCGGGGCAGATCATCCGACTCATCGAGCAGTACACGCGCTCGTCGATCCTCAAGGCACGCCAGACGGCCTCGTCGGCGGGAGCCGATCGCACGATCGCCGGGCTGCTCCAGGTTCCCCACGGCACGCCGCTGCTGGTGCTGGAGCGGACCTACTACACGCGGACCGGCCGTGCGCTGGAGCATGCGCGCATCTTCTGCCGGCCGGACCGCTACCGGCAGACCATCGAGTTCCAGCGCCAGCGCTCGGACCGGCCCGTGAAGGACCGGACCCGGGCACGCGGCGTGCATTGACGGCGATCGTCCGGACGCGAGCAGGCAGGGAGAGCACCATGGAACCCATCCGGATCGTCTCCCCTACCGCCTGCCTCGGCCTGATGCCCTGCTCGGAGGCGGCGTTCGGCAAGGCGATCGCGGCGGGGCCGAAGTTCATCGGCGTCGACGCGGGCTCGCTCGATCCGGGGCCGCACTATCTCGGCGCCGGCTTGCCCCATGTCGCGCGCAGCCAGGCCAAGGCGGAGCTGCGGATGTTCATGGCCGCCGTGCGCGACCGCGGCATCCCGCTGCTGATCGGCACCG
>JADZBA010000070.1 GCA_020852355.1 Alphaproteobacteria bacterium
GGCAGATCGCGCGCGCCGGCGTGCCCGTCATCCTGCACGAGATGCGGCCGGTCCGCGGCACCGAGGCGCACCTGACCGACGGGCTGGCCGAGCTGGTCTGCTCCAACTCCTTCCGCTCCGACGACGCTCTCAACAATGCCGTCGGCCTCCTGCACGAGGAGATGCGCCGCTGCGGCAGCCTGATGCTGCGCGCGGGCGACGCCCACAAGGTGCCGGCCGGCGGCGCGCTGGCCGTCGACCGCGTCGGCTTCTCCAACGCCGTGCAGGCGGCGCTGGAGGCCGAGCCGCTGGTCGAGATCCGCCGCGGCGAGGTCGCCGGGCTGCCGCCCGAGGACTGGTCCTCGGTCGTGATCGCGACCGGCCCTCTCACCTCGCCGGCGCTCGCGGCAGCGATCGGCAGCCTGACCGGCGAGGACCAGCTCGCCTTCTTCGACGCGATCGCTCCCATCGTCCACCGCGACACGATCGACCTGTCGATCGCCTGGTTCCAGTCGCGCTACGACAAGCCGGGGCCGGGCGGCGACGGGCGTGACTACATCAACTGCCCGCTCGACCGGGCGCAGTACGATGCGTTCGTCGCCGCCCTGCTGGCCGGCGAAAAGACCGACTTCAAGGAGTGGGAGAAGTCGACACCCTACTTCGAGGGCTGCCTGCCGATCGAGGTGATGGCGTCGCGCGGCCACGACACGCTGCGCTACGGGCCGATGAAGCCGGTCGGCCTTCGCGACCCGCGCACCGGGCAGCGCCCGTGGGCGGTCGTCCAGCTCCGCCAGGACAACGCGCTCGGCACGCTCTACAACATCGTCGGCTTCCAGACGAAGCTGAAGCACGGCGAGCAGGCGCGGATCTTCCGCGCCATCCCGGGGCTGGAGAAGGCGGAGTTCGCCCGGCTGGGCGGCCTGCACCGCAACACCTTCCTCAACAGCCCGCGCCTGCTCGACGGCGCGCTGCGCCTCCTGGCGGCGCCCCGCCTGCGCTTCGCCGGCCAGATTACCGGCGTCGAAGGCTATGTCGAGAGCGCCGCGATCGGGCTGCTCGCCGGCCGTTTCGCCGCGGCGGAGCGCCGCGGCGAGACGCCCGCGGCACCGCCGCCGACGACCGCCCTCGGCGCGCTGCTCGCGCACATCACCGTCGGCGCCGACGCCGCGACGTTCCAGCCGATGAACGTCAATTTCGGCCTCTTCCCGCCGCTGGAGACGACGTCCAGGCGCGTCGAGCGCAAGCCGGCGCTGTCGCGCCGCGCGCTGGCGGACCTCGACCGCTGGCTCGGGCGCGACCTCGGCGCCGCCGCCTGACGGCGGCCGCGACGCCATTGCGCCGCAGCGGCCGCGCGGCGAAGATCGTCCATGGTCTACCTTGAGATCATCGTCATCCTCGTGCTGACGGTGATGAACGGGTTGCTCTCGATGTCCGAGATGGCCCTCGTCTCCTCGCGCCGCAGCCGGCTGGAGCACCTCGCGGCGAGCGGCAGCCGGGGCGCGCGCGCGGCGCTCCGCCTCCTCGACGATCAGGGCAGCTTCCTCTCCACCGTCCAGATCGGCATCACGCTGATCGGCATCTTCGCCGGCGCCTTCGGCGGCGCGACGCTGGCCGGCCGGCTCGGCGGCCTGCTCGACACGATCCCGCTCGTCGCGCCGCGGGGACAGACGATCGCGTTCCCGCTGGTCGTGGTCCTCATCACCTACCTCTCGCTGGTCGTCGGCGAGCTGGTGCCCAAGCGCATCGCGCTCGCCGACCCGGAACGGACGGCGGCGGTGATGGCGCCGCCGATGCTGTTCCTTGCGCACTTCACCGCCCCGGCCGTCTGGCTGCTCAAGGGATCGACCGAGGCCCTGCTGACGCTCCTGCGCATGAACCGCGAGCGCGCCTCGACGATCACCGAGGAGGAGGTCAAGTCGCTGGTCGCCGAGGGCACCGAGGCCGGCGTCTTCGAGCCGGCGGAGAAGGCGATGATCGAGGGCGTGCTGCGGCTCGCCGACCGGCCGGTGCGCGCGATCATGACCCCGAGGCCCGACGTCGTCTGGCTCGACGTCGACGATTCGCCCGAGGCGGCGGGGCGGATCCTGCAGGACGCCGGCTACTCGCGCCTGCTGGTCTGCCAGGGCGCGGTCGACCACGCGGTCGGCGTCGTCCACACCAAGACGCTGTTGCCGCGCGCGCTGCGCGGCGAGCCGATCAGCATCGCCGAGACCATGACGCCGGCCCTGGTGATTCCCGAATCGGCACCGGTGCTGGCCTTGCTGGAGCGCTTCCGCCGCGGCGGGGTGCACATGGCCGTCGTCGTCGACGAGTATGGCCTGACCCAGGGCATCGTCACCCCGACCGACATCCTGGAGGCGATCTCCGGCACGCTGGCCGAGCAGGGTGAGGAGAAGGAGAGCCCGCTGGTGCGGCGTGCCGACGGCACGTTCCTGGTCGACGGGCTGATGCCGATCGACGCCTTCGAGGACGGCACCGGCCTGCGCGGACTGGCCGGCGAGGGCGATTTCCACACCGTCGCCGGCTTCGTGCTGCATCGCCTCGGGCACCTGCCGACGGTGGGGGAGGCCTTCGACGACCGCGGCGTCCGCTTCGAGGTGATCGACATGGACGGCCGCCGCATCGACAAGGTGCTGGTGCAGATCACTCCGGAAGATTGACGCGGTCGAGCGCCTTGCGCAGCAGCAGCGAGGTGGCGACCCGGCGATAGCCGATCGCCTCGTAGAATGCGTGCGCCTCGATGCGCGCCACGTTGGAAGAGAGGACGACCGAGGGCAGGCCGCGACCGGCGGCCCAGGCCTCGGCGGCCGCCATCAGGGCGCGGCCCACGCCGCCCTGCCGGCTCGCCGCATCGACCACCAGGGCCTGCAGCACCGCCTCGCGCGGCTTGTCGAGCGCCGGACGCTCGAAGACATGGGCGAGACCCGCCACGATGCGCCCGCGCTCGGCCACCAGCGCCGCGTGGCCGGGAGATCCGGCGACGGCGGCGACACGGCGCGCCAGCTCCTCGGGCGCAATGTCGTAGCCGAGCTGGCCGAGCAGCCGGCGCGCGGCCGGCAGATCGGCCGGGGCCATCTCGCGGATGCGAACGCCGCCCGTCGTCCCCTCGACCATCAGAACCGCCGCGTCCAGGCGCCCCAGGCGACGCGCATGGCGCGCCAGCCGTCGGGCGCGCGCAGCCGCGCATCGAACGGATCGTGGGCGGCACGCGCCAGGCGACGCAGATGGGCGGCGGCCAGCCGCGCCGGCAGCAGCGCCGGCAACGTCGCCCGCGGCGGCCGCGCGGTCCGTGCCCGACCGATCGCATCGCTCGCCACCGCGGCCACGGCAGCGACGATCGGGCGGATCCGCTCGCGTCCGCGCCCGGCGGCGACATCGTGCGGGGTCAGGCCGGCCGCCGCCAGCGCATCGGCCGGCAGGGCCATCCGGTTACGCCGCGCCTGGTGGGGCAGCGCCCGCAGCAGCCCGACCAGCGACCAGGCGGTGCCGACGTCGCGCGCCGCGTCCTGCGACGGCCGGTCGTTGCCGCCCAGCGCCTGCGCCAGGGCGCGCGCGACCGCGCCGCCGGTCGCCGCCGCGTAGGCGACGAGGTCGTCCAGGGTCGCCGGTGGAGCGTCGTCGAGGTCGCGGCGACGGGCCTCCACCATCGCCCGCAGGAGCTCCGGCTCGACCCCGTGTTCGCGGATCGCGCCGGCCAGCGCCGCCAGGAACTCGTGCGGCGGCGTCGGCCGGCCTGCCGCGATCGCCGCGAGCGCGTCGTCCCACCATTGCAGGCGGATCTCGCCCAGGAGCGGCTCCGACACCACCTCGCGGGTGCGCGCGATCTCGAACTCCAGGGCGAGAACGGCGAACAGGCTCTCCCGCCGCTCCGCCGGCGCCGTGAGGGCGGCGAGGAATCGCTCCGGATCGTGGCGGCGGGCGAGGGCGGCGGCGGGGCTGCCGGAAGGGTCGGGCATGGCGGTCGCGGGCTCCGGCGCGGCGAATCCGAGGTTGCGGTTTGTCCGGGGCGCCGCCCCGGTCTAAGGTAGCCTGGACGATCCGATGCCGCGCGACCAGAGCCCCCGGACGCACCGCCCCATGCGCCACGAAACACCGATCCTCACGCCCAGCACCGACCGGCGCCGACTGGGTGCGGTGGCGTTCGCCGGTCGCCCCATCGGGCGCGGCCCGATCCCCTGGCCAGCGCGCTACCTGGGTGGCCCGCAGCGGGCGGCGCTGCTGGCGCTCGACCGGCTGCACCGGCTGCTCGACGACATCGCCGACGCCGACCTCGCCGCCGACGACCGGCTGTCGCTGCTGGTCGCGGTGCGCGACGACCTGCTGCGCCTGTGCGAGGGCGGCGCCGCCGCGACCGGGCTGGCGCGCACCATCGCGCCGCTGATGGCGCTGCAGCCGCCGGCCGAGGAGCTCGAGGCGATGGTCGACGGGCGCCGCATGGCCGTCGACGGCCGCATGCGGGCGCCGACCACGGCCGATCTGCGCCTCTACCTGCGCCGCCGCCACGGCAGCCTCGCCTTCATGGTGCTGCATTGCCTCGATCTCGATGCCCCGGCGCTCGAGCGCGTGGTGCTGCCGCTGGGCGAGGCGGTCGGCCTGACCGAGGCGCTGCTCGACCTCGGGCGCGACGCCGGCCAGGGCCGGCTGCTGCTGAGCCGCGAGGCGCTGGCCGAGGCGGGCGTGCCGATCGGCGACCCGGCGGCCGCCCTGCGCCACCCGCGCGTCGGCCAGGCATGCCGCGCACTCGCCCGCCTCGCCGACGAGCGCTTCGACGCCGCCACGGGCCGGCTGGTCGGGAACCACCGCCGGGTGTGGCCGTTGCACTACCTGATGCAGAGCCAGCGCCGGCTGCTCCACCGCGTCATGCGCCGCGGCTGGCAGGACGTGACGCGGCGCCCGCATCTCGGCGCCATCGAAAGCATGATGCTCGTCCTGCGCGCCAGGTACGGCTGACCCCGGCGCGCGCGGTTCACGCTTCACAAGATCGCCGCCCCGGCCTATCTGATCGGGGCTTCGCATCTGCCCATTCCTGCCAAGAGGTGACGCATGGCCTTCGAACTGCCTCCGCTTCCCTACGCGCCGACCGCGCTCGAGCCGCACATGTCGGCGAACACCTTCAGCTTCCATCATGCGAAGCACCATCAGGCGTACGTCACCAACCTCAACAACCTGATCAAGGACACGCCGCTGGCCGGCAAGTCGCTGGAGGAGATCATCCTCGCGACGGCCAGCGACGCGGCCAAGGCGGGCGTCTTCAACAACGCCGCCCAGGTGTGGAACCACACCTTCTTCTGGAACTCGATGAAGCCGGGCGGCGGCGGCGCGCCGTCGGGCGAGCTCGCCAAGAAGATCGACGCGACCTTCGGGAGCCTCGCGAAGTTCAAGGACGAGTTCAAGGCGGCGGCCGTCGGCCAGTTCGGCAGCGGCTGGGCCTGGCTCGTCCTCGACAAGGGCGAGCTGAAGATCGTCAAGACCGGCAATGCCGGCACGCCGATGACCAGCGGCCAGAAGGCGCTCCTCACCGTCGACGTCTGGGAGCACGCCTACTATCTCGACTACCAGAACCGCCGTCCGGACTTCGTCCAGACCTTCCTCGACCATCTGGCGAACTGGGACTTCGCGGCCAAGAATCTCGGCTGACGACGCGTGACCGGGGCGGCGGTCCGGGAGGCCGGGCCGCCGCCCTTGCTGTTTTCCGGCAGCCATCCCGCCGATACCACCGGAATCGGAACGATGTGCCCGAGGGCTATCGCTCCATAGTGGCGCAGAAATCCCTCCGATCGACCCCTCTTCCTCGTGCGTCGCCGCCGGCACGCGCCCTACGCTCGTCCGGTCGCGCGTTCTCGCGCGCGCGGAGGGGGCGTTCACTTGGCGACCTACACGATCGGCTGGGCCTGGGGCAGCAACACCGCGCTGACGTTCGATCCGAGCCGTGACGTGCTCGATTTCGGCTGGGTGCTCGGCCAATATTTCACCGTGTCGGAGCAGGCCGGCTCCGTCGTCGTGGCGCTGTCGGGCAACCAGCAGAGCTACACCCTGACCGGCGTCGGGCTCGACGAGATGTCGATCGCCAACGTCACCGCCAAGGATGCCTCCGCGCTCGCCGTCTGGCAGGCCGCCTTCGAGGCGGCCGGCCCCTCCGCGCCCGCCGACCAGGTCGTGGCGATCGACTGGCACTACGGCGTGCATGCGGACATCGCCTTCGATCCGGCGACGCAGGTCCTCGATTTCGGCTGGATGCTCGGCGGCTACTTCACGGTCCGCGAGCATGACGGCTCGGTGATGATCGACATCGCCGGCAACGACCAGAGCTACATGCTGACCGGGGTGACGCTGGACGAGATGTCGATGGCCGACATCCGCGCGCACGACGCGTCGACCCTGGCGGTCTGGCAGGCCGCGTTCGACGCGGCGGGCGGCAATGGCGATCCGCCGCCACCCGCCGCGGACGAGGTCGTCGCCATCGACTGGAACTACGGCGTCCACGCGGACCTCGCCTTCGACCCGGCGACGCAGGTCCTCGATTTCGGCTGGATGCTCGGCAGCTACTTCACGGTGAGCGAGCACGACGGCTCGGTGATGATCGACATCGCCGGCAACGACCAGAGCTACATGCTGACCGGCGTCGCGCTGGACGAGATGTCGATGGCCGACATCCGCGCGCACGATGCATCGACCCTGGCGGTCTGGCAGGCGGCATTCGACGCGTCCGGGATGCCGGACGACGGCCATGGCAGCGAGCACATCCTCACCATCGCCTTCGACTACGGCAGCCACGTCGCCCTCGCCTTCGACCCGAGCCACCAGCTCCTGGATTTCGGCTGGATGCTCGGCAGCTACTTCACGGTCGGCGAACAGGACGGCTCCGTCGTCATCGACATCCCGGAGAACCACCAGAGCGTGACGCTGACCGGCGTGACGCTCGAAGCGATGTCGATGGCCAACATCATGGCCAACGACCCGTCCGCGCTGACGGTGTGGCAGGAGGCGCTGGGCGAGACCGGCGGCGGGGAGGAGCCGCTGCCCGACGGCGGCACGCTCTACGCCGTCGCCACCACCGGCGCCGACATCGTCGGCTTCGACCCGATGACCGACCGCCTCGATCTCGGCGAGAACTCCGTGCACGCCTTCATCGTCGTCGACACCACCGACGGCGTCGGCTTCCTCAACCCGTGGAACGACACGCTCCAGCTCATCCAGGGCGTGCGGCTGGCCGATCTCGGCATCGGAAACTTCGCGCCGGTGTTCAACAACCACCTGCGCGAGGACCTGAGCGGCGCGCTCGCCTGGGAGCAGGGCGTCACCGCTGCGCCACTCACCGTCTACGCCCGCTCGCACGAGTACGGAAAGGTCGACCGGGTCGCCTTCGATCCCGCCACCGACGTCGTCGACTTCCGCTACTACGGCTCGCGCGAGCAGCTCTCGATGATCCAGAGCGACGAAGGCGTGCTGATCGACAGCGGCGCCACCGGGCAGAAGCTGATCCTGCTGGGCACGACGCTCGACCAGCTCTCGGGCGACAACTTCGTCTTCCACTACGCCCAGGTCTACGAGGACCATCTCGACCAGCAACTCGGCATCGCCTTCGACCCGGCGAACGTGCTGCCGCGCAGCTTCATCGCCGACGCCGGGAGTGCCGCGTCGCCCATGGGGCACGTCCACGACACCGATGAGCACGAGCACCCCGACGCGGTCACCACCAAGATCGCGTGGGCATGGGGCACGAACACCGTCCTCGCCTTCGATCCGCACGAGGACTATCTCGACTTCGGCCTGTTCGACCCCTCGGAGTTCACCGTGGCGGACGTCGACGACGACATCGTCATCACGCTGCTCGGTCACCAGCAGACCTACGTGCTGGAGAACCTCCATCTCGACGACCTGACGATCGGCAACATCATCGCCCGCGACGTCGAGACGCTGGAGGCATGGGTGGGCTACCTGCCGTAGCCGTGCCTCAGTCCAGCACGACCAGCGCCGCGGCGACGCGGCGGCCCTCGCCGACGAGCAGGTTATAGGTGCGGCAGGCGGCGCCGGTGTCCATGACGTCGGCGACCATGCCGGCCGCGCGCAGCGTTCCACGCAGGGCCCGCGGCAGGGGAACGAGACGGCGCCCGGTGCCGAGCAGCAGGATCTCCGCCCCCGCGGCCGCCGCGACGATCTCCGCCGTCAGCGCCGCGTCGACGGCAGCCCCGGCGGGCGCCGACCAGGCCACCGTCCGGGCGGGCGTCACGATGATCGAGGCCCCGTGCTCGATTCCGCTCACGCGGAAGCGGCCGGGGCCGTAGCTCTGGATGAACTGACGATCGGCGGGGGCGGTCGGCTGGATCGCCATCGGCGATCAGGGCGTGGCGGCGGCCGGCGCCTCGTCGCCCGGGGGGTGACGGTGATGCGACCCGCGGCCGGCGAGGTACCATTCCAGCGGTGCGGCGACGTAGATCGTGGAGTAGGTGCCGAGCACCACGCCCCAGGTCATCGCCATCGAGAAGCCGAAGAGCACCGGGCCGCCGAGGATCAGCAGCGAGACGACCGCGAGGAACACCAGCCCGTTGGTCACCACGGTGCGCGCCATGGTCTCGTTGACGCTGCGGTTGATCAGGTCGCGGAAGTCCATGGACTTGTACTTGCGCAGGTTCTCGCGGATGCGGTCGTCGATGACGACCGTGTCGTTGATCGAGAAGCCGGCGATGGTGACGACGGCGGCGAGCACGTTGAGGTCGAACTGCGCCTGGGTGATCGAGAAGAACCCCACCGTGGTGAGGCAGTCGTGCAGGATGGCGATGACGCCGGACAGCCCGGCCCGCCAGCCGAAGCGCACGGCCATGTAGGCCATGATGCCGGCGAGCGACAGCGTCACCGCGAGGATGCCCCCGCGGATCAGCTCGGCGCCGACCTTGGGGCCGACGACCTCGACCCGGCGGTACTCGACGCCGGCGCCGAGCGCGTCGCGCACCTTGGCGACCGCCGCCATCTCCTCCTTCTCGCCGGCACCCTGCCGCTCGATGCGGATCAGCACGTCGCGGTTCGAGCCGAACTCCTGCAGCGCGACGTCGCCGAGATCGAGGTTGTTGATACGGGTGCGCATGTCGGCCAGGTCGGCCGCTGCGGGCGTGCGCGCCTCGATGAGGATGCCGCCGGCGAAATCGACGCCGAAGTTCAGCCCCAGCGTCGCCAGCGACACGACCGAGGCGATGCACATGAACGCCGACAGCGCGAAGCACAGCTTGTGGAAGCGGAAGAAGTCGACGTTCGGGACCTTCTTGACGATGCGGATCGGCTTGAACATCGGGATCTGCCGTTCAGAGGGGGAGCTGTGCCGGCCGCGCCCAGCGCAGCCACGACACCACCAGCAGCCGCGTCAGGCTGATCGCGGTGAACATCGACGCGATGATCCCGATCGAGAGCGTGACCGCGAAGCCGCGCATCGGCCCGGAGCCGAAGATGTACAGCAGCACGGCGGCGATCAGCGTCGTCAGGTTCGAATCGAGGATGGTGATGAAGGCCCGCGAGAAGCCCGCGTCGGCCGCCGAGAACGGCGTGCGGCCGTTGGCGATCTCCTCGCGCATGCGCTCGTAGATCAGCACGTTGGCGTCGACCGCCATCGCCAGGCCGAGCACCAGACCGGCGATGCCGGGCAGCGTCAGCGTCGCCTGCAGGGCCGACATCACCGCGAGCGTGATGATCAGGTTCATCAGCAGGGCGATGTTGGCGATCAGGCCGAAGAAGCCGTAGCCGACGATCATCAGCAGGCAGATCAGCAGGTAGCCGACGATGCAGGCGATGGTGCCGGAGCGGATGGAGTCGCTGCCGAGATCGGGGCCGACCGTGCGCTCCTCCAGCACGTTGAGGGGCGCGGGCAGCGCGCCGGCGCGCAGCAGCAGCGCCAGGTCGTTCGCCGACTGCGGCGTGAAGCTGCCCGAGATCTGTCCCGACCCGCCGAGGATCGGCTCGCGGATCACCGGGGCGCTGATCACCTTGTTGTCGAGGACGATCGCGAACAGCTTGCCGACATTCGCCTTGGTCACGTCGCCGAAGCGCCGTGAGCCGGTGGAATCGAAACGGAAGTTGACCACCCACTCGCCGGTCTGCGGGTTGGTCGCCGCGCGCGCGTCGGTCAGCATGTCGCCGGAGACGAGGGCGCGCCGCTGGACGACGTAGGAGCGCTGCTGGCCGCCCTCGCGGTCCTCCGACGGCAGGAGCTCGGTGCCCGGCGGCAGGCGGCCGCGCCGTGCGTCCTCCAGCGAGGCGTTCATGTCGACCAGCCGGAAGGTCATCTTGGCGGTGCGGCCGAGCAGCTGCTTCATGCGCTCGGGATCGTCGACGCCGGGAAGCTGCAGCAGGATGCGATCGGTGCCCTGGCGCTGGATCGAGGGCTCCTTGGTGCCGGTCTCGTCGACGCGGCGGCGCACGATCTCGATCGACTGGTCGACGGCGGCGCGCCGGATGTCGTTCAGCACGCGCTCGGGATAGCGCAGCAGGACCTTGCCGCCGGCCTCGACGACGATCTCGACGTCGGCATCGGCGGCGCGCAGCAGGCGACGCGCCTCCTCCGCGCGGCCCGGCTCGCGCAGCGTGAAGGTGACGGATTCGGCGCCCGCCGCGAGGTCGGTGTAGCCGATCTGCGGCTGCCGGAAGGCTGTGCGCACCGTGTCCTGGAGATTGGCGATGCGCTCCCGCGTGATCGCGCCGGTGTCGACCTCGAGCAGCAGATGGGAGCCGCCCTGCAGGTCGAGGCCCAGGCTGATCTGCTGATGCGGCAGCCAGGTCGGCAACTGGTCCGCCATCTGTCGCGGCAGCAGGTTCGGCGCCGCGAACAGGATGCCGGCCAGGCTCGCGATGATGATGACCGCAGCCTTCCAGCGCGGGATATGAAGCATGGGGCGGCGTTCCTCCGGCGCTGCGCGCTACTTGCTGCCGGCCTTCGCCGCCGGCTTGTCGGCGTCGGCGTCCTTGTCCTCGCCGGCGCCCTTGCTGAGGATCGAGACGATCGTGCTGCGCAGGACGCGGACGCGCACGCCGTCGGCGATGTCGACCACCACTTCCTCGTCGCTCGGCACGCGGGCGACCGTGCCGATGATGCCGCCGCCGGTCACCACCTTGTCGCCGCGGCGCAGGGCGGCCAGCATCGCCTTCTGGTCCTTCATCCGCTTCTGCTGCGGCCGGATGAGCAGGAAGTAGAAGACCACGAAGATCAGGACGAGCGGCGCGAGCGACATCAGCATGTCGGTCTGGCCCCCGCCGGCCGACTGGGCGAAGGCTGGCGAAATCAGCATGCAATACTCCCTTGCGGCGACGGGTCCCTTCCGCGGCCGGGGCATTAGGTAAGCGACTTCCCCGCCCAGCGCAACCGAAGCCCGAGCCCGGGCGCGCGCGGCTCGCCCCGCTGTTGACGGGGCACGCCGCCATGGCCTATGTGCCGCCCCTCCCCTCCGGCTGCGGTTTCCCGATGATGAGCGACGACACCACCACGGCCCTCCTGCGCCGGATCGCCGAGGCGCTCGACCGGCTGGCGCCGCCGCCGCCGCCCGCGGCCGATCTCGCCGCCTTCGACGCCTATGTCTGGCACGCCGACGGCGCGCGCATCGAGCCGGTGCCGCGTGTCAACCGGGTCGCCATGACGCTGCTGCGCGGCATCGACCGCCAGGCCGACACGCTGCTCGACAACACGCGGCGCTTCGCCCAGGGGCTGCCGGCCAACAACGCCCTGCTGTGGGGCGCGCGCGGCATGGGCAAGAGCTCGCTGGTGAAGGCGGTGCAGGCGACGATCGCCGCCGAGCGGCCCGGCGCCATCGCGCTGGTCGAGATCCATCGCGAGGACATCCCGTCCCTGCCCGCGCTGCTGGCGGCGCTGCGCGGCGTCGAGCGGCGCTTCATCATCTTCTGCGACGACCTGTCGTTCGACGCCCAGGACACCAGCTACAAGTCGCTGAAGGCGGTGCTCGACGGGGGCGTCGAGGGCCGGCCGGCCAACGTCGTCTTCTACGCGACATCGAACCGCCGCCACATCCTGTCGCGCGACATGATCGAGAACGAGCGGTCGACGGCGATCAACCCGGGCGAGGCGGTGGAGGAGAAGGTCTCGCTGTCCGACCGCTTCGGCCTGTGGCTCGGCTTCCACCACTGCGACCAGGACACCTACATGGCGATGGTCGAGGGCTACGCCCGGCACTACGGCATCGAGCAGACGTCGGACGAGCTGCGGCGGGCGGCCAACGAGTGGTCGGTGACGCGCGGCGCCCGCTCCGGCCGCGTCGCCTGGCAGTTCATCCAGGACCTGGCAGGGCGGCTGTCGAAACCCTTGGATACGGTCTGACCGGCGCCGGCGGCTCGGCCGCCGGCCCGCCCGAGGACTGCGTCTCCAGATATTCCGCCGGATCGACCGCACGCGTGCCGCGCCGCAGCTCGAAATGGAGCTGCGGCTCGCCGACATTGCCGCTCTGGCCGACCCGGGCGATCGGCTGGCCGCGGCGCACGCGGTCGCCGCGCTTCACCAGCAGTGCGTCGTTGTGGGCGTAGGCGGAAACCCAGCCGTCCGCATGCTTGATCAGCAGCAGGTTGCCGAAGCCGCGCAGCTCGTTGCCGGCATAGGCCACCACGCCGGCGTCGCTCGCCACCACGGTGGCGCCGCGGACGGCGGCGATGTTGATCCCGTCGTTGTGGAGGCCGCGGCCGGTCGGGCCGAACCGCGTCAGCACCGGCCCGCGCACCGGCCAGGCGAAGCCGCGACCTTCGCGCGGCGGCGGCTCGGCGGCTGCCGGCGGCCGCGCCACCGGTGGTGACGGCGGCGGCGGGGGGGCCGGTGCCGCGGGCGGCGCCAGCGAGGGCGCAGCCGCCATCGGCGGCGGTGCCGCGGCGGGTGGGGCCGGGCGTTCCGGGGGCAGGGTCGGCTGCTCCGGGGCCGGCAGGGTTCCGAGCACGCCCGGCCGCTGCGGCAGCGACGGCGGCATCGCCGCAACCGCCGACGGTGCGCCCGGCGACGCCGCCGACGGCGGTGCCGGCGAAGGTACCGCGGCCGGGGCGGCCGGCGGCGGCGCGGCGGCCACCATCGGCTCGGACGGCGCGGTCGCCGCCGGGATCTTCAGCCGCTCGCCCGCCCGCACGACGAACGGCGCCTGCATCCGGTTCTCGCGCACGAGCTCGCTCATCGCCACGCCGTAGCGCCGCGAGACGCTGTAGATCGTGTCGCCCGCCTGCACCTCATGAAAGCGGTTGGCGGGCACCGCGAGACGTTGGCCGGTCTGCAGCCCATAGGGCGGCTTCAGCTCGTTGGCGTCGATGAGCGCGCGGACCGGGACGCCGGTGCGCCTCGAGATGGCGAACAGCGTCTCGCCGCGCTGCACCGTGACCCCGCCGACGGCGGCGCGCGGCGGTGTCATTGCGGGCGGCGGGGGCGCAGGCGGCGGGGCCGCGGCCACGGGGCGCGGCGGCGGCGACGGCGGGCGCACCGCACCGTCGAGCGGCGCGCGCTCGACCGTCGTGCGCGGTACCCGGCCGGCGCTCTCCCCGGTGGCGGGAGCGGGCCGGTTAGGATCCCAGACATCGATCGGCTCGTAGCGTCGGCACGCGCCGAGGGCCGCCATGGCCGCGATCGCCACGACGAGAGGTATCAGCCGGCAGCGGTGCCGTCCGCGCATGGCCGCGATCCTAGCGGTCGCTCCGAGTCAGCACCAAGCCGCGTCGGGTCCGCCGACGCGATCAGGCGCGCCGCTCCGCCGCCGCGCGCGGCAGGCCGGCGACCAGCGGCACGAAGCGCACGGTCCCCATGTCCTCGCAGACGAGGCCGTCGGCGTCGCGCAGGATGCGCACGAGACGCTGGCCGTCCGCCCGCTCGCCGACGGGGATGACCATGATGCCGCCCGGGGCGAGCTGATCGGCCAGGGAGTCGGGGATCTCCAGGCCGGCGGCGGTCACGATGATGCGGTCGAAGGGTGCCGATTCCGGCCAGCCCTTGGTGCCGTCGCCCCAGCGCGCGGTGACGTTGTGCAGGCGCAGCTCGCGGAAGCGTTCCTCGGCGACGCGCAGCAGCGGCCGGTGGCGCTCGATCGTGTAGAGGCGCCGGCAGAGCCGTGCCAGCACCGCCGCCTGGTAGCCCGAGCCGGTGCCGATCTCCAGCACCTTATGGCGCTCCCCCACCGCCAGCGCCTCGGTCATGCGCGCCACCACCGAGGGCTGGCTGATCGTCTGGCCGTGGCCGATCGGGAGCGCGGTATCCTCGTAGGCCTGGTCGCGGAAGGTCTCGGGGACGAAAGTCTCGCGGGCGATGCGCTCGATCGCGCCCAGTACCCGCGTGTCGGAAATGCCCAGCCGGCGCAGCTCCATGATCAGGCGGAGCTGGCGCGGGCCGGCGGTCACCGGAAGATCTCCGCCAGCGGCTTCAGCGTCGGACGATGCGTCAGGTCGAGGAAGAGCGGGGTCACCGAGATGATGTTGCCGCGCACCGCCGCGAGGTCGGTCCCCTCCACCGCCTCGTCCTCGTCGCGGGTGGTGGCGATCCAGTAGTAGACGTTGCCGCGCGGGTCGCGGCCCTCCTGCAGGGCGCCGCCGATCTTGTGCCGCCCCTGGGCGGTCGCCTGGACGCCGACGACGCTGGCCCCCGGGCAGGGCGGGAAGTTGAGGTTGATGAGGACGTTCTTCGGCCAGCCGACGGCGCAGACCTTGCGGATCACGTCGGCGGCGTGTTGCTCGGTCGCGGCCCAGTGCACCGGATGGCCGGCGCGCACGCACTGGCTGAGCGCGATCGATGGGATGCCGAGCTGCGTCCCCTCCATCGCCGCCGCCACGGTGCCCGAATACGTCACGTCCTCGCCGAGGTTGCCGCCGCGGTTCACGCCCGACAGCACGAGGGTGGGCCGCTTCGACTTCAGCAGGACGCGCACACCGAGCAGCACTGCGTCCGTCGGCGTGCCGTCGACGGCGTAGCGCCGGCGCGAGACCTGGCGGATGCGCAGCGGATAGCGCAGGGTCAGCGAGTGTCCGGCCCCGGAATGCTCCTCCTCCGGCGCCACCGTCCAGACGTCCTTGCACAGCGAGCGCGCCACCTTCTCCAGGACCTTGATGCCAGGGGCCTGGATGCCGTCGTCGTTGGTGACGAGGATGCGGGCGGTCGACAGATCGATCGCGGTCATGGACGGGCGATGACCTCGCGGCCGTCGAAATAGGGCCGCAGGGCCGCGGGCACGGTCACCGAACCGTCCTCGCGCTGGTAGTTCTCCAGGATCGCGATCAGGAGCCGGCCGACGGCGACGCCGGACCCGTTGAGCGTGTGCACGAAGCGGGTTCCCTTCTCGCCGGCCGTCCGGCTGCGCGCCTTCATGCGCCGTGCCTGGAACTCGCCGCAGTTGGAGCAGCTCGATATCTCGCGGAAGGTCCCCTGCCCCGGCAGCCAGACCTCGATGTCGTAGGTCTTGCGCGAGGCGAATCCCATGTCGCCGGTGCACAGCGTGACCACGCGGTAGTGCAGGCCGAGGCGTCGCAGCACCGTCTCGGCGGCGCTCGTCATCCGCTCGTGCTCGGCCTCGGACTGGTCGGCGCCGGCGATCGAGACCAGCTCGACCTTCCCGAACTGGTGCTGGCGCAGCATGCCGCGCGTGTCCTTGCCGGCGGCACCCGCCTCGGAGCGGAAGCAGGGCGTATAGGCGGTAAAGCGCAGGGGCAGCGTCGCGGCGTCGACGATCTGGTCGGCGACGAGGTTGGTCAGTGGCACCTCGGCGGTCGGGATCAGCCACAGGCCGGTGGTGGTGCGGAAGAGATCCTCGGCGAACTTGGGAAGCTGGCCGACGCCGTAGACCGCCTCGTCGCGCACCATCAGCGGCGGCTGCACCTCGGTGTAGCCGAACTCGTTGGTGTGGATGTCGAGCATGAAGGCGGCGAGCGCCCGCTCCAGCCGGGCCAACGGCCCGCGCAGGACCACGAACCGCGAGCCCGACAGCCGGGCCGCCGCCTCGAAATCCATCAGGCCGAGGGCCTCGCCGATCTCGAAATGCTCGCGCGCCGGATGGTTGAAGCGCGGCGGCGCACCGACGCGGCGAATCTCCAGGTTGTCCTTCTCCGAGGCGCCGTCGGGCACGTCGGCGGCCGGTAGGTTCGGGATCTCCGCCAGGATCGCGTCGAGGCGCTCGGCGAGCGACCGCTCGGAGCTCTCCAGAGCCGTCATCTCGTCCTTGATGCGGGCGACCTCGGCCATCGCCTCGGCGGCGTCGCCGCCCCGGGCCTTGGCCATGCCGATCGCCTTCGACGCCTCGTTGCGCCGCTGCTGCAACTCCTGCAGGCGTGTCTGCGCGGCGCGCCGCTCGGCGTCGAGCGCCGCGATCTCACCGGCGCGCGGCGGCAGCCCGCGCCGCGCCAGGCCGCGGTCGAACGCGGCGGGATCGTCGCGGATGGTCCTTATGTCGTGCATGGATCGCCGTCTGTGATGGAGCAGGTCACGCCGCGCCGCCGGAA
>JADZBA010000071.1 GCA_020852355.1 Alphaproteobacteria bacterium
CAGGGCGCGCGGCCCGACCAGGACGGGCTGCCGACGCTCTCGTTCCCGACCAACGTCTCCAACACGCCGGTCGAGGTGCTGGAGCGGCTGCTGCCGGTCCGCATCCACGACAAGACGCTGCTGCCGGGATCGGGCGGGCGCGGCAGGTTCCGCGGCGGGCCGGGCCAGCGCGTCGAGATGGAGATGCTCAACCCCGAGGGGGCCAACGTCGTCATCCTGTCGCAGCGCCTGAAATATCCGCCGGTCGGGCGCCAGGGCGGCGGGAACGGCAGGCTGGAGCGCATCCTCTTCAACGGCGCGCCGGTCGAGGGCGAGCGCCCGTTCGCCATGGCCAGGGGCGACCGCTTCGTGCTGGAGCTGCCGGGCGGCGGCGGCTACGGGCCGGAGGCGGAGCGCGACCCGGCGCTCGTCGCGCGCGACCGGGCGCGCGAGCTTGGCTGAGGCGGCACCGGCGCGGCGGGTCGCGGCCGGCGACGCGGCGGCGCTGGTCGCCATCCTCGTCCTGGTCGCGCTCGCCGGCTGGCGCAGCCTCGGCTACGGCGTGTGGAGCTACGGCGAGCCCGGGCCCGGCCTGTTTCCCTTCCTCGTCTGCGCGCTGGCCGGCATCTGCGGCGTCGTGGCGCTGGCCGCCACGCTCGCCGGCGACGCGCCGGCCGCGGAGATCGATCCCGACGCCGCCCAGCAGGAAGGGCCGATGATGTGGGGCAAGCTCGCCCTCTATGTCGGCGTGATCGCCGCATGGCCGTGGCTGATGGCGCCGCTCGGCTTCGTGCTCTCGACCGCGGCCGCCCTCTTCGTCGTGCTGCGGCTGGCCGAGGGCATGGCGTGGGGGCCGGCGGCGGCGGTCCTCGTCGGCACCGTCGGCGCGAGCTGGCTGGTCTTCGAGCGGATCCTCGGCGTGCCGCTGCCGCACGGGCTGCTGGGGGTGGGGTGATGCCCATGGTGCCCGCTGCTCCTGCCCTCTCCGCCCTGCAGGGCGGAAAGGGCAGCATGCCGGCGCCCCGCTGATGGACATCCTCGGCGGCCTCGTGCAGGGCTTCGGCGTCGCCCTCCAGCCGGCGGCGCTGCTGCATTGCATCATCGGCGTGGTCATCGGCACGGCGATCGGGGTGCTGCCGGGGCTGGGGCCGACGGCGACCATCTCGCTGCTGCTGCCGATCACCTACCGGCTCGACCCGGTCGCCTCGATCATCATGCTCTCGGGCATCTACTACGGCGCCATGTACGGCAGCTCGATCACCGCGATCCTGGTGCGCATCCCGGGCGAGGCCGCCTCGATCGTCACCTGCATCGACGGCTACGAGATGGCGCGGCGCGGCCGGGCGGGGCCGGCGCTCGGCATCTCGGCGTTCGGCTCGTTCATCGCCGGCATCGTCGCCACTGCGGGGATCGCGCTGTTCGGGCCGCTGCTGTCGGGGGTGGCCATCAGGTTCGGGCCGGCGGAGTACACGGCGCTGGTGGTGCTCGGCCTCATCCTGGTGACGCACGTGTCGGGCGGCTCGATGGTCCGCTCGCTCGTCATGGTCGGCCTCGGCCTGTGGGCCAGCACCATCGGCCTCGATCCGATCGCCGGCAGCGAGCGCTTCACGCTGGGCACGCTCTTCCTCCAGGACGGGCTGGACATCGCGATCATGGCGATGGGCCTGTTCGGCGTCGCCGAGGTGCTGGGCCTGGCCGAGCGCCGGCTCCGGCCGAGCGAGCTGCTGGCGCAGCCCCGGCGCACCCGCGACCTGCTGCCGACCGGCGCCGACTGGCGGGCGAGTGCCGCGCCGATCGGCCGCGGCTCGCTGCTCGGTTTCGCGCTCGGACTGCTGCCGGGCGGCGGCGCGCTGGTCGCCTCCTTCGCCTCCTACGTCATGGAGAAGCGCCTGTCGCGCACGCCCGGGCGCTTCGGCACCGGCGCGATCGAGGGCGTGGCGGGGCCGGAATCGGCGAACAACGCCGCCGCCCAGGCGTCCTTCGTGCCGCTCCTCAGCCTCGGCATTCCCTCCAACGTGGTCATGGGCGTGCTGATGGGCGCCCTGATGATCCACGGCATCGCCCCGGGACCGATGCTGATGCAGCAGCAGCCGGCGCTGTTCTGGGGCGTCATCGTCAGCATGCTCGTCGGCAACCTCATGCTGATCGTGCTCAACGTGCCGCTGCTGCCGGTGTTCGTGGCGCTGCTGCGCATCCCCCAGCGCGTGCTGTCGCCGCTGATCCTCGTGTTCTGCGTGGTCGGCGCCTACAGCCTCAACAACAGCACGACCGACGTCGCGGTGATGGGCTTCTTCGGCATCGTCGGCTGGGGCATGCGCAAGGTCCGCCTCGACCCCGCACCGTTCCTGCTCGCCTTCGTGCTGGGCAGCCTGTTCGAGCGCTCGTTCCGCCAGTCGCTGCTGATCGGCGGCGGCAGCCCGATGATCTTCCTGCAGAAGCCGATTTCGCTGGCGCTGCTCACGGCCGCGGCGCTCCTGCTGCTGCTGCCCCTCCTGCGCCGGCTCGCGGCGCGCCCCGCTTCCGGAAAGGCCACATGACCGCCCGACTCTCCACCATCGCCCGCAGCCTCGGCGGCTCCTCCGTCGTCGAGAGCCGGCGGCGCGCCGACGCGCTCGCCGAGCGCGGCGTGCGGATCCTCGACCTCGGCGCCGGCGAGCCCGATTTCGAGGCGCCCGCACCCGTCGTCGAGGCGGCGGTGCGGGCGCTGCGCGACGGCTGTGGCCAGTATGTCGATCCACGCGGCCTCGTGGCGCTGCGCGAGCGCATCGCTTCGTTCGAGACGATGCGCCACGGCCACGCCGTGACGCCGGACCGCGTCGTCGTCACCGCCGGCTCGTTCTGCGCGCTCTCCATCGCGGCCCGCGCCATCCTCGACCCCGGCGACGAGGTGCTGATCCCCGAGCCCTTCTGGGGTCCCTACCGCAACATCGTGCAGATGGCGGGCGGCGTCGCGGTGGCGGTGCCGGGCGAGGCCGACGACGGCCGCTTCGTCTTCCGGCCCGAGGCGCTGGCCGAGCGCGTCACCGAGCGCACCCGGGCGATCGTCATCAACACGCCGAACAACCCGACCGGGCGCGTGCTCTCGGCGGCCGAGCTGCGGGCCGTCGCCGATCTGGCGACGGCGCACGACCTGTGGATCGTCGCCGACGAGGTCTACAGCGAGCTGGTGTTCGGCGACGCCGTCCACCGTTCGGTCGCGACGCTGGGCCCCGAGGTCGCCGACCGCACGATCGTCGTCAACAGCATGTCCAAGACCTTCGCCATGACCGGCTGGCGGCTCGGTTACTGCGTCGCGCGGCCCGACGCCGCCGTCGTGCTGGCCCGCCTCAACCACTACACCGTGCGCTGCGCCACCAGCTTCGTGCAGCACGCCGCGGTCGCCGCCTTCGACGAGGGCTGGCAGGCGGTGGAGGAGATGCGCCAGTCCTACCGCCGGCGCGGCGCGCTGGTCGCCGAGCGCCTGGCCCGGCTGCCGGGCGTGCGCTTCGCGCCGCCGGAGGGCACGTTCTACGCGTTCCCGCTGCTGCCCGAGGCATGGGGCGACGGCACCGCCTTCGCCGCGCGCCTGCTGGAGGAGGCCGGCATCCTGGCGAGCCCGGGGGCGGCCTACGGCGCCTCGGCGCGCGGGCATCTGCGCTTCTCCTTCGCGACCGCGCCGGCGGTCATCGCGGAGGCGTTCGACCGCATCGAGCGGCTGGTGGCGGCCGGGTGACGGACACGCGAAACGGGAGGGACAGGACATGACGATCGACCGACGGACCCTGGGGCGCATGGCGCTCGCGGCGGCACTCTCCGGCCTGGCGCTCTCGGGCGCGGCGGCGCAGGGGACGTTCCCGGCCAAGCCCATCCAGCTCATCATCCCCTTCGCGCCGGGCGGCGCGACCGACCTCACCAGCCGGGCGCTCGCCAAGGCGGCGGAGAAGCCGCTCGGCCAGCCGATCGCCATCATCAACAAGCCGGCGGGTGGCGGTGCCGCGGCGATGCAGGAGGTCGCGAAGGCCGAGCCCGACGGCTACACGCTGATCAACTTCACGGCGATCCAGGCGGCCATCGCGCCGCACATGCGCGCCGTCCCTTACGACACGGCGAAAGACTTCACGCCGATCATGCTGTACGGCGCGTTCAACACCTTCGTCGCGGTGCGCGCGGACTCGCCCTACAAGTCGCTCGGCGAGCTGCTCGACTACGCCAGGAAGAACCCCGGCGTGCTGACCGCGGGCATCTCGGTGATCGGCGCCAGCTCCCATCTCGGCATGGCGCGGCTGGCGCGCGAGGCCGGCGCCCAGGTGACCTTCGTGCCCTTCGGCGGCGGCGCGCCGGCGATCACCGCGCTTCTCGGCCGACATGTCGGCTCCGCCGTTACCTCGGGCGAGGTGCTGCCGCATGTCCAGTCCGGCGATGTCCGCCTGCTGGCGACGCTGATGGCCAGGCGCGTGCCCGAGCTGCCCGACGTCCCGACGGTGCGCG
Organism: Alphaproteobacteria bacterium; assembly: GCA_020852355.1. GTDB lineage: Bacteria > Pseudomonadota > Alphaproteobacteria > ATCC43930 > Allostellaceae > Allostella. Next base: position 4,447 of record JADZBA010000071.1, read on the forward strand.
AGTCCGGGTTCGACTGGGACATCAACTCCTGGCTCGGTATCGCCGGCCCGCCGAACATGCCCGCCGCCGTCGTGCAGAAGCTGGAGCAGGCGTTCCTGCAGGCGATGGACGACGCCGCCTTCAAGAAGTCGATGACCGACCTCGCGGTCGCCACCGTGCGCGCCGACGCCGCCGGCGCGCGCAAGCAGCTCGACGACGACCTCGAGACCTTCGGCGATATCCTGCGCGCGCTGAAGATGGGCCGGTACGCGCAGAACTGAGGCGGGCGATGCCGCGGGAGCGCTACGACGTCGTGGTCGTCGGCTCCGGCGGCGCCGGCCTGCGCGCGGCGATCGCCGCGGCCGACGCGGGCGCACGGGTGCTGGTAGTGACCAAGGGCTCGCTGCAGCATTCCGGCGCCACCGCGTCGGCCAACTTCTCCTACTGCGCCGGCTTCGGCTATTTCGGGCCGGACGACACCGCCGCGGCCTACGCCGAGGACATCGTCGCGAGCGGCCTCGGCTTCGCCGACCCGCCGCTGGCGCGGCGGCTGGCGGAGGGTGCCGGGCGGGAGGCCGACGCGCTGGAGGACTACGGCGTCGCCTGGCGGCGGCAGGAGGACGGGCGCCACCAGCTCGCGACCTTCGGCGGCCACCGCTTCCCGCGCGCGATCCATGTCGGGCTGCGCACCGGCAAGGTGGTGATGGCGGCGCTGGCGCGCGCCGCCGCCGCCCGTGGGGTCGCCACATGGGAGCATGCGCTGGCGGTCGAGCTGCTGGGCGACGCGTCGGGGGTGTGCGGGGTGCTGGTCCACGACGTCGCGAGCGGCGAGCTGGCGACGGTGGCGGCCGGCGCGGTGGTGATCGCGACCGGCGGCTGCGTCGCCATGTTCGCGCTGCACACCAATCCCGACGAGCTGACCGGTGACGGCATGGCGCTCGCCTACGAGGCGGGTGCCGAGCTCGTCGACATGGAGTTCATCCAGCACTACCCCACGGTCTTCCTGGCGCCGGCCGCCGCGCGCGGCCTGCACTATCCGACGGGGCGGCTGCTCGGCTTCGGCGGCCGCCTGCTGAACGCCCGCGGCGAGGAGTTCTTCGGCCGCTACGAGGCGGGGCCGATCGAGCGCGCGACGCGCGACCAGGTGGCGCGCGCCATCGCGCTGGAGGTCCGGGCGGGGGGCGGTACGCCGGGCGGCGGCGTCTGGGTCGACGCGTCGGCGATCCCGCCCGAGCGCGTGCGCGACGTGCATTTCGAGGCCTATTTCCACGACATCGGGGTCTGCGTCGAGCGCGAGCCGCAGGAGGTGACGGCGGCGGCGCACTACGCGCTGGGCGGCATCCGCATCGACCGCGACGGGCGTACCGGCGTGCCCGGCTTGTTCGCCGCCGGCGAGGTGGCGGGCGGGGTGCACGGCGCCAACCGCCTGACCGGCAGCGCCCTGCCGGAGGTCATCGTGTTCGGCGCCGCCGCCGGCCGCGCCGCCGCCGCGCGCGCCGCCGCGACGCCGCCGCGGCCGCTGCCGGAGAGCCGCGCGGCGCGCTGGGTCGCCGGCCTGCGCGCGCCGGGCGGCGATGCCGCCATCTCGGTCGCCGGCGAGACGGCCCGGCTGCGCGCCGCGCTGGCCGCCGGCGCGGGCACGCTGAAGTCGGCCGAGGGGTTGGAAGCGGCCCTGGCGACGATCGCCGACGTGGAGGCGCGGCTGCCGGCGCTGCGCGCGCGTGCCGCCGCCCGGCGCTGGAACTGGGAGATCGTGCAGTGCCTGGAGCTGCGGGCGATGCTGGTGGCGGCTCGCCTGCACTGCCTGGCGGCGCTGGAGCGCACGGAAAGCCGCGGCGCGCACCAGCGCCTCGACCGGCCGCGGCGCGACGACGCGCGCTGGTGCCGGCGCATCGTGCTGCGGCGTTCCGAGGACGGTCCCCGCGTGGAGATCGCAGCGTGAGCGAGGGAACGATCGAGGTCGCCGCGACGCTGGAGCGCTGCGACCCCGACACCGGCCGGCGCTGGGTCGCGACCTATCGGGTGCCCATGGCGGCGGGCGACCACGCGCTGAACCTGCTGGCGACGATCCGCCGGCGGCACGACGCGACGCTCTCCTACCCCGCGCATTTCTGCAAGCTCGGTACCTGCGGCGCCTGCGCCCTCACCGTCGACGGCGCCTCGGCGCTGGGCTGCCGGGTGATCGTGCGCGCCGGCGCCATCCGCATCGGGCCGGCGAAGGGCCGGCCGGTCGCGGCCGACCTGCTGACGCTGGCGGCCCGCCCACATCCGATCCGCCCCGAGGGAGACGACGAATGACGAGACTCGTATTGCGGTTCTGCGGCGCCGTCGCGGCCCTGCTGCTGGCCGTCGGCGCGGCCGGTGCCGCCTACCCGGAGAAGCCGATCCGCGTCATCGTGCCCTGGGGGGCGGGCGGCACCAGCGACCTCTCCATGCGCAAGATCGGCGAGATCGCCGCCCGCGACCTGGGCCAGCCGGTGGTGATCGAGAACAAGCCCGGCGCGACCGGCGTCGTCGGCATGGCGGAGATGGCGAAGGCGGCCCCCGACGGCTACACGCTGGCCCTGGCGACCGGCGCGACGGTGTTCATCGCCCCCAGCCTGCGCCCGGTGCCCTTCGATCCGCTGAAGGACCTGACGCCGATCATCAACTATTCCGGCTCGTTCCACGGGGTCGTGGTGCCCGCCGACGCGCCGTGGAAGTCGCTGGCCGAGCTGCTGGCCGACGCCAGGGCGAAGCCGGGGGTGCTGACCTACGCCACCTCGGGGACCTACGACGGCGCGCATTTCGCCATGCTGGTGATCGGCCGCACCCAGGACCTGAAGCTGGTCAACGTGCCGTTCCAGGGCGGCGCGACCGCGCTGACCGCGGTGCTCGGCCGGCACGTCTCCTTCGGGGTGCTCTCGGGCTTCTCCGAGCAGGTGCGGGCGGGCCGGCTCCGCCTGCTGGCGCTGCTCGACGGCGACCGCATGCCGGAGTTCCCTTCCGTGCCGACGCTGCGCGAGGCGGGCATCGACTGGGAGTATCCCTCGATCATGGGCGTCGTCGGCCCGGCCGGCCTGGCGCCCGCGGTGCGCGCCCGGTTGGAGAAGAGCTTCGCCGAGGCGGCGGCGACGGAGGAGTTCCAGGCCTACATGCGCACCATCCAGATGCCGATGCGGGTGGTCCCGGGCAAGGCGTTCGAGGAGATGCTGGGCCGCGAGCTGCTGCGCTACCGCAAGGCCGCGGCCGACTACGGCATCCGCCAGTAGGGCGCGCGAGGAAGGGTCGGGATATGCGTTCGCGCTTGACCGCCGGCGCGGCGCGTCCCCAACTTCGTCCGGTACCCGTCCGGCTCGCGACGGGGCCGCCGGAGGATGCGCCATGTCGATGATCGCCGCGACCGCCCCCATGCTCGACGACCGCGTCGCCCGCGCGCGGGCCTGGTTCGGCCCGGCGCTCAGGGATTCCGACTTCGTCGTGGGCCTGCCGGACGCCTGCCTGGCCGAGCTCGACCAGGTGGTGGCGGAGCAGCGCAAGGCGCCGGTGCCGACGCTGATGCTGCTGCCGGAGCATTTCGCCCTCGATTCCTGTCGCGCCTGGATGGACGGCATCCGCGAGCGGCTCGACCACGGCCTCGGCTTCGTCATCCTCGACCGCCTGCCGGTCGAGCGCTGGAGCCGGCGCGAGGCGACCGACGTCTACTGGCTGCTCGGCAGCCTGCTGGAGCCGCCGGTCGCCCAGGACTGGCCCGGCACCATGATCTACGATGTCCGCCACGACGGGCAGCCCTATACCGGCGAGACGCGTACCGCGCTGACGCCGGAAGGGCTGGACATGCACAACGACAGCTCGATGGGCGAGGCGCCGCCCAACTATATCAGCCTGCTCTGCCTGCAGACCGCGAAGTCGGGCGGCAAGAGCTCGCTGTCGAGCGCCTTCGCCGCGCACAACCACTTCGCCGACACGCGGCCCGATCTGCTGGAGCGCCTCTACCGGCCGTTCTACCGCCACCACCAGGAATACCAGGCTCCCGACGCCGGCCGCACCAACTGGTACCCGGTCTTCACGGTCGAGGACGGTGGCCTGCGCATCCGCTTCAACGCCCGCCCGATCCGGCGCGGCTACGCCAAGACCGGGCAGGTCCTGGACGACGCGGGCGCCGAGGCGGTCGAGGCGCTCGACCGCTTCCTCGGCGATCCGGCGCATCGTCATGACTTCTGGATGGCGCCGGGGCAGATGCAGATCCTCAACAACCGCATCGTCGTCCACGGCCGCACGCCGTACGTCGATCATGACGAGCCGGAGAAGCGCCGGCACCTGCTGCGCCTGTGGCTGCGCAAGGGCGACCGCAGGCAGTTCCGCGGCTGAGGCACCGACGCTACCCGGGGTCCGGCGCCGCCAGGCGCAGCCCGTCCACCCAGGCCCGCCGCCAGGCGTCGGCCGCGGGCCCCGCCATCGGCCGGGTCGGCGGCTCGGCCAGGCTGAGCGTCGGCATGCCGGCGAGGCCGAGTGCCGCGAACAGCGGACGGCATGCGGCGTCCGGGTCGGCGACGAGATCCTCATAGGCGATCGCGATCGGCGTGCGGCCGTTCGCCGCGAAGACGGCGTCCCAGCCCGCCTCCTCGGCCAGCACGATGCCGAGCGCCCGGCGCAGAGCGGCGCTGTCGTAGGCAGGCGCGCGCGCCTGCGATTGCGCCGCTGCGCCGGCGGCGGCGTTCCACGCGCCGGTCGCCTGGGCGAGGGCGAGCGAGATCGCCTGGCCCAGCGTGTCGCGCCGGCGCAGCCGCACCAGCGTCGCTTCCGCCAGCAGCCGGCGGAACGACGCATTGCGGCCCCAGTCCTGGAACTGCGAGAAGAAGATCTTCGCCCCGAAGACGCCCTCGGCCGAGGTGCGGTGGCGCTGCAGTGCCGCCAGGTAGGCGCCGCCGCGCACGCGGCCATCGGGCAGCGCCACGCCGAAGCGTGCCGCCAGCGCGGGCTGGAGATGCAGCGGATTGAAGTATTCCGCCGGGACGCCCATCCGCCCGGTGGCGCGCAGCAGCGCCGCGAGCAGCGTGCTGCCCGAACGCGGCGAGGCGCAGATGACGTAGAGGCGTAGCGGCCGGTTCGGTGGGGGCAGGTCGTGCTCGGCCCCGGCGACCCCGGGCATCGCGCCGGCGCGCCGCGCGACGGCTGCGCTCCGCGCTCGCGGCGAGACCATCTCGTTGCCGTCGCCGGCGCCGCGCTCGCGCCCCCCTCAGCGCTCGATGCGGACCGCGATCGCGGCGCTGGCGATGGCGGCGAAGTCGCCGGCGCCGTCGTCGGGCACGTCGAGCCCGCCCTTGACGGCGCGCACCGTGACGCGGCCGACCGGCAGCGCCGCCGCGACGCGCGCGACGTCGACCTGCTCGGGGCGCTGCACACCGATCGTCACCTCCACGAGCAGGGCGTCGCGGTCGATTCCGAGCGTGCGCACGAAGGTGAGCGAGCTGTGGTGCAGCGCGTCCTCGACGGCGCGGATCGCCGCCTTGGTGTAGTCGCCGCCGTGCAGGTCGTTGCCGGCGCCGAGCTCCAGGATCACCCGCCTAGCGGCCATGGGAGGCCCCCGCGCCGGCGCCGATCATGGAGTCGGGCACGTCCATGTAGACGACCGCGGCGGCGTGCGCGATCAGGGTCACGTCGCCGCCGTCGTCCCTGGGGATGGCGAGGCCACCCTCGACCACGGTCACGGTCCCCGTGCCGTGCGGCAGGACCGCCAGCACCGCGTCCGCGGCCACCGTCTCCGGCCGCGGCACGCCGATCGTCACGGCGACGCGCATCGCGTCCGACGGCTGGCCCAGCAGGCCGGCGATGCCGAGCGAGTTGTGCCACAAGGCGTCGCGCAGCGCCCGCACCGCCGCCTTGGTCGAATCGCCGCCGCGGATATCGGTGCCCATGCCGATTTCCAGGACCATGCGCTGCCACGCCATCCGTTCCGCCCTCCCTATGCCCCGCCCGATCCATAGCGCGGTTCGGCGGCCGCCGCGAGCAGCAGCGTCAGGAAGGGCGGCAGGCACGAGCCGGGATCGGGTTCGGCGAACGGCGCGCCGCGCGTGCCGGCCGACGGCGCGGCGAGCCGCACCAGCGCCTCGGTGCGGCGGCGACGCCCGTCCAGCGCCGGCAGCCGCGCCGCATGCTGCGCCAGATGAGCGAGGCCGACGGCCGGCGACCGCCCGTCGCCGGTGCGCCCGGTCCACAGGTCGTGTCCGAGCGGCCGCGCCATCCAGGCGAGGCAGGCCCAGCCTTCGAGGTTGCGGACGGCGCCACCCAGCGGGTCGTCGCCCATCGCGGCGTCGGGCTGCGCACCGTCCGGCGCGAACTGCTGGGCGATGCGCATGGGCGCGCGCTCCAGCACCTCGCGCATCGTCGCGAGGTCGCCGGCGAAGGCCGCCAGCGTCAGGACCAGGACCTCGTACCAGGTTCCCACGGCGTCGCGCGCCGTCAGGGCCGCCCGGCCCTGGCGGTCCGGGGCGAGACGCTCCAGCGTGGCGCGTGCCAGCCCCTGCAGGGATGCCATGTCGGCATCCGCGACGGCGCCGAGCGATCGGGCGACGAGCGCCGCGTCGAGCACGCAGGCGAGCGGCGTCACGCCGGCGACCGGCAGCGGGCCTTCCCCCGGCCGCTCCTCCAGGGCGGCGATCTGCCGCCAGACGGCGTTGAGGCCTGGGCCCGCCATGCGGATGCGCGCGACGCAGGCATCGGCGAGGCGGCGCTGCCCCGTCGCCGCCGCGGCCAGGGCGGCCGCGACGATGGCGCGGACGTCGAGCGCACCGGGCGCGGACGACGGATGCCGGGCGGCCGCGTCCAGCCCCTGGACGATCCACGGCTCCAGCCGGACCCGGCGGCGGTAGAGAAGCGGCTCGCCGACCCGCCAGTGGCGCAGCATCACCCGCTCGTCGAGGCGGTTGAGGAAGGTGAACAGCGCGGTGACGCGGGCATGCACGCGCTGGCCGTCGTCGCGGTCGGCATCCGCGTTCCCCGACGTCAGGCGCGCCACCCAGCCCGCCCAGCGGAAGCGCCCGGCGTCCGGCGACGGGCCGTTGCGCGCGGCGACGGCGAGCGCCTGCTCGGA
>JADZBA010000072.1 GCA_020852355.1 Alphaproteobacteria bacterium
CGCCAGCGCCGCCTCGACGGTGAGCGCGTCGTTGCGCCGCACCACCACCTCGGCCCCGAGCTCGCCCAGGAAATGCCAGAGGTTGAAGGTGAAGCTGTCGTAGTTGTCGATCAGCAGGAACATCCGCGCGGGTCCGCCTCGCCGGCCAATTGCGGCGGTTCCTATAGCACGTGGCCGCCCGGCGGCGAAGGCCGCGGGACCGCGGTTGCGGCGATCGGGCGCGCGCTCGTCTATGATGCCTGCCTTCCCGAATCGAGATCCATGCCCAAGCGCCCGACATCCTCCCGCCGGCGCCCCGCTGCGCGGGGCAGGATGGCGCTGCGCCCGATCGCCATCGGCGCGGGCATCGGTGCGGCGATCGGCGCGGTCGCGGTGCTGCTGTGGCTGCGTCACGGCTCCGATCCGGTCGCCGCGCGGCGGCCCGGTCCCGGCGCGGTCGCCGCCATGCCGGTGCTCAAGCCGTCGCTGCCCGAGCCGATCGGCCTGCCGCCGGAGGAGCGGCCGCGCGTCGCCGCGACGGCGATGTCCGTGCCGCCGCCGGTCGCGCGCCCGGCGGCACCCCATGTCGCCCCTGCCGTCCCGCCCGCGCCGACGACCCAGCTCGCCGCGCTGCCGCCGCCGGCGGCGCGGCCGCCGGCCCACCCCGGCGCTCCGGCCTGGCGGCGCAATGCCGTCGCCGTCGCCCCCGCCCGGGCCGGCGTGCCGCGCATCGCCGTCGTGATCGACGACCTCGGGCCGCGGCAGCAGGCGACCATGGCCGCGATCGCCCTGCCGGCGCCGCTCACCCTGGCCTTCCTGCCCTACGCCGAGGACCTGTCGCAGCTCGTCGGCCGCGCGCGGGGAGCGGGGCACGAGATCATCGTCCACATGCCGATGGAGCCGATGAGCGGCAGCGTCGATCCGGGCCCGGGCGCGCTGCGCGTCGCCCTGCCGGCCGATGAGCTGCGGCGGCGCATCGCCGGCAGCCTCGGGCGGCTCGGCGGCTATGTCGGGCTGAACAACCACATGGGCAGCCGCTTCACCGCCGACCGCACGGCGATGACGCTGCTCGTCGAGGAGATGGCGGCCCGCGGCCTGCTGCTGCTCGACTCCCGCACCACCGCCGGCACGGTCGCCGAGGGGCTGGCCCGTGCCCACGGCGTGCCGTTCGTCGCCCGCGACGTCTTCCTCGACAACGACCAGCACGCCGACGCCGTCGAGGCGAAGCTGGCCGAGACGGAGGCGGTGGCTCGCCGCAAGGGTCACGCCGTGGCGATCGGCCACCCCCATCCGGCCACCCGCGCCGCACTCGCCCAATGGCTGCCGCAGGCAGCCGCGCGCGGCTTCCAGCTCGTGCCGATCAGCAGCCTCGCGCACGTCGCCGCCGAAGGCGAGGCGCGGCGCTGAGCCTAGCCTAGCCCCGGCGGGCGAAGCGGACGGCTTCCTCGGCGGCGCGGAAGAGGGCGCGGGCCTTGTTCACCGTCTCCTGGTACTCGGCCTCGGGATCGCTGTCGGCGACGACGCCGCCACCCGCCTGGACGTACATGGTGCCGTCCTTGACCACGGCGGTGCGCAGCGCGATGCAGGTGTCCATGGCGCCGTTGGCGGCGAAATAGCCGACGCAGCCGGCATAGACGCCGCGCCGCTCCTCCTCCAGCTCCTCGATGATCTCCATTGCCCGCACCTTGGGGGCGCCCGACACGGTGCCCGCGGGAAACCCCGCCACCAGGGCCGAAAGGGCGTCGTACTCCGGCGAGATCGCCCCCTCGACGTTGGAGACGATGTGCATGACGTGAGAGTAGTACTCGACCGCGAACTGCTCGGTCACCTTGACCGTGCCGACCCGCGACACCCGACCGACATCGTTGCGCCCGAGGTCGAGCAGCATCAGATGCTCGGCCAGCTCCTTGGGATCGGACAGCAGGTCGGCGGCGAGCTGCTGGTCCTCGGTCGCGTTGGCGCCGCGCCGGCGGGTGCCGGCCAGCGGCCGGATGGTCACCGTGCCGTCGCGCAGCCGCACCAGGATCTCCGGGCTGGAGCCGACGACGGCGAAACCGCCGAGATCGAGGATGAAGAGGAAGGGCGAGGGGTTGAGCCGGCGCAGCGCCCGATAGAGCGCCATCGGCGGCAGCCGGAACGGCACCGAGAAGCGCTGCGAGGGGACGATCTGGAAGGCGTCGCCGGCGACGATGTACTCCTTGCAGCGCTCGACCATCCACTTGAAGCGCTCGGGCGTCATGTTCGAGGCGGGAGTCGGGACTTCCTCGCTCTCGCCCGCCGGCTCGCGGCGGTGCGGCAGGCTGCGCTCGAGATCGGCCAGGACATCGGCCAGCCGCTCGCGTGCCCGGTCGTAGGCATGGCGCGCGTCGACGCCCTGGGCCGGCCGCACCGGGGTCACGATCGTCATGCGGTCGAGGATGTTGTCGAACACCGCGACCACGGTCGGCCGCAGGAACACGCTGTCGGGAATACCGAGGGTGTTCGGGTTCTTGTCCGGCAGGCGCTCCATCAGCCGGACCATGTCGTAGGAGAGGTAGCCGAAGATGCCCGCCGCCATCGGCGGCAGCGTCGCCGGCAGGTCGATCTTCGATTCCTCGATGAGCTGGCGCAGCGTCTCCAGCCCGCCGCCGGCCATGGGCACGAAGGCGTCCAGGTCGAAGCGGGCGTCGCGGTTGATCTCCGACCTGCCGTCCCGGAAGCGCCAGATGAGATCGGGCTTGAGGCCGATCAGCGAGTAGCGGCCGCGCGTCGCCCCACCCTCCACCGACTCCAGCAGGAAGGTCATGGGCCGCCCGTCCGCCATCTTCAGGAAGGCGGAGACCGGCGTCTCCAGGTCGGCGACGAAGTCGCACCAGACCACCTGGGGCCGCCCGGCGTCGTAGGAGGCGGCAAAGGCATCGAGATCGGGGGACGCACGCATCGCCGGCGCCTCAGAGCAGGGTGTCGATGACCTTGCGGTCGATCTCCACCGGGATGGCACGCCGCAGGGCGAGCGCGAGGCCGGCGCCGATGTCGCCGACGAGCTCGCGCTGCAGCGTCTGGCGCAGCGTGTCGACGGCGGCCGCGTCCTTGGCGGGATCGGCCGGCTCGATCGCCGCCAGCCGCCCGACGACCACGCCGCTCGTCGCGGTGCCCTTGGCGGCCGTCCCCACGGGACCCTGGAACAGCGCGGCGACGACGCCCTGGGGCAGGGGGCCGGCGTCGGGACCGCCGGTGCGGGTGAACGGACCGACGGCGCTCGGCTCGAGCTTGAGCGACGCCGCGGCGTCGGCCAGCGTCTTGCCCGCCTTGACCGCCGCCAGGATCTCGTCGGCGGCCTTCTCCGCGGCCGCGGTCTGCTTCTCCTCCGTCCACAGGGCGGCGACGGCGTCGCGCACCTCGGCGAGCGGGCGCACGGTCTCCGGTGCCACCTCGTCGACCCGGACGGCGAGATAGCCGCCATCGGGCATCTCGACCAGCGGCGCCGTCTCGCCGCTGGCGGTGTCGAACGCGATACGCAGCAGGTCCGCGCCTCCCGGCAGCGGTGTCACCGGCTGCCCGGCCGCATCGCGGCCGCGCTGGTCGAGCGCCGGCAGGGACAGCGGCGTGGCGCCGACGGCCGCGGCGGCCTCCTCGAGCCTGGCGCCCCCGGCGAGGGCGTCCTCGAACTTGGTCGCCCGGTCGGACAGCGCGTCCAGCGCGCGCTCGCGCCGCAGGCCCTCGGCGATCTGCTCCCGGACTTCCTCCAAGGGGCGAACCTTCTCGGGAATGACTTCGACGACCTTGAGGATGTGCCAGCCGAGCGGGCTCTTCAGCGGCTCGGTGCTCTTTCCCGCGGGCACGTCGAGGACGGCGGCCAGCTCCTCGGGAACCGAGCTGCGGTCGAACAGCCCGGCATCCAGTCCGGCCGGGTCGACCTTGGCGACGTCGCGGGCGACCGTCGCGAAATCGCCGCCCTTGTCCAGGGCGTCCGCCACGGCGCGCGCGGTGGCCTCGTCGGCGACCAGGATCTGCTGCACGCGGCGCTGCTCGGGCTGGGTGAAGTCGGCCTTGCGCGCCTCGTACTCCGCCTGGACCTGGGCGTCGTCGACCTTGACCTCGCCCTGCAGCGCCTCGGGCGTGAGCGCCACCGCCGTGACCCGGCGCAGCTCGGGGATCGAGAAGCGCGACTTGTTGGCCTCGAGCGTCTCGGCGAGCTGCGCCTCGTCGGGCGTGCCGACATCGGGGAACAGGCTGCGCGGGACGACCACGACGTCGGCGCGCCGCTTCTCGTTGCGGTGCCGGTACAGCAGCTCCGCCAGGCCCTTGGGTGCGACGGCACCCGATGCGACGGGGTCGGTGAGCGCGATACGGCCGATGTCCTGGCGCAGGGATGCGACGTAGAGGCCCTCGGTCGTGCGCATCTGCTGGAGCGCCGCCTGGAAGGTGCGCGGATCGAACTGCCCGCCCGAGCGGAACTGCGGATTGGCCGCGAGCGTCTGGCGGATCGCGTCGTCGCCGACGACGATGCCGAGCTCGGCGGCGGCGACCGCGAACAGCCGGCGCTGCACGATCTGCTCGATCGAGCGGTCGACCAGGCCGAGCTGCTTGGCCTGTTCCATGTCCAGTGTGCCGCCGAACACCGGCCGGAGCTGCTCCATGTCGCGGCGCACCTGGTCGACGACCTCGAAGCCCGTGACCTTGCTGGAACCGACGCGGATCACCGTCGCGTCGGCGCCCGGACGACGGAAGATGTCGCCGATGCCCCACACCCCGAAGCTGAGGATCAGGAGAATGAAGAGGATCTTGACCACCCACGAGGTGGCGCGACTGCGGATGGCCTGAAGCATGCCTGGAGGCGGGGCGCCGGGTGGTTGATTTGGGCCGCGGATCATAGGGATCGACCGATAGGGCGGCAACTCGTATATCCGCGACCCGTCTGGCCGGGTGGGGCCGCCCATGGTAGAGACCCCGCCATGTCTGGATTGCGGCGCCCGCTGATCGCGGGCAACTGGAAGATGAACGGCCTGCGCGCCGACGGCGAGGCGCGGGCCCGCGAACTGGCCCGCCGGGCGGGCGGGGCCGACGCCCCGCCGTGCGACTGGGTCCTGTGCCCGCCGGCGCCGCTGCTGCCGGTCGTCGCCGCGGCGACGACCGGTTCCCCGATCGGGATCGGCGGCCAGGACTGCCACCCGGAGGCGAGCGGCGCGCACACCGGCGACGTCGCGGCGGCGATGCTGGCCGACGCCGGCTGCCGCTGGGTCATCGTCGGCCATTCGGAGCGGCGCGCCGACCACGGCGAGAGCGACGCGCTCGTGGCCGCGAAGGCGCAGGCCGCCCATGCGGCCGGGCTCGTCGCCATCGTCTGCGTCGGCGAGACCGAGGCCGAGCGCGACGATGGGCGCGCCCACGCCGTGGTCGCAAGGCAGATCGCCGGCTCGCTGCCGCGCGGAGCGAGCGCGGCGAACACGGTCATCGCCTACGAGCCGGTGTGGGCGATCGGCACCGGCCGCACGCCGACCCCCGACGATGTCCAGGCGATGCATGCCCACATTCGCGCCTGCGTGCCCGCGGGGATCGATGCCGGCGCGCTGCGGATTCTCTATGGCGGCTCGGTCAAGCCCGGCAATGCCGCCCAGCTCCTGCGCCTGCCGGACATCGACGGCGCGCTGGTCGGCGGCGCCAGCCTCGCGGTCGAGGATTTCTGGGCCATCGGCGAGGCGACCCGCTGAGGGTGGGACGAAATCGCCTCTGGCGCAGCCGGCTTCGAGCCATTACATAGCCGCGATCCTCAAGCTCGGTTCCCGGGAACGTTCTCCATGGCGCAGGTTCTCCTCGTCGTCCATATGCTGATCGCGCTCGCGCTCGTGATCATCATCCTGCTGCAGCGCAGCGAGGGTGGCGCGCTCGGCATCGGCGGCGGCGCGGGCAGCGGCGGCATGTCCGGCTTCCTGACTGGCCGCGGCCAGGCGAACCTGCTGACCCGGACGACGGCGATCCTCGCCGCGTGCTTCGTGGTGACCAGCCTGACGCTGGTTCATCTGACGGGCGGGGCGGTGAAGCCGCGCTCCATCCTGGACCAGCCGCCGGCCGCGCCCGCGGCGCCGGCCACCCCCGCCGTTCCCCAGGCGAACTAGTCCCCCGCAACGCGCGGGCGCCGCGATCGGCGGGCGCCCTGCATTTGGCTGTTGGGTGACTCGCGTGCGCACACTATCCTGAGGGCCCATGACGCGGTTCATATTCATAACCGGCGGCGTGGTCTCCTCACTCGGCAAGGGTCTCTCGGCGGCGTCGCTCGGCGCGCTGCTGCAGGGCCGCGGCTTCTCGGTGCGGCTGCGCAAGCTCGATCCCTACCTCAACGTCGATCCGGGCACGATGAGCCCGTACCAGCACGGCGAGGTCTACGTCACCGACGACGGCGCCGAGACCGACCTCGACCTCGGCCATTACGAGCGCTTCACCGGCGTGCCGGCGCGGCGCAGCGACAGCGTCACCACCGGCAAGATCTATTCGACCGTGATCGCCCGCGAGCGCCGCGGCGAGTATCTCGGCGCGACGGTACAGGTGATCCCGCACGTCACCGACGCGATCAAGGAGTTCATCCAGGCCGACGTCGACGACTGCGACTTCGTGCTCTGCGAGATCGGCGGCACCGTCGGCGACATCGAGAGCCTGCCGTTCCTGGAGGCGATCCGCCAGCTCGCCAACGAGCTCGGCCGCGAACGCACCATGTTCGTCCATCTGACCCTGGTGCCGTGGATCCCCTCGGCGGGCGAGCTGAAGACCAAGCCGACGCAGCATTCCGCCAAGGAGCTGCTGGCGGTCGGCATCCAGGCGGACATCCTGCTGTGCCGCTGCGACCGACCGATCCCGCCGGCGGCGCGCCGCAAGATCGCGCTCTTCTGCAACCTGCGCGAGGAGCAGGTGATCCCGGCGATCGACGTGGCGACGATCTACGAGGTGCCGATCACCTACCATGCCGAGGGCTTCGACGAGCAGGTCTGCCGGCATTTCGACCTGACCGCGCCCGAGCCCGACCTGACGCGCTGGCGCGAGATCACCGAGCGCATCCGCCAGCCGGAAGGCGACGTCACCGTGGCGATCGTCGGCAAGTACACGCACCTGACGGACAGCTACAAGTCGCTGGGCGAGGCGCTGGTCCATGGCGGCATCGCCAACAACGTCCGGGTCCATCTCAACTGGATCGACTCCGAGATCTTCGAGCGCGAGGACGCGGTCCAGCACCTGGAGAACGTCCACGGCATCCTCGTGCCGGGCGGCTTCGGCGAGCGCGGGTCGGAAGGCAAGATCGCCGCGGCGCGCTTCGCGCGCGAGCGCAAGGTGCCCTATTTCGGCATTTGCTTCGGCATGCAGATGGCCGTCATCGAGGCCGCGCGCAGCCTGCTCGGCCTGAACGGCGCCGGGTCGAGCGAGTTCGGCGAGTGCCCCGACCCGGTGGTCGGCCTGATGACCGAATGGATGCGCGGCAACGACCTGGAGCGGCGCGAGGCCGGCGGCGACCTCGGCGGCACCATGCGGCTCGGGGCCTACGACTGCGTCATCGCCCCCGGCAGCCGTGCCGCGGCGATCTACTCGGCGACGCGCATCAGCGAGCGCCACCGCCATCGCTACGAGGTGAACATCAACTACCGCGACCGGCTGGAGTCGGCCGGCCTGCGCTTCTCCGGCATGTCGCCCGACGGGGTGCTGCCGGAGATCGTCGAGCTGCCGAGCCATCCCTGGTTCACCGGCGTGCAGTTCCATCCCGAGCTGAAGTCGAAGCCGTTCGCGCCGCACCCGCTCTTCACGTCCTTCGTCCGCGCCGCCCTCGAGCAATCGCGGCTCGTCTGAGGGGCCGCCGGCGATGAAGATCATCGCCCACCGCGGCGCCTCCGCGGTCGCCCGCGAGAACTCGCTCGCCGCCGCCGCTGCGGCGCTCGCCGCCGGCGCCTATGCGGTCGAGATGGACGCGCGGCTGTCGGCCGACGGCGTGCCCCTCGTCGCGCACGACCCCGACCTCGGCCGCCTCGCGGGCGACGGGCGCCCCATCGCCGAGATGACCGGCGCCGAGGTCGCGCTCCTGCGGGCCGTCGACGGGGAGCCCTGGGCGCTGCCGCTCGGCCGGCTGCTCGCCGCGGTCGTCGCCCGGGTGCCTGCGGTCATCGACATCAAGGTGGCGGGGGAGGCCATGCTCGCCGCCATCGTCGACGCGGCGCCGGCGGCGCATGTCGGCCGCCTCGTGCTGGGGGTGCGCAACGTCGACGACGCGGCCCGCGCGCGCCGGCTCGCCCCTGCGGCGGCCGTGCTGGGCCTGCTCCCCGATCCCGACGGCGCGGCGGCGCTGGCCGGTGCGGGCGGTCATGTCCTGCGGTTGTGGGAGAGGGACGCGACGCCGGCCCGCGTCGCCGCCGCCCGCCGCGCCGGGCTGGAGTGCTGGGTCACCGCGGGCGAGCCGCGCGGCGAGGGGGCATGGCTGGTCGGCGCCGTCACGCCGGAGCGCCTGCGGGCACTGGCCGGTCTCGGCGTCGACGGGGTGCTGGTCAACGATCCCGCCGCCGCGCGGACGGTGCTGGAGGGTGGCGGGGCATGAGCGAGCGCAAACGCGTCATCCTGGTCGTCTTCGACGGGCTGCGCCGCGACATGATGACGCCGGCGCTGATGCCGAACCTCGACCGCTTCCGCCGCCGGTCGGTCGACTTCCCGCTGAGCCGCACGGTGTTCCCGAGCGAGACGCGCGTCGCCGTCTCCAGCCTGGTGACCGGGCACCATCCGGGCGATCACGGCATCGTCGCCAACGCGTTCGTCAGCCGGTCGGCCGGACGCATCTACACCTCGCGCCTCGCCGACCTCGACCGGCTCGCCGCGGCGCGCGGCGGACGGCTGCTGCAGCGAGCGTCCCTGGGCGAGCGCCTGGCCGCCGCGGGCCGGCGCATGGCGGTGGTGTCTACCGCCTCGCCCGGGGCGACGCGCCTGCTCAACCACCGCGCCGGCGAGCTCGGCCACGTCACCATCTCGGCGCACGGCGCGGAGGCCTCGCAGCCGGCGTCCGCGCTCGACGCCGCCATCGCCCATGCCGGGCCGGTGCCGCCCGGCGCCCTGCCGAACACCGAGCGCCTGCACTGGTCGGTCGACGTGCTGCTCGACCATCTCGTGCCGGGCTACGATCCCGACCTCGCCATCCTCTGGCTCTCCGATCCGGACAGCACCTGGCACTATCGCGGCATCGGCTCGCCCGAGGGCCTGGCAGCGCTCACCGGTGCCGATGCCGCCTTCGGCCGCGTGCTCGACCGGGCCGCCGCCGAGCCGGAGGAGTCGCGGCCGGCGATCCTGGTGATGTCCGACCACGGCCACATCACCGCGCGCGAGACGATCGACCTGCCGTCCCTGGTCGACACCGCCTTTCCCGGCACCGACCACCAGCCCGGCTACTCCGGCGGCATCTCGCTGTCGCTGCCCGACCCGGCGGAGCGCGCCCGGGTGGCGCGCTGGCTGCTGGAGCAGCCCTGGTGCGGCCACGTCATCACGCGCGGCGGCGACGGCGGCGTCGGGCTGGTGCCCGGCAGCTTCGACCGCAGGCTGCTCGGCTGCGAGCACGAGGACGCGCCCGACCTCTACTACCTGCTGGCGACCGAGGACGGGGTCGACGGCAACGGCATCGACGGCTCGTGCCTCTTCCACAACGCCGTGCCGATCGGCGGCAGCATGCATGGCGGCCTGCATCCGCGCGAGCTGGCGAACGTCCTGGTCGTCGGCGGTCGCGGCGCGCGCGCCGGCCACGCCTCGCCGCTGCCCGCCGGCACCGTCGACGTCGCGCCGACGATCCTGACCCTGCTCGGCCTGCCGGGCGCCGACGGGATGGCGGGACGGGTGCTGCACGAGGCGCTCTCGGAGGAACCGCACGGGCTGGCGGGGATCACCGAGGAGACCCGCTCCGGGGGACGCACGGTGCGCCGCTGGCGCATCGGCCAACGCGCCTATCTCGACATGGCGACGGCCCCCTAGCGACGGCGCCAGACGACGACGACGGTCGCCAGCGCGACCGCCGCCAGGACGAGCGGCCACCAGCGCTCGTGAACGAGGAGGTAGGCCGCGGCGCTCACGGCCAGCATCGCCCAGAGCATCCGGCGCGTGGCCGGCTCCCGGGATGCCGCGTGAAAGAGGTGCAGGCCGACGACGGCGTTGGCCGCCAGGAAGAGCTGCGACAGCGTCGCGTCGAGCGGGCCGAGGAACGGCACCCGGACCAGGGCATAGCCGAACCAGCCGCGGGGCAGGAGGTCGGCGCCGAGATGGACGGCGATGCCACCCGCCAGAAGCCCGGCGATGGCGGGCCAGCGGCCCGCCAGCAGCAGCGGCAGCAGCACGCTGTGGGTGAGCGCCGAGCGATGGCCGATGAACGGGATGCGCTGGTCGATGTCCGGCAGCACGAGGCCGATCTGGACGAGGAGCAGCCCGATCGCCAGCAGCCCCACGCCCTCCAGGGCCGACCGCGGTCCCCCCGTCGTCACCGCCGGGCTCGCAAGCCCGGGGCGGCGGCGCTATCTAAGCGCAGGCTCGCCCCGCAGGCGGAAGGATCGATTCGGCCATGACCCAGCCCCGGCACGTTCATGTCGGCAACATCACCCTCGGCAACGACCGGCCGTTGGCACTCATCGCCGGCCCCTGCGCGCTGGAGAGCCGGGCGCACGCCCTGGAGATGTCGCACGCCCTCGTCGAGCTGACCGGCCGGCTCGGCATCGGCCTCATCTACAAGACCTCGTTCGACAAGGCCAACCGCACGAGCGCCGACAGCCCGCGCGGCATCGGCATGGACAAGGCCCTGCCGATCCTGGCGGAGGTGCGCGAGACCTGGGGCTGCCCGGTCCTGACCGACGTGCATGCGCCCGAGCAGTGCGCGCCGACGGCCGAAGCGGTCGACGTGCTGCAGATCCCGGCCTTCCTCAGCCGGCAGACCGACCTCATCGTCGCCGCGGCGAAGACGGGGCGCGCGGTCAACATCAAGAAGGGCCAGTTCCTGGCGCCCTGGGACATGGCCAACGTCGTCGCCAAGATGGACAGCGCCGGCAATCCGAACACCCTGGTCTGCGAGCGCGGCGTCAGCTTCGGCTACAACACGCTGATCTCCGACATGCGCTCGCTGCCGATCATGGCGAAGACCGGCTGCCCGGTCGTGTTCGACGCCACCCACTCGGTGCAGCAGCCGGGCGGGCAGGGGACCACCAGCGGCGGCCAGCGCGAGTTTGTCGCCGTCCTGGCGCGCGCCGCCGTGGCCGTCGGCGTCGCCGCGGTCTTCATGGAGACCCACCAGGACCCCGACAAGGCACCCAGCGACGGCCCCAACATGGTGCATCTGAAGGACCTTCCCGGCATCGTCGAGACGATGATGGCCTTCGACCGCATCGCCAAGGACCGGCCCGTCGCCATCGGGTGACTCCGGGGCGCGACGCCGCCGCGTCACGCGGCGTCGTGGAAGATCAGCCCCAGCGTCTGGCGCAGGCCCGACCGCAGCGGGCTGACGCCGTGACGCAGGGTGACGCGGTGCCAGCCGCGCGTGCCCAGCGCGGGACGGTGGCGGACGGCGAATAGGACGGCGTCGCCCTGCGCCAGCGGCACCACGCGGCCCATCGACTGGCGGCGCGGCCGCTGCTCCACCAGCAGGAACTCGCCGCCCTCGAAGTCCGCGCCGGGCGCGCTCAGCAGGACCGTCGCCTGGATCGGGAAGGCCAGCGCGCCGTAGAGATCCTGGTGCAGGCAGTTGTAGTCGCCGGCCTCGTAGCGCAGCAGCAGCGGCGTCGGCCGCGTCTGGCCGGCGGCCCGGCATTCCGTCAGGAACGCCTCCAGGGTCGGCGGATAGGCGCCGGACTCCCCGAGCCGGCCGCGCCAAGCGTTCGCGACGGGGGCCAGCCGCTCGTAGAGCGAGGCGCGCAGCCGGGCGACGAGGTCCGGCAGGGGATAGCGGAAATACTGGTAGGAGCCCTGGCCGTAGCCGTGCTGCTGCATGACGACGCGCTTGCGGAAGGGCGCGTCGTCGGCCGCGAGCGCGCCGAGCGTCCGGCACTCGCCGGCGTCGAGCAGGCGCGGCAAGGTGGCGTGGCCGTCGCGCTCGAGCGCCGCCATCGCGGCGGCCCACGCCGCCGGCTCGATGCGGGCGTCGGGATCGGGGGTTCGCGCATTCATCGGCGCAACAATCGCCCAAGGTGCCCGGCCGATCCATCCGATGCTTGCGCGGATGCTGCGCGGCCTTGCCCGGCGCGGCACCGGGCGGATATCTAGGGCGCCGATCCAGAACCCGAGGGCCCCATGACCGCCATCGTCGACATCCACGCGCGCGAGATCCTCGACAGCCGCGGCAATCCGACGGTGGAGGTGGATGTCCGGCTGGAGACCGGCACGCTCGGCCGTGCGGCCGTGCCGTCCGGCGCATCGACCGGCACGCACGAGGCCGTCGAGCTGCGCGACGGCGACGGCAGACGCTACGGCGGCAAGGGCGTGCGCCGGGCGCTGGACGCGGTCGACGGCGAGATCTTCGACACGCTCTCGGGCATGGACGCCGAGGACCAGATCGCCATCGACCGCGCGATGATCGCGCTCGACGGCACCCCCAACAAGGGCCGGCTCGGCGCCAACGCCATCCTCGGGGTCAGCCTCGCCTGCGCGCGGGCCGCGGCCAACGAGGCCGACCTGCCGCTGTGGCGCCATGTCGGCGGCCTCTACGCGCACCGCCTGCCGGTGCCGCAGATGAACATCCTGAACGGCGGCGCCCATGCCGACAACGCGCTCGACATCCAGGAGTTCATGATCCTGCCGGTCGGCGGCGAGACCTTCGCCGAGGCGCTGCGCATGGGTGCGGAGGTCTTCCAGTCCCTGCGCAAGCTGCTGACGGCGGCCGGGCACAATACCAATGTCGGCGACGAGGGCGGCTTCGCGCCCAACCTGAAGTCCACCGACGAGGCGATCGGCTTCGTCGCGCGCGCCGTGGAGAGCGCGGGCTACCGGCTGGGCGAGCAGATCGTGCTCGGCATCGACGCGGCCTCGACCGAGTTCTTCAAGGACGGGAAGTACGTCCTGGCGGGCGAGGGCCGGACGCTGGACGCCGCCGGCATGGTCGCCTTCTACGAGGATCTCTGCCGGCGCTACCCGATCGTCTCGATCGAGGACGGCATGGCCGAGGACGACTGGGACGGCTGGGCCGCGCTCACCCGGGCGGTCGGCGCCGCCGTGCAGCTCGTCGGCGACGACCTGTTCGTGACCAGCGCCGCGCGCCTGCGCGACGGCATCGCCAGGGGCACGGGCAACGCCATCCTGGTCAAGGTCAACCAGATCGGCACGCTGACCGAGACGCTGGAGACGGTCGAGACCGCGCACCGCGCCGGCTGGCGGGCGGTCATGTCGCACCGCTCCGGCGAGACCGAGGACACGACGATCGCCGACCTCGCCGTCGCCACCGGCTGCGGCCAGATCAAGACCGGCTCCCTGTCGCGGTCCGATCGCATCGCGAAATACAACCAGCTCCTGCGGATCGAGGAGCAGCTCGGCGGCGCGGCGCGCTATGCCGGCCGCGCCGCGCTGGCGCGCTGAGGCGGGTTCCGGTTGACGGGTCCCGGGATGGGTGATTGCCTCGTGCCATGATGATTCGGCGCGATGTCGGGCGGTTGCTTCGGGTCGGGGTCGCTCCCGGCCTGGGCATCGCCATCATCGTCTATTTCGGCTACCACCTCGCCCACGGCGACCGCGGGCTGGTGGCGTGGCGCGAGCTGTCGCAGCGCATCGAGCAGACCGAGGCCGCCGCCCGCCAGGTGGCCGCCGAGCGTTCGGAGCTGGAGCGCCGGGTCGCCCTGCTGCGCCCGGACAGCCTCGACCGTGACATGCTCGACGAGCGCGCGCGCGAGGTGCTGAACCGCGCCCATCCCGACGAGATCGTCATCCTGCGCGGGGCGACGCCGCCCGGCCGCTGACGCCCGCGGCCGGCCGTCGGCAAGGCGATTAGCCGGATTCCGGTTAATCCACCGTTTTGTCTTGTCTTTCAACGATTTGAGCGCTCCCCGGTTGCATTCCCCGGGGCAGTCGCTATGTTGGCATGAACGCGCGCGCGGTCGCGACGCCGGCCGCATCCCGTCCTCGAGGGGAGGAACCTCATGGCCGTAGCCAAACGTCAGACCGCGGCGCCGAAGCGGACCGCGAAGCCGGACCGCGTCGACGCCGAGGCGCTCGTACGCATGTACCGCGACATGCTGCTCATCCGCCGCTTCGAGGAGAAGGCGGGTCAGATGTACGGCATGGGTCTGATCGGCGGCTTCTGCCACCTCTACATCGGCCAGGAGGCCGTCGTCATCGGCATGCAGGCGGCGATCACGCCCGACGACGCCGTCGTCACCAGCTACCGCGACCACGGCCACATGCTGGCCTGCGGCATGGACCCGCGCGGCGTGATGGCGGAGCTGACCGGGCGCCGCGGCGGCTACTCCCGCGGCAAGGGCGGCTCGATGCACATGTTCAGCCGCGAGAAGAACTTCTATGGCGGGCACGGCATCGTCGGCGCCCAGGTGCCGCTCGGCACCGGCATCGCCTTCGCGCAGAAGTACCGCGGCACCACCAACGCCTGCCTGACCTATCTCGGCGACGGCGCGGTCAACCAGGGCCAGGTGGGCGAGTCCTTCAACATGGCGGCGCTGTGGAAGCTGCCGGTCGTCTACATCATCGAGAACAACCGCTACGCCATGGGCACCTCGGTGCAGCGCTCGACCGCATCGCCCGACCTCTTCGAGCGCGGCGCGCCCTACGGCATCCCGGGGCGCCAGGTCGACGGCATGGACGTGGTCGCGGTGAAGGCGGCGGGCGACGAGGTCATGGCCCATGTCCGCGCCGGCAAGGGACCGTACATCCTGGAGATGATGACCTACCGCTATCGCGGGCATTCGATGTCCGATCCGGCGAAGTACCGGACCAAGGAGGAGGTCAACAAGATGCGGTCGGAGCACGATCCGATCGACCGGCTGCGGACCCAGCTCCTCGAGAACGGCTGGGCCAAGGAGGACGCGCTCAAGGCCATCGACCGCGAGGTCAAGGACATCGTGACCGCGGCGGCCGAGTTCGCGCAGGAGAGCCCGGAGCCCGATCCGTCGGAGCTCTACACCGACGTCCTCGTCGAGGCGAAGGCCGCCTGAGGCGAATCTGGTCCGCGGGCGAGGGCGCTCTCCGAGCCGCCCCGCCATCCCGAGGGAGTTCACGATGCCGATCGAAGTGCTCATGCCGGCGCTGTCGCCGACCATGACGGAAGGCAAGCTCGCCAAGTGGCACAAGAAGGCGGGCGACGCGGTCAAGGCGGGCGACGTCCTCGCCGAGATCGAGACCGACAAGGCGACCATGGAAGTCGAGGCGGTCGACGAGGGCATCGTCGGCAGGATCCTGGTCGACGAGGGCACCGAGGGCGTGCCGGTCAACAAGCCGATCCTGCTGCTGCTGGAGGAAGGCGAGAGCGCCGACGCGGCGCCGGCGCCGAAGGCCGCTCCTGCTCCGGCACCGCGTGCCGAGGTGCCCGCCGCGGCACCCGCACCCGCACTCGCGGCACCGGCCGTCCACAGTGCGCCGGCCGAGGCCGAGCACACCGGCCCGACGCAGCCGATGACGGTGCGCGAGGCGTTGCGCGACGCCATGGCCGAGGAGATGCGCGCCGACCCCGACGTGCTGCTGATGGGCGAGGAGGTCGGCGAGTACCAGGGCGCCTACAAGGTCAGCCAGGGCCTGCTGCAGGAGTTCGGGGCCCGGCGCATCATCGACACCCCCATCACCGAGCACGGCTTCGCCGGCCTCGGCGTCGGTGCCGGCTTCATGCACCTGAAGCCGATCGTCGAGTTCATGACCTTCAACTTCGCCATGCAGGCGATCGACCAGATCATCAACTCCGCGGCCAAGACCCTCTACATGTCGGGCGGGCAGATGGGCTGCTCGATCGTCTTCCGCGGTCCCAACGGTGCCGCGTCGCGCGTCGCCGCCCAGCACTCGCAGTGCTACGCGAGCTGGTACGCCCACTGCCCCGGCCTCAAGGTCGTCTCGCCGTGGTCGGCCGCCGATGCCAAGGGGTTGCTGAAGTCGGCGATCCGCGACCCCAACCCGATCATCTTCCTGGAGCACGAGCTGCTCTACGGCCAGACCTTCGAGGTCCCGACCGACCCCGATTTCATCGTGCCGATCGGCAAGGCCAAGGTGGTGCGGCCGGGCAGGCACGTCACCATCGTCGCCTTCTCGCGGCCGATGAACCTCGCGCTCGAGGCCGCCGACAAGCTGGCCGCCGAGGGCATCGAGGCGGAGGTCATCGACCTGCGGACCCTGCGGCCGCTCGACACCGCGACGATCGTCGCCTCGGTGCGCAAGACCAACCGCCTGGTCTCGGTCGAGGAGGGCTGGCCCTATGCCGGCATCGGCTCCGAGCTGTCGGCGATCATGATGGAGCAGTGCTTCGACGACCTCGACGCGCCGGTCGTGCGCGTCACCGGCGCCGACGTGCCGCTGCCCTACGCCGCCAATCTCGAACGGCTGGCGCTGCCGCAGGCCGATCACATCGTCCAGGCGGCCAAGTCCGTCTGCTACCGCTAGGGGACCCGCCATGCCGATCCCGATCCTGATGCCGGCGCTGTCGCCGACCATGACCGAGGGCAACCTCGCGAAGTGGCACAAGAAGGAAGGCGACGCGGTCAAGGCGGGCGACGTCCTCGCCGAGATCGAGACCGACAAGGCGACGATGGAGGTCGAGGCGGTCGACGAGGGCCGCATCGGGCGCATCCTCGTGCCCGAGGGCGCCCAGGCCGTGAAGGTCAACGCCCCGATCGCCCTGCTGCTGGAGGAGGGCGAGGACGCGGCAGCACTCGACGCGAAGGCGCCGGCCAGGGCGAGCGCGCCTCCACCGGCGGCGGCACCGGCAGCGGCGCCCGCTCCGGCGGCCGCACCGGCGCGCGCCGCAGCGGCGCCGGCGGCGACGGACCATCGCGCCGCCGCCTCGCCGCTGGCCCGCCGCATGGCGGCCCAGGCCGGGCTCGATCTCGGCCAGATCGCCGGCAGCGGCCCCGGCGGCCGCGTCGTGAAGAGCGACGTCGAGGCGGCGCTCGGCAAGGCCGCGGCGCCACG
>JADZBA010000073.1 GCA_020852355.1 Alphaproteobacteria bacterium
GCGCCGAACAGCGCCTCGGGCGCGGGCGGCGTCGAAGGCGCCAGCTTCGCCGCGGGATCGATGATCAGCGGCGGCGCCGCCGCCGGTGCCGGGGCGTCGGCCGGGCCGTCGTAGATGACGAAATACTTGCGCACCCGTTCGGGCTGCTCCCACTGCATCCGCAGCCCCTTGGGGAGAAAGAAGGATTGTCCGGCGCGCACGGTCGTGGCCGAGCCCGATTCGGGCCGGATGGTGACCGATCCCTCCAGGATGATCATGAACTCGTTGCAGCCATGCGCCCGCGGCTTGCCGACGAACGGCGTGCAATCCCAGATGCCGGCCGAGAGGCCGAGCGCCGCGTCCTCGAAGTACATGTGGCCGTGCTGGACGGCGTCCCCGCGCTCCAGCGATGCGGCGGGCTTTGCCCCCCACGGTTCGAGGCCGACACCGGCCGGGCCGCCCGGCTGGAAGCGGATGGAGCTGGTCGACATGCGGGATACCTCCGGACGAGCGGCACGATTCGCGAGGAGCGATACCTAGCAGGCCGCGGCGGGGCCCGCCATGCGATGTGGCGGGCGAAACGGCGTTGCCGCCCTGCGGGCGCTCTGCAATCCTCGCGTTCCCGTCCCGCCTCCGCCTGCACGAGGAAGCCCATGGCCCGCATCCGCGACATCCGCCTCGTTGCGCTCGAATACGCGGTGCCCGACGACAAGGCCTACGGCATGGCCCGCGGTCTCACCAGCCGGCGCGGCGCCGGCCTGGTGATCCTGGAGACCGACGAGGGCGTGGCGGGCATCGGCGAGGCGTGGGGGCCGCCGCGGATCACGGCGGAGTACCTGGCGCTGGTGAAGCCCTACTTCATCGGCACCAGCCTCTTCGCCCAGCGCGGGGTCGCCCAGGCGATCTACGCCAAGCACTATCATTTCGGCATCCAGAACCAGCTCGTCGCGCTGATCGGCGGCATCGACATCGCCGCCCACGATGCCATGGGGAAGCTGCTCGGCGTGTCGGTCGCGGACCTGATCGGCGGACGCCAGCGCGAGCGCGTCGCGGCCTACGCCTCGGGCGGCTACTTCACCGCGACGGGCGATCACGAGGCGACGCTGCGGGCCCAGCTCGAGCCCCATGCCGGCAAGGGCTTCCCCGCCTTCAAGATCAAGATCGGCCGCCATCCCGCCGAGGACGAGAAGCGGGTGGCGCTCGCCCGCCGGATCATCGGCGACGACGCCATGCTGACCGTCGATTCCAACGGCAACTACACCTTCGACGGGGTGATGGAGAGCATGCGGCGCATCGCGCCCTACGGCATCCACTGGTACGAGGAGCCGCTGGCGCCGCAGGACTGGAAGGGCTACGCCGAGCTGAAGCCGCGGGCGCCGATCCCGGTCGCGACCGGCGAGGCGCTCTATACCGTGTTCGACCTGCGCCGGCTGATCGACGGACGCCTGGCCGACGTGGTGCAGCCCGACCTCGCGCTGTGCGGCGGCCTGGACGTCGCGCGCACCGTCGGCATCCTCTGCGCAGCCGAGCATCTGCGCGTCTCGCCGCATGTCTGGGGCACCGGCGTCGGGCTGGCGGCTGCGGTGCATTTCGTCGCCTCGCTGCCGAGCTATCCGCACGCCGCCAACGTGCCGTTCCCGACGATGGTCGAATACGACGTCGGCGACAATGCGCTGCAGAAGGGCATCTTCGTCGAGCCGATCAGGCTGGTAGACGGGCATCTCGAGGTGCCCAAGGGCCCGGGGCTCGGCGTGACCCTCGACATGGATGCCGTCAAGCGGTGGACGGTGGCGTAAGGCATCGCGCCATGGCCGACGCCCCGCTCCTCGAGGTTCGTGACCTGCGGACGTCGTTCCAGACGCGACGCGGCCACCTGCGGGCGGTCGACGGCGTCGGCTTCACGGTCGCGCGCGGCGAGACCGTCGCCATCGTCGGGGAATCCGGATCGGGCAAGTCGGTGACGGCGATGTCCATCCTGCGGCTGTTCGGCCGCACCGACCACGCGGTGATCGAAGGTAAGGTACTGTGGAACGATCGCGACGGTGCCACCCGCGACCTCCTGGGGCTCGACGACCGGCGGCTGCGCGACGTGCGCGGCCGCGAGATCGCGATGATCTTCCAGGACCCGTCGGCCAGCCTCGACCCCGTCTTCACGATCGGCGAGCAGATCAGCGAGGCGATCGCCCGTCATCGGCCGGCCGACGCGGCGCGCGCGCGTGCCGTGGCGGTCGAGCTGCTGCGCGACGTCGGCATCGCCGATCCGGAGCGGCGCGCCCGCTCCTACCCGCACCAGCTCTCGGGCGGGATGCGCCAGCGCGTGATGATCGCCATCGCGCTGGCCTGCGCCCCCCGCCTGCTGATCGCCGACGAGCCGACGACCGCGCTCGACGTCACCATCCAGGCGCAGATCCTGCGTCTGCTCGCCGACCTCAAGGCGGCGCGCGGCATGGGGCTGCTGTTCATCACCCACGACCTGGCGCTGGTCGGCGAGATCGCCGACCGCGTCGTCGTCATGTATGCGGGCCAGGTCGTGGAGACCGGGGCGACGGCCGCCGTGCTGGCGGCGCCGCGGCACCCCTACACCCGGGCGCTGCTCGAATGCCGGCCGGAGCGCCGCTATCGCGACGACGGGCCCGACCAGCGCGTGCTGCGCCCGATCGCGGGGGCGCCGCCGCGGCCGGGCGACGTCGCGCCGGGCTGTCGCTTCGCCGCGCGCTGCACCCTGGCCGAGGACGGATGCCGGGCCGGACCGGTGGCATTGATCGACGTCGCGCCGGGGCGCGCCAGCCGTTGCCGGCGCTGGCAGGCGCTGCCATGACGCGGCCGGCGCTCGTCGCGGTCGACGACCTCGCCAAGCATTTCCCGCTGCCGCGGCGGGGGCTCGGCCTGCGCACCGCCGTGCGGGCCGTCGACGGCGTCTCCTTCGCGGTGGCGCCCGGCGAGGTCCTGGGCCTGGTCGGCGAATCGGGATCGGGCAAGTCGACCGTCGGCCGCCTCGCCCTTCGCCTGATCGACCCGACGCGCGGCCGCGTGCGATTCGAGGGGCACGACATCACGGCGGAGCGCCCGCGCGCCCTGCGGCCGCTGCGGCGCGCGATGCAGATGGTCTTCCAGGACCCCTATGCGAGCCTGAACCCCAGGCGCAGCGTCGGCGAGGCGATCGGCGAGGTGCTGCGCCTGCACCGCATCGGCGTCCGCGCCGACCGGCGCGAGCGCACGGGCGCACTGCTGGCCAAGGTCGGCCTCGCCGCCGCCGACATGACGCGGATGCCGCGCGAGTTCTCCGGCGGCCAGCGGCAGCGAATCGCGATCGCGCGGGCGCTGGCGGTCGAGCCGCGCTTCCTCGTCGCCGACGAGCCGGTGTCCGCCCTCGACGTCTCGGTGCAGGCCGGCATCCTCGCCCTGCTGCGCTCGCTGCAGGAGGAGTTGCACCTCGCCATGCTGTTCATCTCGCACGATCTTTCGGTCGTCGAGGTGATGGCCGACCGCGTCATGGTGCTCTATCTCGGCCGGGTCATGGAGGTGGGGCCGACCCGCACGATCTTCACCGCGCCGCGCCACCCCTACACCGCCGGTCTGCTCGCCGCCGCCCCGCGCCTGCACGGCGTGCGGCCGGCCGGCGTGACCCTGCGGGACGAGATCCCGAGCCCGGCGAACCCGCCCAGCGGTTGCGTCTTCCGCACGCGCTGCCCGTTCGCCGTGCCGGAATGCGCGACGACGATCCCCGCGCCGCGGCCCCTCGGGCCCGGGCACACGATGGCGTGCCTGCGCGATGACCTCCGCTTCTGACGCGCCGGTGCTGGTCGTCGGTGGCCGCGGCTTCGTCGGCGCCGCGACGGTCCGCCACCTCCTGTCCGAGGGACGCCGCGTCGCCGTCTTCGGCCCCGCGGGTACCGCGGCGCTCCCGGACGGCGCCGCCGAAATCATCGGCACGATCGAACGGCCGGAAGAGATCGCCGCGGCGCTGGCGGCGACCGGTGCACGTCGGGTCGCCAGCTTCGCCGCCTATTCATCGGGCACGGGCGGCCTCGCCCGCGCCGGCGAGGAGGATCCGGAGAGGGCGATCGCGGTCAACGTCCTGGGCTTCCGCCGGCTGCTGGAGGCCTGCGCGGCCGCGGGCGTGCCGCGGGTGGTCTGGACCAGCTCGACCGTGGTGTTCGGCACGGTCGCGGACCCCGGGCGGCGGGTGGCCGAGGACGCGCCGCGGCGGCCGGCCGGCGTCTACGGCCTGACGAAGCTGCTCGCCGAGGAGGTCGCCGCCTTCATGTCGGCCCGGCACGGGATCGAGACGGTGGCGTTGCGCATTCCGCTGATGCTCGGCCCCGGCCTCTGGTACGACGGCGCGGCGTCGCCGCTGAAGCGCCTCGTCGCGGCTGCGGCCGCCGGGACGCGCGCAGCGGAGACGGTCGCCGCCGGTGCGTTCGACGCCATGCACGTCGCCGATCTCGGCCGGCTGGTGGGACGCGCGCTCGACGCCCCGCCGGGGCTGGCGCCCGCCTACAACGTCGCCGGGTTCACCACGTCGTATCGCGACGTCGTCGCGACGCTGGCGGCCCTGCGCCCCGGTTTCGCCGCGGACCTGACGGCCGCCGACCCGGGACCGGCCTATCCATTGCAGGACCAGGGGCGGCTGGAGCGCGACCTCGGGTTCGCCTGCGCCTACGACCTGCGCGCCGTCCTGCACGACATGCTGGAAGAACGGAGCCGCCGACCATGAGCCACGAGAAGCGCCTCGCCGAGCTGGGCATCGTCCTGCCGCCGCCGCGCAGCCCCGCCTTCGCCTACGTCCCGGTCGCGGTCCATGGCGGCCTCGCCTGGGTGTCGGGCCAGCTTCCCTGGGTCGGCGACACGCTGATGGCCAGGGGCCGGCTGGGAGCCGAGATCGACGTCGCGGCAGGCCGCGAATGCGCGCGCTGCTGCCTGCTGAACGGCCTCGCGGTGCTGCGGGCGGCGATCGGCTCGCTCGACCGGGTCGAGCGGATCGTCAAGGTCGTGGGGTTCGTCGCGTCGGCGCCGGGCTTCGTCGAGCAGCCGGCGGTGGTGGACGGGGCGTCGACCCTGCTGGGCGAGCTGTTCGGCGAGGCCGGACGCCACGCCCG
This sequence comes from Alphaproteobacteria bacterium, assembly GCA_020852355.1. Taxonomy (GTDB): domain Bacteria; phylum Pseudomonadota; class Alphaproteobacteria; order ATCC43930; family Allostellaceae; genus Allostella. Next base: position 5,079 of record JADZBA010000073.1, read on the forward strand.
ATCCGCCGTCGGCGTGGCGGAGCTGCCGCGGGGCATCCCGGTGGAGATCGAGTTCACGGCGGCGGTCCGGAGCTGAGAGTCGGATTTCACGCGGACCGCCCATGCGGCTACCATAGGGCGAAACAGGGGGAGAACGATGATGGAGCTTTCCGGGCTGGCCCGCGGCGCCCGCCGCCTCGCGGCCGGGCTGTCGGCGATGGTGCTGGCGGCGTTGCCGGCCTTGGCCGACGACGCGCTGGTCTACGGCAAGACCGATCCGCAGGCCAGGCGCGGCGGCAAGGTGACCGTCGGCTCGCTGATCGAGCCGCCGTCGCTCGATCCCTTCCTGCAGGGTGCGGACGCCCGCATCCGGGTGACCGGGCTGATGTACCAGGGCCTGTTCTTCGAGGACCAGGCCGGCATTCCGCGGCCGCTCCTGGCGGAAAGCGTGGAAGTCTCGCCCGACAGCAAGACCTACACGTTCAAGCTGCGCCGGGGCGTCACCTTCCACACCGGCCAGACGATGAGCTCGGCCGACGTCAAGTACAGCTACGACTGGATGCGCGATTCCAAGAACGGCTCGCCCGGGGCCGGCGACCTGTCGTCGGTGACGGAGATCGTGGCGCCCGATCCGGCCACCGTCGTCTTCAAGCTGTCGCGCGCCAACGCCGCCCTGCCGATGACGCTGACCAACAAGTACGGCGCCGTCATCCCCAAGGGCTGGTACGACGCCAAGGACGCGTCGACGAAGTTCAACGAGGTGTCGGTCGGCACCGGCCCTTTCAAGCTGAAGACCTTCCGCCCGAACTCGGTCCTCATCCTGGAGCGCAACCCGGGGTACTGGGACAAGGCGCTGCCCTACCTCGACGAGGTCACGTTCGCCACCATGCCGAACAGCGCGGCGATGGTGGTGGCGCTGCAGAACCGGCGGATCGATCTCGCCCTCTTCTCGCGTCCGCAGGACACCGAGCAGCTCAGGTCGGTGGCCGGCGTCGAGGTCAAGCGCTGGCCCTCGCTCAACCAGAAGACCATCGACCTCGACGTCAAGTACGGCCCGCTGAAGGACGTGCGCGTGCGCCAGGCGATCGCGCTCGCCATCGACAAGGAGGCGATCCTCAAGGGGTCGATCTCCGGCTACGGCACGGTGATCGGCACGATGGTCATCGGCATGCAGGAGAGCTGGGGCGTGCCGCTCGACCAGCTGCCCAACCAGAAGGTCGACCTGGAGCGGGCGAAGAAGCTGCTGACCGACGCCGGCCTCGTCGACGGCTTCGACATCGATCTCACCACCATCATCGGCTACGACTGGATGGACGCCGCGGCGGTGACGGTGGCCGAGCAGCTCAAGCGCATCGGCATCCGCGTCAACATCAAGAAGATCGAGCTCGGCGTGTGGATCCGGAACTTCCGGGCCCGCGAGATGGGCTTCACCTTCAACGACTGGGGCACCACCCCCGACCCGAGCCTGCTCTACTACCGCCATTTCCGCGCCGCCCCGCAGGGTGCGGACTTCCGCAACTGGAACAACGACAAGGCGAGCGCGCTGCTGGACCGCGGGCAGGAGGAGACCGACCCGGTCAAGCGCAAGGCGATCTATGCCGAGTTCCAGAAGCTGCTCGCCGACGAGGCGGTGTCGATCATGCTGTTCTCCGCCGACCTGATCACCGGCCAGCGTGACCGGCTGAAGAACTACGATCAGCATGCGACCGGCTGGTATTTCGGCCTGATCAAGGCCTGGGTCGCCAACTGACGGCGATGCCGGAGGCCGTGACGAGTGCCGCCGGGCCCGGCCCGGCGGCGGGCATGCGCGCACCCAGCGCCCAGGAGCTGGTCCAGGAGCGGATCATCCGCCAGGTGCTGGCGGTCGACGTCGCGGTGATCGTCGCGTTCCTGACCGTCGCCGCGTGGTCCGGCTCCCTGACGCTGGGTGCGGAGGTCCTGCGCGGGGTCATCCTGTGGTGCCTGAGCGCGATGGCCCTGTGGATCCTCGTCCGCGTCAACCGTGGCCGCATGGCCGGCTTCGACTTCGGTACGGGGAAGCTCGAGCGCGCCGTCAGCGTCGTCATCGCGCTCGCGATGGTGGCGGGGGCGGCACTCCTAGGCATGGGCATCCTCGACCGCTTCGTGACGCCGCCCGTCCGATCCTCGTCGGGCATGGCGGGAGCGGTCGCGGTCGCGCTCGCGAACTTCGCGATCAACGTCTGGTTCCTGGTGAAGATCGATCGCGCCAGCCACGGCCACGTCTCTCCGGTGGTGGAGGCGGAACGGCGCTCGCTCATGGCCAAGGTGGCGGGATCGGGAGTGGTCGCCGCGACCGTGACGATATCCGCCATCTTCCGCGCGAGCGAAGCCGGCAACATCGCCGACCTCGTGGGCACCGCCTTCGTCGCGGGCTTCATGATCTGGACCGCGGGATCGATGCTTCGCGAGGCGCTGCCGGACCTGCTGGACCGCTCGCTGGGCGAGGATCTGCAGATCGAGATCACCAGGGTGCTGGCCGAGCAGTTCGAGAACTACGACGGGCTCATTGCCGTCCGCTCGCGCCAGATGGGCAACCGGATGGTCGTCGAGATGGAGCTGGGCTTCCAGCCGACGATGGCGATCGGGGTCGTCGAGCAGCTTCTCCGGCGCATCCGCGCGGCCCTGGAGGAGGCCCTGCCCGGCTGCCGGATCGTCCTCATCCCCAAGGGCACGACATGATCGCCGGCGTCCCATGACCGCCGGCGGTCACCGCGAGCCGACGCCGCAGGAGCTGGGCCAGGAGCGGATCATCCGCAACGGGCTGATCGTCGATGCGCTGATCCTCGCCGGGCTGATCGCAACGGCGCTCTGGTCGGGGTCGCTCACGATCGGCGCGGAATTCCTGCGCGGCCTGGTGCTGTGGTTCCTGTCGCTGACCTCGCTCTACGTCCTCATCCAGGTCAATCGCGGCCGGCTGGGCGGTTACGATTTCGGGACCGGCAAGCTCGAGCAGGTGATGGGCCTGATCGTGGCGCTCACCATGGGCGTGGGCGCGCTCTTCCTCGCGGTCAGCATCCAGGAACGCTGGCAGGAGCCCGTGACCACGACGCAGTCCGGCCTGTCCGCCGGCACCTTCGTGGTGGTCGTCAACTTCGCCGTCAACATCTGGTTCTTCGTGACCATCAGCCGGGCGAGCCGCGGTCTCGTCTCTCCGGTAGTGGAGGCCGAGCGGCGCTCCTGGCTGACCAAGGTCATCGCATCGGGCGTCGTCGTGGTCAGCGTCGTCGTGCTCGCGATCTTCCGGGAGAGCCATGTCGGGCGGGCTTCCGACCTGCTCGGAAGCGCCTTCGTCGCCTGCTTCATGATCTGGATCTCCGCCTCGATGATTCGCGAGGCGATGCCCGACCTCCTCGACAAGGCGCTCGGTGAGGACCTGCAGCTCCACATCACCCGGGTGCTCGCCGCGCATTTCGAGAACTACGACCATCTCGGCGTCGTACGCTCCCGCCGCATCGGCAACCACATGATCGTCGAGATCGAGCTGGGATTCGCCGCGGCGCTCGCCATCGGCGACATCGAGCGCCGCCTGGAACTGATCCGGCGCGATCTCCGGGAGCAGATGCCGGGCTGCGGCATCGTGCTGATACCGCGAGCCGCCGGCTGAACGC
>JADZBA010000074.1 GCA_020852355.1 Alphaproteobacteria bacterium
GGACGGACGCCTTGCGCCCGGCATGGGCGAGCTGGATCGCGGGAACCGCGCCCTGCGCCGCCACGAACGCCGCGATGCGCGCCAGCATCGCCTCCTGCGCGTCGTTCCACAGGCCGATGCAGTGCTTCGTCACCCGGCCGCGCGGCTCCGAGGGCGTCGCCTCCGTGAAGACGATGCCAGCGCCGCCCTGGGCCCTGGCGCCGAGATGCACGAGGTGCCAGTCGTCGGGCATCGCGTCGGTCGCGCAGTACTGGCACATCGGCGATACCGCGATGCGATTGCGCGCCGTCACCGAGCGGAAGGTCACCGGGCGAAAGAGCTGGGGGTCGCGCTGGCCCTTGAGGATGCGGCGGGCATCCTCGCCCGTGAAGCGCTGGTCGCCGACGCGGCGCGCCGATTCATGCGAGGGCGTAGCGAGGGCGGTCATGGGGGGCTCCGGCGGGACGGTCAGGCAGCCCCCACTCTAGCCACGCCACGCCGTGCCGGTCACGCCTGCGCGAAGCGCACCACCGAGACCGGCGGCAGCCGGGCGTCGGGCGCGGTCCAGGAGTCGCCCCCGTTCTCGGAGATCCACAGCCCGCCGCTGGTCGACCCGAAGGCCAGCCGCTCGCCCGTCCCGTCGACGGCGAGGCCGTGGCGCCACACGAGGTCGTAGGCATGATGCTGCGGCAGCCCGTCGGCCAGCACGTCGAAGCTGCGCCCGCCGTCACGGGTGCGCGCGACCACGACCTTGCCGTCGACGGGGATGCGGCGCTCATCCTTGGTCGCGGGGACGAACCAGGCCGTCTGCGGGTCGCGCGGATGGGCGGCGACGGCGAAGCCGAACTTCGACGGCCGGATCGCCGTGACCTCGGTCCAGTTCGCGCCGGCGTTCTCGGAGCGGAAGACGCCGTTGTGATGCTGGCACCACATCACCTCGGGATGCGCGGTGCAGCGCGCGAGCTGGTGGATGTCCTGCGAGATCGGGTCCTCGCGCAATTCGGGCGGCATATACTCGTTATACATGCCGCGGTTGATCAGACGCCATGAGGCACCCTCGTCGGTCGTCGCCCACACGCCGGCGGTCGATACCCCGACGCGGATGTCGCGCGGATCGCGCGGGTCGACCAGGACGGTGCTGATGCCCGGCTGCTCACCGCCGGCGACGCCGAACCACTTGCGCCGTTCCGGCATCCGCCACAGCGCGTCGTTCAGCGCCCAGGAGGCGCCGCCGTCGTCGGAGCGGAAGAGCCCGCCCGGCATGGTCCCGGCCCAGATGCGCCCCGGCACGCCGCCCGGCTCCAGCGCCCAGATCCTGCCGAGCGACCAGGGGTGCGGGTCGTCGGCGGCATCCTCGGGCTTGGGCGGATAGGCCGGTGCGGCCAGCTCTTCCCACATCCCCGACCCATCGCGCCGCCACAGCTTCGCCCCGAAATGGCCGAGGTCGAGCGCCGCGTAGAGCGTGCCGTCGCCTTGCGCCAGCACCGCCGACACCGGGTCGCCGAGAAAGCGGATGTCGGCGACCTCCCACGTGCCGTCGTGCCGTGCCAGCTCGAACAGGCCCTTGCGGGTCCCGACGAAGATCCGATCGGTCATGCTTTTCTCCTTCAGCCGCCGGACAGCGCCTGGAAGACATGGATCTCGTCGCGCGCCCCGACCGGATCGCTCAGCCCCGTCCGGTCGCGCACCAGCTCGCCATTGACGAACACGGCGACGTGGCGGCGCAGCGCGCCCTGGTCGTCGAGCACGTAGCCGCGCAGGGCCGGCCGCTCGGCGAAGACCGCGGCCAGCGCCTCGCCCAGGGTCGTCCCCGACACCTCGACGGTGGGGGCCGGCAGGAAGCGCTCCAGCGCGCGGGTGAAGGCGATGGTCGGCATCGTCAGCGGACCGTCCGGCGGCGGCGCCGCCGGGGTGCGGCGGCCGGCATCGGCAGCGGCGGGGCGGCGGGCGCGGGCGCGCGTCCCTCCTCTTCCAGGAAGGCGGCGAGGCGGTCGAGCTGCCCCGACCAGAAGCGCTCGTAGCGGTGCAGCCACTCCATCGCGTCGCGCATCGGCGTCGCCGTGATCCGGCAGGACACGGTGCGGCCGGTCTTGTGCCGCGCGATGAGCCCGGCGTCCGACAGCACGTCGAGATGCTTCATCACCGCCGGCAGCGACATCGGCATCGGCCGGGCGAGCTCGCTGACCGACAGGCTCTCGGCCTCGATCAGCCGCGCGAGCAAGGCGCGGCGCGTCGGATCGGCGAGCGCGCCGAAGGTGCGATCGAGCGCGGTCTGCTCAAACTTAACCATGAAGTTAAACATAAGGCCGCCGCCCGCTGCCTGTCAAGACGGCAGCGTCCGTCGCGCGCTACCGGGCCGGGCCGAGCGTCTCCCAGCACGCGCGCGACAGCCGGCCGATGAGCGCGAAGGCGGCGGAGAAGCCGGGCAGGCCGTCGGGCATGGCGTCCGGCAGGCGATCGGCGAAGGCGGTGAGGATGTAGAGCGGCCGCTCGCCCCGATAGACGATGCCGACATCCATGCGGCCGCGCACGCCGCGGCCGGTCTTGTTCGCCACCTTCGTCCCGAAGGGCAGCAGCGCCGGGATCATCGAGCGGTGGAGCTGCCAGCTCAAGATATCGAGGGCGTACCGGCAGAGCGCGCTGGTGCTGCCGAGACGCCGCGCCGCGCCCTCGTCGGCCGCACCGGCGAGGATCATGTCGAGGAGGCGGCCCTGGTCGGCCGGCGTCGTCGACGTCACCGCCTCGACGGGATGGTCCCACGGCAGGCCGAGCGGCGGGACGCCGAAGCGATGCACGGTGCCGGTCAGACCGATCGCGGCGCAGTAGGCGTTGAGCGTGTCGACGTCGACCCGGTCGACGACCAGCCGGGTGCAGACATTGTCGCTGGTGATGATCATCTGCACGATCGCGTCGCGCAGCGGGAAGCGCATTCCCGGCGTCATGTGCTGGAAGGTGCCCGACGCGATGCCCTTCTGGTACTCGGCCGTGAAGGCGACCGGCTCGTCGAGGTCGAGCCGTCCCTCGTGCGCCGCCTTGAAGGCGGCCATCATGATCGAGACCTTGCGGGTGCTGGCCGACGGCGTCGGCACGTCGCCCTGGCGGCTCGCCTCCCGCCCACCGGCGAGATCCCTGACGTACCAGCTCGTGGTGAAAGGCTGGGCATCGCACAACTCGTTCAGCCGCCGCGCCAGCGCGTCCATCCGCTTCCTCCTCGCCCGCCCGCGTCGGCCACACCCGCGCCCGGCATCACCTGCCGATCGCCACGTTCCACAGGTACGGGTTGCCGAGCGAGGACGACCTTATGCCCTGGAGACGCCTGTTCGCCACCGTGTCGACGACGACGTGGAAGACCGCGACCATCGGCACCTCGTCGACGAACCGGCGAAAGAGCTCGTCGGCGCCGGCCTGGACGACGGCCGGGTCGTTGCTCGCCTCGGCGCGCTTGAGGATCGCGATCGCCTCCGGGCTCTTCCAGACCTTGCGCGCCTCCGGCCCGACGATCCGCTCCCAATGGCCGAGCGGCTCGAAGCGCGGCGAATAGCCGAAGGCCTGCATCTGGTAGGCGCCCTTGTTGTAGTTGGCGAGCTGCAGGCCCCACTCGACGACCTCCAGGTTGATCCTGACCCCGACCTCCTCCAGCATCCCCTGGGCCAGCACCGCCATGTCGTACATCTGCGGGTAGCGCTTGTTGGTCGTCATGGTGAGCGGCTGTCCGGCATAGCCGCCGGCCTTCAGCAGCGCCCGCGCCTTCTCCCTGTCCGGCTTCGCGCCGGTCGCGTGCAGCGCCGAATGGTAGCGGCCGAAGCTCGGCATGGCCGAAGCGGTGCCCCGCGCCTGCTCGTTGTTGACCGCCGCCGCAATCGCGTCGCGGTCGATGGCGGCGGCGATGCCCTGACGGACCCGCTTGTCCTTCAGCGTCGGGTCGCCCTCGTTGAGCAACAGGCCGTACCAGGAGGTGGTCTCGGCCGAGTGGACCGCGACGTTGGGCTGCTTGCGCATGTCGGTCGCGGCATCGCCGGTCAGCGCCGCCAGGTCGATGTCGCCCGAGACGAGGGCCGCCTTGCGCGTCGCGGCATCGGGCACGACCAGGTAGCGCACGCGCTCGACCAGCGCCTCGCGCCGCCCGGTCATGCCGGAATGGGGCGTCGACTGGGCGACGTAGCCCGGGAAGCGGGCGAGCTCGATCGACTGGCCGACCTTGCGCTCGGCGATGGTGAAGGGACCGGTGCCGACCGGCGCCTTCCAGCTACCGTCGGCATTGAGCGACACCGGATGCAGGACCGGAGTCATCGCACAATCGACGCGCGCCAGCGTGGCGAGGAACGACCCGTTGGGCCGGTTGACGCGGAAGACGACGGTGCGGGCGTCCGGCGTCTCCACCGCTTCGACCTTGAAGCCGACCTGGCCCGAGAAACTGCTGCGGCAGCGCCACAGCGACCCCTCGGCCATCAGGTAGTCCCACGACCACTTCACCTCGGCCGAAGTGAGCGGCGCACCATTGTGGAACCGCACGCCCTCGCGCAGCGTGAAGACATAGGTACGGCCGTCGTCGCGGATCTCCCAGCGCTCGGCGAGGACCGGCGCCACCTCGAGATCCTCGCGGAAGCCGACCAGCCCCTCGACGACGTGCCGGTGCGGATCGTTGGCCAGCGCGTCGCGCTCGCGCCGCGGGTCGACGCCGCGGATATCCTCGGTCATCGCGACGACGATGGTATCGGAGGGCGGCGCGGCGCCGGCGACGGGCGCGAGCGTCGCCGCCACCAGCGCCGCAATCGCGACGCACCCGCTTGGCAGGTGTCCCGTCCGACGCCTCATCTCGACCTCCCGCCGATCGCCCGTGAATGCCGGCCGCATTTTTTGCGCAAATAATGCGGCCGAGCAAGCGGTCGATGCGGCGGCCGCCGGTCCGCTGCCGGGCTCACATGCTGGCGGCGACCTGTTCGCGGGCGACGCCGACGAGGCGCTCCATTTCCTTGCGCACGCCGTGCTCGCTGATCTGGACGCCCTTCTGCGTGAGGTCGCCCAGGACCTTCTGCAGGACATCGTCGTCGCCGGGCTTGTCGAAGTCCGCCACCACGACCGACTTCGCGTAGGCCTCGGCCTCGTCGCCGGCGAGCCCGAGCTTCTCCGCGGCCCACAGCCCGAGCAGCTTGTTGCGCCGCGCGTTGACCTTGAACACCAATTCCTGATCGCGCTCGTACTTCTTCTCGAAGCCTTTTTCGCGCTCGTTGAAGGTCGTCATCCCTGATCCTCGTCTCCCTGGAAGAATGGGCCTCCATATAGCCGGCGATCGACGGGTTTGCGAGGGGCGACGGCGCGCGCGAGGTTGAGCCGGGGGGCGCGCATTGCTATATGTCCCCCTCGGCAGCGTCGGGCAATTCCTAGCAATTGGAGCCGGCGCCCGGCGCGTCGACCCCGTTTCCCTCCTGGTGACCGCCCATGTCCCGCCGCAGGCAGATCTACGAAGGCAAGGCGAAGGTCCTGTTCGAGGGCCCCGAGCCCGGCACGATCATCCAGTACTTCAAGGACGACGCCAGCGCCTTCAACAACCAGAAGAAGGGCACGATCACCGGCAAGGGCGTGCTCAACAACCGCATCAGCGAGTACCTGATGCTGCGCCTGGGCGAGGTCGGCGTGCCGACGCATTTCGTGCGCCGGCTGAACATGCGCGAGCAGCTCGTGCGCGAGGTCGAGATCATCCCGATCGAGGTCGTGGTCCGCAATGTCGCCGCAGGCTCGCTGGCGAAGCGACTCGGGATCAAGGAGGGCACGCCGCTGCCCCGCTCGATCGTAGAATATTATTACAAGAACGATGAGCTGAGCAATCCGATAGTGTCGGAAGAGCACATCACGGCGTTCGGCTGGGCGGCCACCCAGGATCTCGACGACATGATGGCCCTGGCGCTGCGGGTGAACGACTTCCTCACCGGCCTTTTCCTCGGCATCGGCATCCGCCTCATCGACTTCAAGCTGGAGTTCGGCCGCCTCTACAACGGCGACGACATGCAGATCGTGATCGCCGACGAGATCAGCCCGGACAATTGTCGCCTGTGGGACTTCAAGACCAACGAGAAGATGGACAAGGACCGCTTCCGCCAGGATCTCGGCAACGTCGAGGCCGGCTACCAGGAGGTCGCGCGCCGCCTCGGAATCTTCCAGGAGGGCGCCCCGGCCGAACATCGCGCCGCGGAGCACCGCGGCACCAAGACCGTCCAGTGAGGCCGGCTCGATGAAGGCACGCGTTCAAGTCACCCTGAAGCCGGGCGTCCTCGATCCGCAGGGCACGGCGATCCAGGGCGCCCTCGCCCATCTCGGCTTCGCCGGGGTGCGCGACGTGCGCCAGGGCAAGCTCATCGAGCTGGAGCTGGCCGAGACCGACCCGGCGGTCGGCCGCGCCTCCGTCGAGGAGATGTGCCGGCGCCTGCTCGCCAACACCGTCATCGAGAGCTACGCCATCGAGGTGCTGCCGTGAGATCGGCCGTCGTCGTCTTCCCGGGCTCCAACTGCGACCGCGACACGCAGGTGGCGCTGCGCGACGTCGCCGGTGCCGAGCCGCACATGGTCTGGCACGCCGAAGGCACCTTTCCGGAGGTCGACCTGATCGTGCTGCCCGGCGGCTTCTCCTACGGCGACTATCTCCGGGCCGGCGCCATGGCGGCGCACTCCCCCGTCATGCGCGAGGTCGTGGCGCGCGCCGGCCGCGGCGTCCCGGTGCTGGGCATCTGCAACGGCTTCCAGATCCTCTGCGAGGCCGGGCTGCTGCCGGGCGTGCTGATGCGCAACGCCTCGCTGCGCTTCGCCGGCAAGGACGTGCATGTCCGCGTCGAGACGAGCCAGAGCATCTTCACCAACCGCTATGCCGCCGGCGCCGTCGCCCGCATGCCGGTCGCCCATGGCGACGGCAACTACTACGCCGACGACGCCACGCTCGACCGGCTGGAGGAGCGCGGGCAGATCGCCTTCCGCTACTGCCTGCCCGACGGCACGGTGGCGGCCGAGGCCAGCCCAAACGGCGCCCGGCGCAATATCGCCGGGGTCTTCAACGAGGCGAAGACGGTGCTGGGCTTCATGCCGCATCCCGAACGCGCCTGCGACCCGCTGCTCGGCGGGACCGACGGACGCGCGATGATCGAGGGCCTGGCCGGGGCGCTGGCGTGACCCTGCCGAACGCCGCGATCACCCCCGAGGTCGTCGCCCAGCACGGGCTCACCCCGGAAGAGTACGAACGCGCCCTGAAGATCCTCGACCGCGAGCCGACCCTGACCGAACTCGGGATCTTCTCGGTGATGTGGAGCGAGCACTGCTCGTACAAGTCCTCGAAGCGCTGGCTGAGGACGCTGCCGACGACTGCGCCGTGGGTCATCTGCGGCCCGGGCGAGAACGCCGGCGTCATCGACATCGGCGACGGCGACGCCGCGATCTTCAAGATGGAGAGCCACAACCACCCCTCCTTCATCGAACCCTACCAGGGGGCGGCGACCGGGGTCGGCGGCATCCTGCGCGACGTCTTCACGATGGGCGCCAGGCCGATCGCCAACATGAACGCGCTGCGCTTCGGCCGGCCGGACCATCCCCGCACGCGCTACCTCGTCTCGGGGGTGGTCGCCGGGATCGGCGGCTACGGCAACTGCGTCGGCGTGCCGACGGTGGGCGGCGAGGTCAACTTCCACCCCGCCTACGACGGCAACATCCTGGTCAACGCGATGACCGTCGGCCTGGCGCGGACCGACCGCATCTTCTACTCGGCCGCCGCCGGCCCCGGGACCGACGTCGTCTATGTCGGCGCCAAGACCGGGCGCGACGGCATCCACGGCGCCACCATGGCATCGGCCGAGTTCACCGAGGATTCCGAGGCCAAGCGCCCGACCGTGCAGGTCGGCGACCCGTTCACCGAGAAGCTGCTGATCGAGGCCTGCCTTGAGCTGATGGCGCAGGACGCCATCGTCGCCATACAGGACATGGGAGCGGCCGGGCTCACCTCATCCTCGGTCGAGATGGCCGGCAAGGGCGGCCTCGGCATCACGCTCGACCTCGACCGGGTGCCGATGCGCGAAGAGGGCATGACGCCCTACGAGATCATGCTCTCGGAGAGCCAGGAGCGCATGCTGATGATCCTGCGCCCCGGCGGCGAGGAGACGGCCCGGCGCATCTTCGAGAAGTGGGAGCTGAACTTCGCGGTCATCGGCAAGGTGACCGAGACCGGCCGGCTGATCCTCAGGATGCACGGCGAGGTCTTCGCCGACCTGCCGGTCGCTCCGCTCGTCGATGCCGCGCCGCAGTACGACCGGCCCTGGACCGCCACGCCGAAGCGGGCGGTGCTCGCGGTCGACGACGTGCCGCCCTGCCCCGACCCGCTGCAGGCGCTGGAGCGGCTCGTCGCCTGCCCCGACCTCGCCAGCCGGCGCTGGGTCTGGGAGCAGTACGATTCGACCGTCATGGCCGACACCGTGCAGCGGCCGGGCGGCGACGCCGCCGTCGTGCGCGTCCACGGCCGGCGCAAGGGCCTCGCCATCACCACGGACTGCACGCCGCGCTACTGCGTCGCCGACCCCGTCGAGGGCGGCCGGCAGGCGGTGGCGGAGACCTGGCGCAACCTGACCGCGGTCGGCGCGCGGCCGCTCGCCATCACCGACAACATGAATTTCGGCAATCCCGAGAAGCCGGAGATCATGGGGCAGTTCGTCGGCTGCATCGAAGGCATGGCCGAGGCCTGCCGGGTGCTCGACTACCCGGTCGTGTCGGGCAACGTGTCGCTCTACAACGAGACCGAGGGCAAGGCGATCCTGCCGACACCGGCGATCGGCGGCGTCGGCCTCGTCGACGACGTGGCCGGGACCGTAGGCGTCGGCTTCGCCGCCTCCGGCCAGGCGATCATGCTGATCGGCGAGACTCGCGGCTGGTTCGGCGCCTCGCTGTACCTGCGGGAGATCCTCGGCCGCGAGGACGGCGCGCCGCCCCCGGTCGACCTGGCCGCCGA
>JADZBA010000075.1 GCA_020852355.1 Alphaproteobacteria bacterium
CGAGCCGGCGGCCGACGAGGGCGCGGAACGCCCGGTCCAGCTCCGGCCGCGGCATCGGGTCGACGCCCTTCAGCATGGCGCGTCCCGGCGCATCAGGCCGGCCGCCTTGAGGTCGGACCACAGGGCGGCCGGAATCGGCACCCGCAGGAGCGCGAGGTTGCCCGCGACCTCCGCCGGCGCCTGGGCGCCCGCGAGCACCGAGACGACGGCCGGGTGGGCGAGGGGAAACTGCAGGGCGGCGGCGGCCATCGCCACGCCGTGGGCGCGGCAGATGCGCTCGATGGTCGCGACGCGGGCGATCACCTCGGCCGGGGGCGCGCGGTAGTCGTAGCGTGCGGCCGCCGTGACGCCGGTCGCCAGGATGCCGCTGTTGAACGGGCCGCCGACGACGACGGCGATGCCGCGCGCGGCACACAGCGGCAGGAAGCTCGCCAGCGCCCCCTGCTCCAGCAGCGTATAGCGACCGGCCAGCAGGAAGAGGTCGAAGTCGGCGAGATCGGCGAGGCGCTGGCACACCTGCCAGGAGTTGAGGCCGGCGCCGACGGCGGCGATGTCGCCCGCCGCGCGCAGCGCCTCCAGCGCCCGCCAGCCGCCGTCGAGGAAGCTGCCGATCCGCTCGTCGATCACCGGCCCGGTGCCGTCGGTGCCGGCGTCGATGTCGTGGCAGTGGACGATGTCGAAGCGATCGATGCCGAGGCGCGCGCGGCTCGCCTCCAGCGAGCGCATCACCCCGTCGTAGCCGTAGTCGTAGACGATGCGGCAGGGCGGCACGTCGACGAAGTGCCGCGCGTCGCGCTCGTCGGGCGCACACGGCACCAGCAGGCGCCCGACCTTGGTCGACAGCACGAATTGCCCGCGCGGCCGGCGCGCCAGGAAGGCGCCCATGCGACGCTCGCCGAGGCCCAGGCCGTACTGCGGCGCGGTGTCGAAGAAGCGCACACCGCCGTCCCACGCCGCATCCAGCGTCGCCGCCGCCGTCGCATCGTCGATCGCCCTGGGATAGTTGCCGAGCGGCGCGCCGCCGAAGCCGAGGATGCCGAGATCCAGGTCCCGTCCGCCGCGCCCGCGCAGCCGACGCACCGGCAGCGCCTCCGCCGCCCCCACCGACATCCGTTGCGCCCCCCACGCCGCGGCCCCGCGCGACGATAGCGTTTCCGCCGGAACCTTGACACGCCCGCGCTCGCGGGGCTCCACTTTGCGCCGCTATCCGCGAGGCCATCCCGCAAGGAGCGCCGCGATGCCCGACGACGCCAAGCCGACCTATCTCGTCAACGAGTACACCCCGGATCCGGCGGTGACCTTCGATCGCACGGTCGCCGCCACCTACGTCCGCTACGCGCGGATGCTGGTCGACCGCGGCTACGTCCAGAGCTCGCTCGGCGGCATGGCGGTGCGCGTGCCCCATCCCGCCCACGCCGACGGCATCTGCTACGCCAAGCCGCAGGGCATCTCGCTGGAGGAGATGACGGAGGACGACCTCGTCATCACCGACATTCCCTGGGGCCGCATCCTGCACGGCGAGCGCGCGACCACCGTCGGCCACCAGATGAACCGCGAGATCCTGCGCCTGCGGCCCGACGTCAACTGCGTCATCCACCTGCACCACGACGAGACGATCGCCTTCCTGGCGGCCGGCCACGAGGAGATCCGCTCGACCTCGCTCACCTTCTCCTACCTGATGCAGAAGCCGGCGCACTACCTGCCGGCCCATCTCAACGTCGAGGAGGACGTCGCGCCGATCCGGACGTTCATCCAGGACACCAACTGCATCATCATGCGCCGCCATGGCTTCACGGTGCTGGGCCGCAGCGTGTCGGAGGCCTACCACCGCACCAACGTCCTGGTCTCGGAGGTGAAGCGCAACGTCATCGTCGAGATGCTCTCGGCGGTGAAGGGCACGACGCCGGAATACCTCTCGAAGGAGGACATGGAGTGGATGTTCAAGTGCGGCGACGCGGTGGTCTACCCCACGCTGGTGCGCCGGGGCGGCCGATGATCGCCCGGCTGGTCCTCGCCGCGGCGCTCGGCCTGGCCGCGCTGCCGGCGGCCGCCGACGACTACCCCGCGAGGCCGATCCGGCTGATCGTGCCGTTCCCGCCGGGCGGCGGCACCGACGTCGTCGCCCGCGTCGTGGCCAACGGCATCGCCCCGGCCTTGGGCCAGCCGGTGGTGGTGGAGAACCGCGGCGGCGCCGGCGGTACCGTCGGGGCCGATGCGGTCGCCAAGGCCGCGCCCGACGGCTACACCATCGGCATCGCCACCAGCAGCACCCATCCGGCGGCGGTGGTGCTGCAGAAGAACGTGCCGTACGACCCGGTGACCGGCTTCGCCCCGATCAGCATGATCGGCACCACGCCCTACATCCTGGTGGCCGGCCGCGGCGTTCCCGCCGCCGACCTGAAGTCCTTCATCGCCTACACCAAGGCCAATGCGGGCAAGGTGAACTACGCCTCGGTCGGCGTCACCACCCTGGGCTACCTGCTCTCCGAGCAGCTCAAGATCCTGACCGGGATGGACCTGACGCATGTCCCCTATCGCGGCGCCTCGCAGGCCTATCCCGACGTGATCAGCGGCGTCGTCTCGGCCTTCCTCGACAACCCCACCGGCTCGGCCGGCCTGGTCCGCGACGGGCAGCTCCGGGCCTATGCGGTGACGGCGCGCTCCAAGGTGCTGCCGGACGTGCCGACCTTCGCGGAGGCGGGGGTGGCCGGCTTCGACACCGTCTTCTGGTACGGCTTCGTGGCACCGGCGGGGACGCCCCTCCCGATCGTCGAGCGGCTGGCCCGCGAGGTCCGCGCCTTCGTCGCCTCGGACAAGGGCCGGGCCGACCTCGAAGCGAAGGACGTGACGCCGGTCGGCGACGCGCCCGAGGCCTTCGCGGCGACCATCGCCGGCGATCTCGCGCGCTGGAAGGCGCTGGCCGAGAGGCTCGGCATCAAGGCGGAGTAGGCGTCGGCCAGCGCCGCTGTTGCCCGGGCGCGGCCGACCGGTATCTTCGCGCAATTCCAGACAGGCCCGGGCGCGGGTGGCGGCGATGATCGCCGTCCCGGCGCCCGTCAGCGGGAGCCCCCATGTCCGCCATTCCCAAGGACGTCGCCGACGAGCGCCGCAAGAAGATGTACCAGCGCGGTGCGACCACCGTGTTCGCCAGCAAGGCGGACCCGCGCTTCCCCTACTGCATGTACGTGCCGCAGACGTTCGACGAGGACCCGGCCGGGCACACGCTGATCGTCACCGTCCACGGCACCGGCCGCACGATGACGGTCTATCGCGACGCCTTCGCGGAGTTCTGCCGGTTCAACAAGTGCCTCGTGCTCTCGCCGCTGTTCCCGGTGGGCGTGCGCGGTGACGGCAATCCCGAGGGCTTCAAGTATCTGCGCGAGGGCGACATCCGCTACGACGAGGTGCTGCTGGCGATGGTCGACGAGGTCGGCGAGCGGCTCGGCACCCGGTTCGACAGGTTCATGATGTTCGGCTTCTCGGGCGGCGGACATTTCGCCCACCGCTTCTTCTACCTGCATCCGCGCCGGCTGCTCGCGGTCTCCATCGGCGCGCCCGGGGCGGTGACGCTGATCGACCCGACGCGGGACTACTGGGTCGGCACCCGCAACCTGAAGGACGTGTTCGGCATCGCGCCCGACCTGCCGGCGATGCGCGAGGTCGCGGTGCAGATGGTCGTCGGCGCCGCCGACATCGAGACCTGGGAGATCGACTACAAGCCGGGCAGCGTCAACTACATGGAAGGCATCAACGACACCGGCCGGACGCGGATCGAGCGCAACACGGCGCTGCGGAAGAACTTCGAGGCCC